>DASXKY010000147.1:0-10518 GCA_036496555.1 Burkholderiales bacterium | reverse complement strand
GCTTCGGATCGTTGTACATCTTGTACTGGCGGTAGACCTTGAAGGTGCTCTCGCCGCGCGCCGCCTCGGCGAGCAGGCGGTCGAGGCAGCCGGCGAGGTCGCCGCGCTGCTCGGCGAGGCGCGCGAGGCGCTGGCGGCAGGTTTCGATGTGCGCCTGATCGACGTCGGTGCGCTCGGTCTGCAGCCGCATGGCGCGGATCTTGAGCGAGAGGATGGAGAGTCGGTCGACCATCGCGCCGGCGGTCTCGGAATTCAGGCGCGCACCACTTTTTCCCTTTCCTTCGAGTTCTTTCAAAAGCAATTCGTCGATACGCTCGGTCGCGTCGTTGCGCTTCTGGTTGAAGCCGTCGATGGCGCGCTTGTTCTTGGCGATCTCCGAGTCCGGCACGTTGCGGCGGCGGGCGAGGTCTTCCTCATCCCACAAGCTGCGGTTCTCGCGATGGTTCGTCTCCACCGCGTCCCACAGCGCGCCGCCCGGCCGCGCCGCGGCGCCGTCGTGAAAGGCGATCAGCTCGGCTGAGCGGATCATTTGTAGCCGTAGTATTCCTTGAACCACGCGGCGAAGCGCTCGAGCCCGGCCTGCAGCGGCGTCGAGGGCGCGAAGCCGACCAGCTGCTTCAGCGCTCGCGTATCGGCGTAGGTCGCCTTCACGTCGCCGGGCTGCATCGGCAGCATCTTGAGCTTCGCTTTTTTCCCCAGGGCGCGCTCGAGCGTATGGATGTAGTCGGGCAGGGCGACGGGCGTGTGATTGCCGATGTTGTAGATCGCGAACGGGGCCGGCTTGTCGAGCACGCGCAGCGTGCCTTCGACGATGTCGTCGACGTAAGTGAAGTCGCGCTGCATGTCGCCGCGGTTGAACACCTCGATCGGCTTGCCTTTCATGATCGCCTGCGCGAAGAGCACCGGCGACATGTCGGGCCGGCCCCACGGCCCGTAGACAGTGAAATAGCGCAGCCCGGTCACCGGCAGCCCGAACAGGTGGCTGTAGACGTGCGCCATCAGCTCGTTCGATTTCTTCGTCGCGGCGTAGAAGCTGATCGGCCGGTCGACGTCGTGCGTCTCCGACCACGGCAGCTTCGGGTTCGCGCCGTAGACGCTCGAGCTCGACGCGAAGACGAGGTGGCGCGGCGGCCGCGCGCGGCAGCACTCGAGGAGATTGGCGACGCCGACCAGGTTCGACTGCACGTACGCCGCCGGATTGACGAGGGAATAGCGCACGCCGGCCTGTGCCGCCAGATGCAGCACGCTTTGGGGTTTTTCTCTCTTGAATATTTGGTCGAGAGCGCGTGCGTCCGAGATGTCAACCTTGTAAAACTTGAAATTCTTGTGCTTCAGCCGCGCCAGGCGGTCGCGCTTGAGCTTCACCGAGTAGTAGTCGGAAAGGTTGTCGACGCCGATCACCCGGTCGCCGCGCGCGAGCAGCCGCTGCGCGCAGTGCATGCCGATGAAGCCGGCGGCGCCGGTGACGAGGACGCTGCCCGGCTTGCCGGCGCGCTTCACTGCTGCTCGGCCTTGCGCAGCTCGATCAGCTTGGCGTACTTCATGTAGCTGTTCATGCAGCCGATCGAGATGTGCAGCAGGCCCGGCACGCCGTCGAGGAAGCCCAGGCGCAGGATGTAGAACTTGAGGAAGCGCACCAGCGGCGAGGCCACGAGGTGCAGCGGGCTCGCGCTGCGGCCGAGCTCGTACGCCTGGCGCGCGGCGAGCGTGGTGTAGCGGTTCTGCCGGTCGAGGTAGCTGCCGATGTCGTCGAAGGAGTCGTGCATCAGGTCGCCGCGCAGCGTGCCCGGCGTCACCGCGTAGAGCACCTTCTCGTGAACCAGGTCCTCGCTCCAGCGCGCGTTCAGCCGGTTGAAGAGCCGCGGGCTCCAGTCCGGATAGCCCTCGCCGTGCGAGAGCCAGCGGCCGAGGAAGCGGTTGCGCCGCGGCATGCGGAAGACGGGCGTGGCCGGCGCGGCGAGCGCCGCCTGGATGCCCGCCGCCAGCTCGGGCGAGACGCGCTCGTCGGAATCGATGCACAGCACCCAGTCGTGCTTCGCCTGCTCGACGGCGAACTGCTTCTGCCGGCCGTAGCCGAGCCATTCGCGCTCGATGACGCGCGCGCCGCGCGCGGCGGCGAGGCTGCGCGTCTCGTCGGTCGAGCCGGAGTCGACCACCACGGTGTCCTCGGCGAAGGCGACGCTCTCGAGGCAGGCGGGGAGCACGCGCGCGGCGTTGCGCGTGATGATGACGGCGGAGAGCGGTGCGCGCGTAGGCAACTCGGTTCTCTTATAAAATCCGCCGGGCGTGACCAGCGGACCATTCTAACGCGGTGAAGCGGATACTGCTCATCCGGCTGTCCTCGCTGGGCGACGTCATCCACACCTTTCCCGCCGTCACCGATCTGCGCCGGGCGCTGCCCGGCGTGGCGCTCGACTGGGTCGTCGAGGAAGCCTATGTTCCGCTCGCGCGCCTGCATCCGGGCGTGACGCGCGTCATGCCATTCGCGCTGCGGCGCTGGCGGCGCGGCCCCGGCGCGGCCGCGTGGCGCGAAGCCGCCGCGTTTCGTGGGGAGCTGCGCGAGCATGCCTACGACGCGATCCTCGATACACAAGGCCTGCTCAAGAGCGCCGTGGTCGCATGGCTTGCGCGCGGGCCGGTCTATGGCTTCGGCCGACGCACGGCCCGCGAGCCGCTCGCGGCGTGCCTCTATGACACGCGTTACGAATTCGGGCCCGCCGACCACAAGGTCGAGCGCTACCGCAGCGTAGCTGCGCGCGCACTCGGCTATGCGCCGGGCGTCCTCGACTACGGCATCGGCGCGCCGCCGCGGCCCGCCGCCGCGCCGCCGCAGGCCTACTGCGTGCTGCTGCATTCCACGGCTCGCGCGGCGAAGCTCTGGCGCGAGGAGGCGTGGATCGAGCTCGGGCGCTTTCTTGCCGGCCGCGGCCTCATCTGTGTGCTTCCCTGGGGCGACGAGAGCGAGCGCGCTCGCGCCGGGCGCCTCGCTGCGTCGATTCCCCGCGCCGTCGTGCCGCCGCGCCTGACGATCGGCGAGGCCTGTGGCCTCATCGGCCATGCGCGCGCGGTGATCGGCGTCGACACCGGCCTGATGCACCTCGCGGCGGCGCTGCGCGTGCCGGTGCTCGGCATCTTCTGCGATTCGGAGCCGCTCGACGCGCAACCCGTCGGCTCCGGGCGCACCGCGTTCTGCGGCGGCGTGGGCGCGCCGCCTGCGGCCGCCGAGGTGATCGCGGCCGCGGCGGAACTGCTTTGAGGCCGTTCTACCTCCGGTGAGGCGCCTCTACACCTGGCTGCTGCGCGCGGCGGTGCCGCTGATCCTCGCGCGCCTGTGGTGGCGCGGCCGGCGCGAGCCGGGTTATCGCCAGGCGATCGGCGAGCGCTTCGGCCGCTACGCGACGCCGGCACCGTCGAAGGTGATCTGGCTGCACGCGGTATCGGTGGGCGAGGCGCGTGCCGCGGCGCCGCTCGTCCAGGCGCTGCGCGACGCCGTGCCGGACCACGCCATCCTGTTCACCTGCATGACCGCGGCGGGCCGCGACACACTGAAGCAGATCCACGGCGAGGAAGCGCTCGTCGCTTACGTGCCTTACGACCTGCCCGGCGCGGTGGACGCCTTCCTCGCGCACTGGCGGCCGCGGCTCGCGGTGCTGATGGAAACGGAGCTGTGGCCCAACCTGCTCGCGGGCTGCTCGCAGCGCGGTGTGCCCGTGTTGCTCGCAAATGCGCGCATGTCCGAGAAGTCCGCGCGTCGCTACGCGGCGTGGCCCGCGTTCACGCGCGAGACGCTGGCGCGGCTCAGCCGCGTCTGCGCCCAGAGCGAAGACGACGCGCAGCGCCTGCGCGCGCTGGGCGCGCGCAACGTCGAGGTGACAGGCAACCTGAAGTTCGACGCCACGCTCGATCCGTCGCAGCTCGCCGCCGGGCGCGCCTGGCGCGAGAAGCTCGCCCGGCCGGTGCTGCTGCTCGCGAGCACGCGCGAAGGCGAAGAAGCCTTGCTGTTTCATGAAATCAACCAGCCGCGGGATTCTCTGCCGCTGATCGTGGTCGTCCCGCGCCACCCGCGCCGGTTCGACGAGGTCGCGCAATTCGCGCAGGCGCGGCGCAGCGCGCAGCCGGTGCCCGACGCGGCGACGCGCGTCTACCTCGGCGACACGATGGGCGAGATGGCGTTCTACTACGCCGCGTGCGACGTGGCGGTGATCGGCGGCTCTTTCCAGCCGCTCGGCGGGCAGAACCTGATCGAGGCGCTCGCCGCCGGCGCGCCGGTGGTGACCGGCCCGAGCATGTTCAACTTCGCGGAGGCGACGCGGCTCGCGCTCAAGGCGCGCGCAGCGGTGCAGGCGCCGGATGCGGCGGCGGCGGTGAGCGAGGCGATGCGGCTGCTGGCAGACCCGGCGCGCCGCGCCGAGATGGCGGCGGCGGGAAGGCGGCTATGCGAAGCGCACCGCGGCGCGACTGCGCGGCACCTGGCTACCTGCCGACGGCTACTGTCAGGACGCGGTTGACCTCTTCCAGGTCCTCTTCGCGCAGCGTGCCCGCGGCTTGCTTGAGCTTGAGATTGTTGAGGATGGTGTTGTAGCGCGCGAGCGCCAGGTCGCGCACGGTGGAGTAGAGCTGCTGCTGAGCGTTCAGCACGTCGATGTTGATGCGGATGCCGACCTCGTAACCGAGCTTGTTCGAGTCGAGCGCGCTCTGCGAGGATATCTTGGCCTGCTCGAGCGCCGACACCTGGGTGATGCCGTTGAGGGTCGAGAGATAAAGCTGGCGCGCCGTGAGCAACGCGGTGCGCTTGGCGTTGTCGAGATCGTCGCGCGCGCGCTGGTAGAGCGCCGCCGCCTCGCGCTCGCGCGAGCTGACGCTGCCGCCCTGGAAGATCGGCAAACCGAGCTGCACGCCGACGCTCGAGGAGTACGTATCGTTGCCTATAGGGTTGGTGAGCGTGGAGGTCTGGTTGTTCTGGCCGTAGGTCGCGACGAAGTCGAGGGTCGGCAGGTGGCCGGCCGAAGCGCGTCTAGCCTCGAGCGCGGCGACCTGGGCGGCGGCATCCTGGATCAGCACGGTGTAGCTCTGCTTCTCGGCGAGGTCGGCCCAGGTGTCGGGGTTGTCCGGGTTCGGCGGGCTGAGCTTGACGTCGCCGCGCAGCTGCTTCAGCTCGGTGTATTCCTTGCCGGTGATCAGCTCCAGCTGCCGGCGGCGCGCCTGCAGGTCGTTCAGCGCGGCGATCTCCTGCGCGTTGATGAGGTCGTAGCGCGCCTGCGCCTCGTGCGTGTCGGTGATGGTCGCGGTGCCGACCTCGAAGTTGCGCTTCGCTTGCGCGAGCTGCTCGGAGGTGGCCGCCTTCTGCGCGCGCACCAGCAGCAGCGTGTCGTACTGCCCCAGGACGTCGAAGTAGGCCTGGGCGACGCGCACGATGAGGTCCTGCGCCGCCTGCCCGAACGTCGCCTCGGCCTGCCGCACCTGGTATTCGCTTTGCTCGTACTGCATGAGATTCTGCGCCCGGAAGATCGGCTGCGTCAGGGTCAGGGTGTAGCCGGCGGCGTCGGGATTGCGGATGAAGCTCGGCGAGGCTGCTTCGTTGTACGAACTCAGGTTGATGCGCGAGCGCGTCGCGCTCGCCGACAGGTTGAGCGTCGGCAGCAGCAGCGCGCGTCCCTGCGGCAGCCGCTCGCGCCCTGCGGCGAGGGAATTGCGCGCCGCCGAGAAAGTGGCGTCGTAGCGCTGCGCGTCGCGGAACACCTGCAGCAGGTCCTCGGCGGCGGCCGGCTGCGCGCAGGCGGCAAGCGCGAAGACGGCGAAGCGGACGCGCTTCATCAGTAGACCGGCATCGCGCGGTCGACGGTGCGCGCCCAGGCGTCGACGCCGCCGGCGAGGTTGTGGATTTTGCCGAAGCCGTTCTTCTCGAGGAACATCGCCACCTGCAGGCTGCGGCCGCCGTGATGGCAGATCACCACGATGTCGGCATCGGCGTCGAGCTCTTCCTTGCGCGCCGGCACTTCCCCCATCGGCACCAGGCGCGACTCGTCGATGCGGCAGGTCTGGAACTCCCAGGGCTCGCGCACGTCGAGCAGCAGCGGCTTCGCGCGAGCCGGGTCGCCGAGCCAGCTCGCCAGCTCGGCGGGGGCGATCTGTTTCATGTCAAAACCGGAATCGCGGCGGACGCTCCGCGTTCACGAGGGGCGCGATCACGGTCTCGAACAGGTCCGTGGCATGGCAGGCGCCGGGCGCCGCCCAGGTGACCAGGCGTGCGGACATCGCCGGCGCCTCGCCCGCCACGGCGAACAGGCGCCCGCCCGGGGCGAGGCTGTCGGCGAGGGCGCGCGGCAGCACCGGCGTCGAGCCGGTGAGCACGATCACGTCGTAAGGCGCGTGGCGCGGCCAGCCGCGCGCGCCGTCGCCGAAGTGCAGGGTGATGTTGTCGGCGCCGTGGCGCGAGAGGTTCCGGCGGCCGAGCTCGGCCAGCTTCGGGTTGATCTCGACGCTGTGGACATGCCCGGCGCGGTGCGCGAGCAGCTCGGTGAGGTAGCCGCTGCCGGTGCCGACCTCGAGCACGTTGTCGTGCTTCTTCGGCGCGAGCTCCTGCAGCACGCGCGCCTCGAGCTTCGGCGTCCACATCTTCTCTCCTTCCCCGATCGGCAGCTCGAGGTCGGAAAAGGCGAGATCGCGGTGCTGCGGCAGCACGAACTCCTCGCGCGGCACGAGATAGAGCAGGTCGAGCACTTCCTGATCCAGCACCTCCCAGGTGCGGATCTGCTGCTCGACCATGTTGTGGCGGGCTTGTTCTGGGTTCATTCGGCGAGAGCGGGGATTATAATCGGAGCCTTGCGTTAGGGGTCTCGCGTGGGGCCACGCGGGTGAGACAGTCCCTCAGAACCTGATGCGGGTCATTCCGCCGTAGGAAAACGCCATGAACGCCAATCCCAAGTTCCTCGCCGCTACCGCTCACGTCGACGACGCAGCGATCAAGCCGCTGCCCAATTCAAAGAAGGTGTATGTCGGCGACCTCAAGGTGCCTATGCGCGAGGTGAGCCAGGCCGATACGCCGAGCATGTTCGGCGGCGAGAAGAACCCGCCGATCTATGTCTACGACTGCTCCGGCCCCTATACCGATCCGGCGATCAAGATCGATATCCGCTCCGGCCTGCCGGCGTTGCGGGACCCGTGGATTCTCGGCCGAGGGGATGTCGAGATCCTCGGCGGCCCGAGTTCGGCGTACGGGAAGGAAAGGCTCGCTGATCCCGAGCTCGCGGAGCTTCGCTTTGACCTTCATCGGAAGCCGCGGAAAGGCAACAGCAACGTCACTCAGATGCACTACGCGAGGAAGGGAATCATCACGCCGGAGATGGAATTCATCGCCGTGCGCGAGAACCTCCAGCGCGAAGCCTACATCGAGAGCCTGAAGGCGACCGGCAAGACCGGCGAGAAGATGCTGGAATTGCTTTTGACTCAACACAAGGGTCAATCTTTTGGCGCGGCGATTCCCGACCGGATTACCCCTGAGTTCGTAAGAAGCGAAGTCGCGCGGGGCAGAGCCATCATCCCGGCGAACATCAACCACCCGGAGAGCGAGCCGATGATCATCGGCCGCAATTTCCTGGTGAAGATCAACGCCAACATCGGCAACTCCGCGGTCTCCTCGGGCATCGGCGAGGAAGTGGAGAAGATGACCTGGTCGATCCGCTGGGGCGGCGACACGGTGATGGACCTTTCCACCGGCAAGCACATCCACGAGACGCGCGAGTGGATCATCCGCAACTCGCCGGTGCCGATCGGCACCGTGCCGATCTACCAGGCGCTGGAGAAGGTCGACGGCAAGGCGGAAGACCTGACCTGGGAAATCTACCGCGACACGCTGATCGAGCAGGCCGAGCAGGGCGTCGACTACTTCACCATCCACGCCGGTGTGCTGCTGCGCTATGTGCCGATGACCGCAAAGCGCATGACCGGCATCGTCTCGCGCGGCGGCTCGATCATGGCGAAGTGGTGCCTCGCGCACCACAAGGAGAGCTTCCTCTACACGCATTTCGAGGAAATCTGCCAAATCATGAAGGCGTACGACGTTTCGTTCTCGCTTGGCGACGGCCTGCGTCCGGGATCGGGGTACGACGCCAACGACGAAGCGCAGCTTTCCGAGCTAAGGACGCTGGGCGAACTGACGAAGATCGCCTGGAAGCACGACGTGCAGGTGATGATCGAGGGCCCCGGCCACGTGCCCATGCAGCTCATCAAGGAGAACATGGACATCCAGCTGAAGGAGTGCCACGAGGCGCCCTTCTACACGCTGGGACCCTTGACCACCGACATCGCCCCCGGCTACGACCACATCACGAGCGCCATCGGCGCGGCGCAGATCGGCTGGTACGGCACCGCGATGCTTTGCTATGTCACGCCGAAGGAGCACCTCGGCCTGCCGAACAAGAAGGACGTCAAGGACGGCATCATGGCGTACAAGATCGCCGCCCACGCCGCCGACCTCGCCAAGGGCCATCCCGGCGCGCAGATCCGCGACAACGCCATTTCCAAGGCGCGCTTCGAGTTTCGCTGGGAGGACCAGTTCAACCTCGGCCTCGACCCGGACACGGCGAAGGACTTCCACGACGAGACGCTGCCGAAAGACTCGATGAAGGTGGCGCACTTCTGCTCGATGTGCGGGCCGCACTTCTGCTCGATGAAGATCACGCAGGACGTGCGCGATTACGTCGAGAGCGGCATGAAGGAAAAGTCGGTGGAGTTCGTGAAGAAGGGCGCCGAGCTTTATCACAAGTCCTGACGCCCGCCGGCGCTCCCGGCCGATGGATCTGCTCCTTTCGGCCGGGAAGATCGCCGTCGCGGTCGCCATCGGCCTGGCGCTGGTGGTCTACCTGCTGCAGGACCGGCTGCTGTTCCATCCTTATCCGCTACATGAGACCCAGCGCGCGGAGATCCGTAAGCGGCATCCGACGGTGGAAGAGGTATTCATCGAGTCGGACGGCTACCGGCTGCACGCCTGGCACCTGAAGGCGCCGGCCGGCGCGCCGCTCATCCTGTACTTCGGCGGCAACGCGGAGGACGTGTCCTGGATGATCGACGACGCGCGCACTCAGGCGCCGCGGGTGGGCTGGCTGCTCGTGAGCTATCGGGGGTACGGCGCGAGCGAGGGATCTCCGTCCGCCGCTTCGATCGCCGCCGACGCGCTCAAGTGGCACGACTACGCGCTGCAGGAGATCAGGCCGGCGCAGATCTTCGCCTTCGGCCGCAGCCTCGGCAGCGGGGCGGCGGTGCGGCTCGCCGCGGAGCGGCGGCTGTCCGGCGTGATCCTGGTGACGCCTTTCGACAGCCTCGCGGCGGTGGCGAAACGCTACTACTGGTATCTTCCGGTCGACCTGATGCTGAGACATCGTTTCGATTCCGTCGACCTCGCGCCGAAGATCACCGCGCCGCTCCTGTGCCTCGCTGCGGCGCAGGACAGCGTCATTCCGCCCGAGCACGCGCGGCGGCTGTTCGACGCATGGGCCGGGCCGAAGCAGTGGGTGCTGCTCTCCGGCGCGGATCACAATAGTACGGATGGGCTGCCGAACTTCTGGGCCAGCATCAGGGCGTTCCTCTCCGTTCCGGGTATGTAATACGCGTGGACGCGGCAATCCTCCTCAAGGCGCTGATCCTCGGCATCGTCGAAGGCATCACCGAGTTCCTGCCGATCTCGAGCACCGGCCACCTGATCCTCGCCGGCGATCTCCTCGGCGCGAACGACGAGCGCTGGAACGTCTTCAACATCGTCATCCAGACCGGCGCGATGCTCGCGGTGGCGTGGGAATACCGCGCGCGATTTTTCAAGATCGACGTAGCCCTCTACCGCAACCTGATCGTCGCCTTCATCCCGGCCGCCGTGCTTGGGCTTCTCTTCTCGAAGTACATTAAGTCCTATCTGTTTCATGCTGTGCCCGTCGCAATGGCCTTCATCGTCGGCGGAATCATCATCCTCGTCGTCGAACGCAACCCCAGAAAAGTCCATCGCGTCGAGACCGCACAGGCGATGACCTGGCTCGACGCGTTGAAGGTCGGCATCGCGCAGTGCTTCGCGCTGATTCCGGGCACGTCGCGCTCGGGCGCCACCATCATCGGCGGGATGCTGTTCGGCCTGTCGCGCAAGGCGGCGACCGAGTTCTCGTTCTTTCTCGCGGTGCCGACGCTGGTTGCCGCGGGTCTCTATGACCTGTGGAAGCACCGCGACGTGCTTTCCGCGGCCGATGTGCCGGCGTTCGGCGTCGGCATGGCGGTGGCGTTCATCGCGGCCTTCGTCGTGATCCGCTGGCTGATCCGCTACGTGGCGACGCACGACTTCAAGCCGTTCGCCTGGTATCGAATCGCCTTTGGCGTCCTGATCCTGACCACGGCATACTTCGGCTGGATCGACTGGAACGGCTGAGACCCATTTGAATTCGCTGCTGCGCCTCGCCCGGGGCATCGATCGCCTGAACGAAATCATCGGCCGCGGCGTTGCGTGGCTGGGGCTGGCGGCGGTACTGATCTGCGCGGCGG
>DASXKY010000146.1:0-21253 GCA_036496555.1 Burkholderiales bacterium | reverse complement strand
GCCTGCTGAACATCGGCGGCGGCTACCCGGTCCGGCACGTGAAACCGATTCCCTCGATCGAGCTGATCGCCGAGGTAGTGAACGAAAGCCTGAAGGCCTTCCCGCCCGAAGTCCAGGTCATCGCCGAGCCTGGCCGCTATCTCGTATCGGATGCGGGCTACTTTGTCTGCCGCGTGCTCGGCACGGCCAACCGCGCCGGCAAGCGCTGGATGCACTGGGACGCCGGCATGTTCGGCGGCGTGATCGAGACGACCGAGGGCCTGAAGTACAAGGTCCGCACCGACCGCTCGGGCCCGGACGTGGCCTGGACCGTCGGCGGCCCGACCTGCGACTCGGTCGACATCGTCATGCGCGACGAGCCGCTGCCATCGGATCTGCAGGAAGGCGATTTCATCTACCTCTGCAACGCCGGCGCCTACACCACGGCCTACGCGAGCCAGTTCAACGGCTTCCCGCTGCCCGAAGTGCGGGCGTTCGAAAGCAAGAACTAGGCTGAGACCGGAGACGGCTTAGACCTAGACGGCTCTCTCGTAGAGCACGTAGTCGAAGCGCGTACCGTCGCTGGCGGTGCGCGCTTCGCGCCTTGTTTCCTTCCATCTCGATCGGTCGTACTCCGGAAACCAAGTGTCGCCCGCGTAATCGCGGTGGATCTCGGTCAGCTCGAGGCCGGCGGCGACCGGCAACGATTCCGCGAAGAGCTGCTGACCGCCGATGACCATTGCCTTCGGCGCGCCGGTGGATGCGGTCAGCGCGGCCTCAAGTGAATCGACCACCGTGGCGCCCGGTGCGTGGTACCCCGAGGTCCGCGTCACGACGATGTTCTTGCGGCCGGGAAGGGGACCTTTGAGCGATTCCCAGGTCCGCCGGCCCATGATGACCGGATAGCCGAGCGTGACCTCCTTGAAGTGCTTCAGCTCTTCCGGAAAGTGCCAGGGCAGCCGTCCGTTCGCGCCTATGATGCCGTTCGACGCGACCGCCGCGACGAGATAGATCCTGGGGCCAGAGGGGTGTGACATTGGTCCTTCGACGGTGGCGATTTTTCTTGAAATTATAAGGACATGGCCGCGCACTGGGTTCCCTACCCGCGCTCATTTCTCGGGCTGCTCCTGACCGGCTTCACGCTGGTCGCGGCGCCGCTAGTGGGCGCGCTCGCCTATTCGGCCTGGAACACCGAGCGCCTCGCCGAGCAGAGCCGCAGCGCGGTGTTCAGCGCCTCGCAGGCGGCCCGCGCCAGCCGCTCTCTCGTCAACCGCATCGGCTCGATCGAGCGCCTCGCCCAGCAGGTGGCGGTGGCCGACGACTCCGAGCTGGTCGCCGACTATCGCCGCGTCCACGGCGGCTTCAAGCAGGTCGCCGCAGAGCTGCTCGGGCTGCCCCTCGACACGGCGCAGCGCGCGGCGCTTTTGAGGACCGTTGCGCAGGAGCAGGACTTGTTCGACCGGCTGGCGCAGCAGCCGCGCAAACGCCTCGCCGCAGCTCAGGTCAACCGCATGACCGACGAGCTGGCGGAGAACGCCTATGAGGTGCTCGCCATCAGCTATCTCGTCGCCGACCGCGAGGTGGTGCGCCTGCGCGCCAGCGCCGAGGGCGTGCAGCGCCAGCTGATCCTGCTGGTGATGTTCGGCACCGCCGTCGCGCTCGGCACCGCGCTCATCCTCTCGCGCTATATCGCGCGGCCGATCGCCGAGCTGGACGGCTCGATCCGCCAGCTCGGCGACGCCGACTTCACGCGCGCGATCCGCGTGCGGGGACCCGAGGACCTGCAGTCTCTCGGCGAGCGCCTCGACTGGCTGCGCCGCCGCCTTGCCGACCTCGAGGCGGAGAAGAACCGTTTTCTGCGCCACCTGTCTCATGAGCTAAAGACGCCGTTGACGGCGTTGCGGGAGGGCGCGGAGCTGCTGAACGACCAGATCGGCGGCCCGCTGGCACCGCCGCAGCGCCAGGTGGTCACGATCATGCGCGACAACAGCGTGAAGCTGCAGAGGCTCATCGAAGACCTGCTCGACTACCAGCGGGCGCTGCACGCTGCGGCGTCGCTCGAACCCCGCCCGGTCGCGCTCGACGCGCTGGTGCGCGAAGTGGCGCGCTCGCACGAGCTCGCCGTGCGCGCCAAGGCGCAGGCGCTCAGGCTCGAGCTCGACCGCGTCACCATCGAGGCCGACCCGGAAAAGCTGCGCTCGATCGTCGACAACCTGCTCGGCAACGCGGTGAAGTTCACGCCCGGGGGCGGGACGATCATGGTCGCCGCGCGCTTCGACGGCGCGGCGGGAGGCGATGCGGTGATCGACGTCATCGACTCCGGCCCGGGCGTGCCCGCGGAGGAGCGCGAGGCGGTGTTCAACTCCTTCTTCCGCGGCCGCGCCCAGGCGAGCGGCCGCGTCGAGGGCACCGGCCTCGGCCTCGCCATCGCGCGCGAGTTCGCCGAAGCCCACGGCGGCCGCATCGGCGTGGTACCCAGCACCAAAGGCGGTCACTTCCGCGTCACGCTGCCGCGCAAGGCAGTGCGCGTACTGGCGGCGGCATGATCCGCTTCGGCGCCTTGGCGGGCTTGCTGGTCCTGGCCGCGTGCGAATCGCTCCAGCCGCTCAGCGTCGACGGCATCGTCGGCGATGCGTTGGGCAGCGCCCGCGCACCGGCACCCGAGCAGAAGGCCGCGCTGGCGCGTGCGCAGGAGGCTTTCGCCAGGGAGGCGGGCGAAGGCAACCGCTTGCGGCTGGCGACCCTGTTGGTGGTGCTTACCCCGCCGCTGCGCGACGATGCGCGGGCGGCGGAGCTGCTCGAGCCGCTCGCCAACCCGGCGCAGCCCGGCGCAGGCCGGCTCGCGGCGCTGCTGGAAGCGCAAATCGCCGAGCGCCAGCGCCTCGCCCGCGAGCTCGATCACGCCGAGCGCGCGGCGCGCGAGCGGGCGGCGGCCGACAAGGAGCGCGACAAGCGCGAGGAAGCGCTGCGCCAGCAGCTCGAGGCGCTGCGCTCGATCGAGCGCGGCATCCTCGAGCGCGAGGAAAAGCTACGCAAAAGGCAGAGGTAGAGCCATGACCAAGGAACAGTCGCGGGTATTGCTGATCGACGACGACAAGGACCTGCTGCATCTGATCGCGATGCGGCTCACCGCTTCCGGCTACGCGGTGACGGCGGTGGAGTCGGGCGAGCAGGCGCTGGCGAGCCTCGCCGTGGCGCGGCCGCAGGTCGTGGTAACGGACCTGCGCATGCACGGGATGGACGGGATGGCGCTGTTCGACGCCATCCACAGGGATGCGCCTTCGCTGCCCGTGGTCATTCTCACCGCGCACGGCACCATCCCCGAGGCCGTGGCGGCCACCCGCCGCGGCGTGTTCTCGTTCCTCACCAAGCCCTTCGAGCCGAAAGTGCTGCTCGACACCGTCGCCGAGGCGATGCGTTTGTCCAGCCCGGTTGCGGCGGGCAGGAGCGAGGAATGGCGCGCGGAGATGATTACGCGCTCCTCGGCGATGGAGGACCTGCTCGCGCAGGCGCGCCGCGTGGCGGCCTCCGATGCGAGCGTGTGCATCTTTGGCGCGAGCGGCACGGGCAAGGAGCTGCTGGCGAAGGCGATTCACCGGGCGAGCCCGCGGCGCGAGGCGCCGTTCGTGGCGGTGAACTGCGGCGCGATCCCGGAGGGGCTGCTCGAGTCGGAGCTCTTCGGCCACAAGAGGGGGGCTTTCACCGGCGCCATTGCGGACCGGAGGGGTCTTTTCCAGGCGGCGCAAGGCGGCACGCTGTTCCTGGACGAGATCGGCGACATGCCGTCGCCCTTGCAGGTCAAGCTCCTGCGTGCCCTGGAAGAGCGCAAGGTCCGGCCGGTCGGGTCGCACGAAAGCTTCGACGTCGACGTGCGGGTCGTCGCCGCGACGCATCGCAACCTCGAAGAGAGAATCGCTTCCGGCGAGTTTCGCGAGGACCTCTACTATCGGCTGAACGTCGTCAAGCTGCATATTCCGGCACTCGCCGAGCGCCGGGAGGACATTCCGCTCCTCGCCAACCACTTCCTGTTGCGCCTGGCCGGACGCTATGGGCGCGGCCCGCTCGCGTTCGCTCCTGATGCGCTCGAGCTGCTGGTATCGGCGCCGTGGCCGGGCAACGTGCGCCAGCTGCTCAACGTGATCGAGCAGGCGGTGGCGCTCGCGGCGACCGATGTGATCCCGGACTCGCTGGTGCGCCAGGCGCTCGACGCCCGGGACACCACGCTCACGCCGCTGGATGAGGCGCGGCGCGCCTTCGAGCGCGACTACCTGGTGCGGATCCTCAAGATCACCGGCGGTAACGTGACCAAGGCGGCGCGGCTCGCCGGGCGCAACCGCACCGAGTTCTACCGGCTGCTCGAGCGCCATTCGCTCGAGCCCGGCATGTTCAAGGCGGCGTAGGCGCGTGCCGCGGCAGCCCCGCGGCGAAGGCCCAGCGCCGCATGAAGACCAGCGCGACGGCAAAGGCGAGCGCGCACATGCCGAGGACGTAGAACGCCGCCACGATCCCATATCGGTCGGCCAGGAGGCCCATCAGGAGCGGCGTGCTGAGGTGGGAGGCGCTCCAGCCAAGGCCTCCTAGGGCGAGCGCCGAGCCGCGCTCCTCCAGGCGGCTTGCCTCGGAGATGGTGATCTGGAAGTAAAGCGTCATGGCGCCGGAGCCCAGCCCGACCACCAGCATCCACAGGGCGATCGGTGCGGCGTGGTTGACGAGCGGCATCAGGCCCACCGCCGCCGCCACGCCGATGCCGCAGATCACCGGCCATAGGGTGTCGGGCCCCGTGCGCACGAAGCGCGCGGCGACCAGGCCGGCGGCGATGGCGCCGATCGCGCGCAGCGCCACCATTACCCCCGAGGTCTCCTCGCCGTAGCCGTATTCGGCGAGCAACAGAGGGTAGAAAGACATCGAAAGCGAAAAGGGCAGCGCCGAAAGGTAGGCGCAGATCATCGAGTAGCGGATGACCGGGCGGCGCAGCAGCGGCCCGTAGCGCGCGAGGAGCCTCTCATGGGGCCCGGCGGTCTTCGCCCGCGGCCGCAGCGTGCCGAGGCCAGCGATGAAGGCCAGCAGGCCGGTCGCGGAGAGCGTGGCGAAGGTGGCGTCGTAGCCCGCCGCGGCGAGCATGAAGCCGCAGAGGCCGGCGCCGGCGATCTGGCCGACGTTGGTGACGGCGTTCAGGCGCCCGAGCTGAATGCCGCGGCTACCAGGCAGCTCGCTCGCCATCGCCCAAGTCGCGGGCCAGAAGGCCGCGCGCGACACGACCAGTACCAGTTGGCCGACGATGAGCATCCAGAAGCCCTCGGCGACGATGAACCACAGGCCGGCGGCCACGATGGCCCAGCACGACCCGAGCATGATGCGCCGGCCGCCGATGCGGTCGGTGTAGGCGCCGCCGATCAGATTGAGGGCCGCCTGCGCCAGTACCGGCATCGCGAAGAGCAGGCCGATCTGGGCGTTCGACAGCCCCTGGGCATGGGCATAGAGCGGGACGGCGAGCCAGGTCATGCCCAGGCCGAAGTTCCACATCGCCGAGGCCAGGAAGAAGAACGCGTGGGGCACGCCGCATTATGAATCGGCCGGCTGTAAGCTCCGCCTCACCGTTTCGACCAACGCATATGAAAGCCCGCTTCCTACTGGCCGGTGCCTTATCCCTGTCCGTGAACGCCGCTGTGGCGGCGTCGTGCAGCGCGGTTTCGAGCGAGCACACGACCGCGCTCGTTGAGCTCTATACCTCGGAGGGCTGCGACAGCTGTCCGCCGGCTGACCGCTGGCTGTCGAGCCTGGGCAGAGGAGGCCAGGTGCCGCGCTCGATAGTCCCCATCGCCCTGCACGTCGACTACTGGGACTACATCGGCTGGAAGGACCCCTACGCCAATCGCGAGTTCTCGCTACGGCAACGCAAGCTGTCGCAGCTGCAGCGCTTGGCGCTCGTCTATACGCCGCAGGTGATGCTGCAGGGGCGCGACTTCCGCGGCTGGGGCACGCCGGCCTTCGATGCCGCGGTCGCCAAGATCACGGCGCAGCCTGCGAAAGCGAGCGTTTCACTTGCGCTGCAGCCAGGTCCGGGGGGGCTCCTGCGGGTCGACGCCGCCTCCGAGCTCGCCGACCGTGCCCAGCAGGCCGACGCTGCGCTCTATCTGGGGGCCTACCAGAACCGCCTCTCCAGCACGGTGACCGCGGGGGAGAACCGCGGCCGCACGCTGGCGCACGACTTCGTGGTCCTCGAGTGGCAGGGGCCATTCGGCTTCGACCCGCAGGCGCGGCTCCTCGAGCGCCGCGACCTCGCGCTGGTGCCAAAGGCAGTCCCCGGCGACTCCGGGGTCGTGGCTTTCGTGCAGAACCGCCGCACCGGCGAGGTGCTGCAGGCGTTGATGCTTCCCGCCTGCCCCGGCTAGACGGTTTTTCGCTTCCCCCCATCCTCGGGTATATTCCCGCGTTCGAACGGCCCGGCGAGGGGTGCCAGGCCGGGGGTCAGAGGGAGCGTGCATGCAAGCGACGCAGATCCGTCAGAAGGACGGCGTCTTCTACTTCGTCAGCTACCCAGCCAAGGAGCTGCTGGGGAAGGTACGCTTCATCAGCCGCTTCTACGGTGAGGGCGAGGAGATCGCGCCCGGGCGCATCTCGGAAGACGACGACGTCGCTCAGTTCATCGCCAAGATCGAGAAGAACGATCAAGCCTTCCAGCGCTCGATCTCGCGCGGCAAGGTGCGCCAGCTGAAGAACTTCTACGAGACGGCGGTCTCGCAGCCGCCGATCCCGGGCACGGTGCTGCTGTTCACCTCGGAGCGCCTCAACTTCCGCGGCGACGGCGGCGGCGGCCAGGGCAGCGTCAGCGAGCCGTCCGCCAAGTTCCTGATCATCGACGGCCAGCACCGGCTCGCGGCGCTGCGCTTCTACCTGCACGAGCGCCCCGAAGAGGCCGCCACCATCAACGTGCCCTGCATCATCTTCGACGGCCGCAGCGAGGACTTCGCGACCGAGATGTTCGTCATCATCAATTCGACGCCGACGCGCATCAACAAGAGCCACCTGGTCGACCTCTACGACCGCGTCTCGTTCGCCGCGCCTGACCGCAAGTTCGCCGCGCGCCTGGTGGAGAAGCTCTACGTCGAGGGCGACAGCCCGCTGCGCTACCGCATCAACCGTCTCGGCGGCCGCAGCCAGCGCGACAAGTGGGTGCTGCAGGCCGAGCTGTTCAACGAGTTGCACCGCTGGGTGCGCGGGCGCTGGCGCTCGATCCAGCTCGCCGGCGGCAGCTCCAAGGAAGTGCCGCGCTACTACGGCATGATCCGCGACTTCTTCAAGGCGGCGCGCGCAGCTTTCGGCGACGCGGTGTGGGGCAAGGACAACTACATGGTCACCAAGCCGGTCACCATCAAGGCGATGGTGCGCGTGTGCGCCGACCTGGCCCGCGAGGACGGCGACAACGAGTCGGGCCGCGTGCAGCGCTGGGAGCAGCGCCTCACACCTTGGTCCGATATGGCCAAGCAGTTCCGCGACGAAGGGTTCTACGAGCGCTTCCCCGCAAAGGGCGAGGTCGAGCGCGTCGCGCGCATCCACCGCGACCTGGCCAAGGCCGCCGGCATGGATCCCTCGAAGAAGGCCTAGATCGCCTTGTCGGCGGCGAGCCGATCGATTTCCGCCGCCGTATAGCCCAGCTCGCCCAGGATCGCCCGGCTGTGCTCGCCCAGGCCGGGAATGGGGTCCAGGCGCGGCTCGAATCCGGACAGGTTGAACGGCGGCTTCAGCATGTCCAGCTCGCCGGCCGGCGAGCCGACCTTTGCCCAGCGGCTGCGTGCCTCGAGTTGCGGGTGGCGCCAGAACCGCTGCATATCGTTCAACCGGGCGTTGGCGATATCGGCGGTTTCGAGCCGGGAGACGATCTCGTCGACGCCCAGCTTCGAGAACACCGCCTCGATTTCGCCGTGCATCGCCTCGCGGTTGCGGTACCGCGCGGGGCCCGACGAGAAGCGCTGGTCGGCCTTGAGTGCGGGCTTGCGCAGGACGCGTTCGCAGAACGCGGCGAATTCACGCTCGTTCTGCACGCTGAGGAAAACCGTCTGCCCGTCGCCGGCCCGGAAAGGTCCGTACGGCACGATGGTCGCGTGGTAAGGCCCCGACCGGGGTGGCGCTTCGCCGCCGTAGGCAGCGAACAGCGCCGGGAAGCCCATCCATTCGCCCAGCGCTTCGAGCATGGTGATGTCAATGGTGGCGCCTTCGCCGCTGCGGCCGCGACGCACCAGCGCCGCGAGGATCGAAGAGAATGCGTACATGCCCGCCGCTATGTCGGCTGCCGGGATGCCGGCTTTGGCCGGCGAGTCCGGCGTGCCCGTGACCGACAGCAGCCCGGCCTCGCATTGCACGAGCAGGTCGTAGGCCTTCTTTGAGGCGTACGGTCCCGCCGGTCCATAGCCCGAGATGCCGCACCAGATCAGCCCTGGGCGCCTCGCCCGCAGCTCGGTTGCGCCCAGGCCCAGACGCTCTACCGCGCCCGGCGCGAGGTTGTGCAGGAACACGTCTGCCTTCTCCAGGAGGCGCGCGAGGATGGGCCTGGCCTGCGGATGCTTCACATCGAGCGCCAGGCTTTCCTTCGACCGGTTGACCCAGACGAAATGCGAAGACAGCCCCTTGACGGTGCTGTCGTAGGCGCGAGCCGAATCGCCGCCCTGCGGGCGCTCGATCTTGATCACGCGCGCGCCGAGTTCGGCGAGCTGACGCGTGGCGAACGGGCCGGCGATGACCTGCTCGAGGGCGACGACGGTGATGCCGTCGAGCGGCCTCACTGGAAGCGCACCGTCATTCCGGGCAGCGGCAGGCCCTCCAGGCGCGTGCTCCAGGTCTCGCCGGGCCGCACCGGATGCGCGTCCGTGATCGTGCCGGTGCTGATGACCTCACCCGGCGCGAGCGGTGGCGCTTCGGGCTGGCGTCCGAGCACCCCGACGAGGTAGCCGAGCGCGGCGAGCGGGCTGTCGAGCACGTTGGCCCCGACGCCGCTGTCGACCGACTCGCCGTTCCTGAGGAGCTCGACGTGGAGCTTCGGCAGCGCGGTAGCGAGCTGTGGTAGCTCGCGCAGCGGCACGCGCTGGCCGACGAGTAGCCGCCCGTGCAGGCCATTTACCGCCGTGCAGTCGGCGACTTTGAACTTCCAGTCCGGGAAGGGGCTTTGCACGATCTCGATCGAGTGCGCCGCCCAGTCGATCGCCTCCAGCAGCGCTTCAACGCTCGCTCCGCGCGGCGCCGAGCGCAGGCCGAAGCAGATCTCCGGCTCGATGCGCGGATTGAGCAGGCCTGCCAGCGCGAGCTCGGCATGGCCGTCGCGCGCGTGGCTGAGGGTGCGGTCGTACACCGTGCCCCAGATCGGCTCGTAGACGCCGTAGCGCGGCCAGATCGTGCGGTTGGTGAAGCCGATCTTGCGGCCGAGAGGCTTCCAGCCGCGCGACACGCGATGGCGGTGCAGGGCGTGCGCCGCCTCGTAACCCTGCGCCGGAGTGAGGGCGGGGTAGCGATCGGTGAAAGGCGCCGCTTCGCGCGCGCCATCGGAGAGCGCGATCAGTTCTTCCGCAAGCATGGGGCGATTCTAGTAAATTAGGTTCCCATGGAGCACGTGCTCACCTGGGCCGTCATCGGACTGGTGCTGGTCATCACAGAGCTGCTGACCGGGACCTTCTACCTGCTGATGCTCGGCCTGGCTGGTTTCGGTGCGGCGCTGGCGGCGTGGCTGGGCCTCGGCTTTGGCGCGCAGGCGGTGGTGTTCGCGGCGGTGGCCGCAATCGGCTGCTACGGCGTGCATGTTTACCGGGCGAAGAACCAGGCGCAGCAGATGCCGCCGATCGACGCCGGACAGCCGGCAAGCTTCGAAAGCTGGCTGGACCAGCCGGCGGGCCTCGCGCGCGTGCGCTATCGCGGCGCCAGCTGGGAGGCCCGCGTGGAGGGCGCCACGGCGCTGCAGCCCGGCGCCGTCGTCTACGTCCTCGATACCGAGGGCAATACGCTCAGGATCAGCGCCACGCGTCGGGCCTGAAGCGCCAAAGGGGAGGGGGCATCATGGCAGTCAAGCTCGTCGTCGCGGCCGTCCTGGCCGGCATCGTTTTCGCGCTCACGCACACGATGCTCTATTCCATCTGGGTGTTCCTGATCGCCGTGGCGGTCGCCTTCGTGCTCGAAGGGGTGCGCGTGGTGCCGCAGCAGTCCGCCTTCGTGGTCGAGCGCTTCGGGCGGTACAAGGAGACGCTCGCGCCGGGGCTGAATTTCATCGTGCCGCTGTTCGACCGCGTCGCCTACCGTCACATCCTGAAGGAAGTGCCGCTCGACGTGCCGGAGCAGGTCTGCATCACCAAGGACAACACCCAGCTCGGCGTCGACGGCATCCTCTATTACCAGGTGACCGACCCGCGTCTCGCCTCGTACGGCTCGTCCAACTACGTACAGGCCATTTCGCAGCTCGCGCAGACCACGCTGCGCAGCGAGATCGGCAAGATGGAGCTCGACAAGACCTTCGAGTCGCGCGACGAGATCAACCGCCAGATCGTCGCCTCGCTCGACGAGGCCGGGCGCAACTGGGGCATCAAGGTGCTGCGCTACGAGATCAAGAGCCTGACCCCGCCCGAGGCGATCCTGCGCTCGATGCAGCAGCAGATCACCGCCGAGCGCGAGAAGCGCGCGCTGATCGCCAAGTCCGAGGGGGAGCGCCAGCAGGAGATCAATGTGGCCGACGGCGAGAAGCAGGCGGCAGTGCTGCGCTCGGAAGGTGAGAAGCAGGCGGCGATCAACCGGGCGCAGGGCGAGGCGACCGCGATCCGCGTCATCGCCGAGGCGAACGCGGCCGGAGTGCGTGCGGTGGCCGAGGCGATCGCCGACAAGGGCGGCATGGAGGCCGCCAACCTCAAGGTGGCGACGCAATACGTCGACGCTTTCGCCAACCTCGCCAAGACCTCCAACACGCTGATCCTGCCGGCGAATGCGGGCGATGTCGCCGGAATGGTGGCTACCGCAATGACGGTGCTCGATAAGGCTCGCCAGGGGCAAGCGGCCGCGAAGGGCTAGTAGCCGGCCGGGCCGTCCGAGGATCTTCGCCCCAGGCAGACGTGCGCCGCGAGCAGCAGCGGCAGGACAAGGCCGAGGACCCAGTGGATCGCGCTGGCGGCAGCGCGCGCGGCTTCTCCGCCGGAGTAGTAGAGCAGGTATCCGGTGACCGCAATCGCCGAGAGCAGGATCGCAACCGCCAGACCGGAGACCCGGTTCTTGCGTTCGCGCCAGGCCCGCGCGACGTGGAGTGCGATCGTGATGCCCGCCACCACCAGCACGGCCATGGCAGCCGCACCATGCACGGCAAGCGACAGGGCCGCCCAGCGCTGGGCATCCCCCGGTACTACGTCGAAGTAGTGCGCGGCGAGCCAAACGAGGCCACTCCCCAGCAAGAGGAGGACGAGTCCGTAAAGGGCATAGCGAAGGCTAGCCGCCAGGCGCATACGCCGTTCCGGCGGCGTCGACGAGGTAGGCCCGCGCATTGAAGCGACGCAGCAGGTCCGGTTGCGGGCCGAGTGCGGCAAGAGCCTTGGTAAGCGCGTCGGCGACCATGCAATTTCGGGCTTGCACCGTCACGCTGTAGCCCCGGCATAGCGCGCGGCGTCCACGCGCGTCGATTTGCCGCGAGCCGAAATAGCTGCCGGAGGTGGCGCAGGCTCCATTGCGCAGCGTGAGCAGGGGCGCAGTCAGGCTCGAGTCTCCGGGCAGCCGGACGCTGATGCTCTGGCTCGCCTTGCCGAAAACCCGCAGATCGCCGCCAGCGTTTACGCTGCCGGCGCCCGCTCCGCAGCGCTTGAGCGCGGCTACCGCCAGATCGACGGCGAATCCTTTGGCGATGCCGCCGAGGTCCAGGCTCGCTCGGCGCTTCAACCGCACCCGCCGGCCGGTGAGCAGCAGGATATCGGCATACGACGCGCCCTGCGCGCCGAGCGTGACGTCGAATGCGCCCCCGGTCGCCCGGCTCATCGAAACCGCGGCGCGCAGCACGCGCATGGTCCACGGATGCACGCGTACTGCCTGACGATGGCCGCGTGCATTGATGCGGCTCACGTCGCTGTCGTCTGCGTGCGTGCTCATTAGGTGGTGAACGCGCTCGATCGTGGCGAAGGCGTGCGCGACCGCCTGCTCGGGCGCGCCGGCGCGGATGGAGACAATCGTTCCCAGCAGCGGGCGCGCGCGGCTGATCATTTCATCAGCGCGGTGGCGTGGAGGGCGAGCAGGCGGCTCACGCCTTCGGTGATGTGCCGGCAAGACAGCGTCGCACCGCTGATGTTCTGGATGTCCTGATCCAGGCGCAAAGGGGTGCCGCTGCGCTTGCCCTTGAACTGGGCCCGCCAGCGCGGATCGCGCACCTCGCCGCCGCGCGATTCGCGGTATTCCATGATCTCGACGCCCCGCGCCACGCCGTCCGCGCCCACCCCGAGCGCGTAGGTAATGAGCTCGTGCTTGCCGATCACCTCGTCGACCAGCATGTGGCCGAGCAGCGCCCCGCCGCGCGTCGCCGCCCACGCCCTCTGCTCGTCGCGCCGCGGTCCCGTAGGCTGCGGGCCCTTGATGCGGGCGCGCGGCTCAGGCGTGAGGCGGACAGGCGTCGCGGCGAACGCGTCCGCCTCCGGAAACAGCGCCTTCTGCGCCTGCTCGAGCGTCAAGTATTGCGTCGCCTGCACGCTCGTGGGCGCGCAAAGCACGGCGAGGGGAACCCAGAGCGGAGCGCGTGTGCTCATCTAGAACATGTATCCGAGCCCGAGGTTGAAGCGGTTCTTACTACTGTCGACCTGGTAGTGCTGCACGTCGGCCTTAATCACGACCTGCGGATGGACATTGAAGTTGACGCCCACCGTCTGCACGCGGTCGATGTTCTTCGGATCCTGGAGCAGGCCATTCGCCGGATCCTCCTCCTGCTTGATCTGGAAGCGCTCGACGCGCGCGAACGGCGCGATATCCAGATCGCCGTTGCGGTAAACATGATAGGCGGCCTGGGCGTACCAGCCCTGGAGCGACTTCGGAAAGGCGAAGGCGGTGAAGGAAGGATCGGCCGCTGCCCGCGCCACGTTTGCGCCGTTCAGCGCTTCGGCATCCGCCAGCTTGCCCGCGGCGTAAAGCGCCTGCAGGTCCCAGCCGGCTACCTTGTATTGGGCGTGCACGTCCCACAGCGTCAACCGCGCAGGGATCCCTTTGAACAGAGGGTCGGCCTGTCCGTTCTGACCCGTATTGCCGGTGAACAGGCCGACGCCCGCCAGAAAACCGGGGATGCGGTAGTTGAGCGCTCCATACATCGACAGGTCGTGTGCGTCGGCGAGCTGACCTTCCTGGTGAGCGGTGCGCACGCCGAAGGCGGGGTCGTCGAGCTTCGCTGCGTTGAATCCGGTGGTGATGCCAACATCGTATTGCAGGCTCGTGGCGAGAAGGCCGTGCATGCCGACGCCCAGTTCGCGCCAAGTGGTCGGGATGATGCGTGTTTCGACCTCGTTGCGCTCGACGCCGTAATACGTCGGCGGTTCGTGAGTCTGGTTCAGGATACCGAGCGGGATCAGGAACAGTCCGCTTTTGACGTTGACCTTGTCGGAGAACTGGTAGTTCAGGTACGCCTGCTCGATTTCCGCCTCGCCCTGGTCGTCGGCGCTCACCACGCCGTGCTCGAATTCCACCTCCGAATTGAAGGTCAGACGGTCGTTAAACCGATGGCCGAAGCCGAAGACGAAGCGGCGCAGGTCGGCCTTGCTGCCGACGTTCGGATCCCGATAGTGGTTGTAGTTGAACTCGCCGTAGCCGAAGATCGTAGTAGCCAGCTGATCCGAGGCAGCCGCGTCGGCCGGCTTCTCGGTCGCGGCAGTCGCCGGCGTGGATTGCGCATCCTTCAGGCGCTTGGTTTCTTCCTTCAGGCGGTCGACCTCCCGCTGCAGAGCATCGATCTTCTGGTCGACCGTAGGCTGCGATTGGGCCGATGCACCCCCCGGTGCCATGACGGTCAGGACGAGCCCGAAACACACCATGCGAATCTTCATTTTTCCTCCGGTTTCTTGTTGGTGGTTGTCTAGTGAACTGCGGCCGGCGAACCGCCGGCTTCGCCGTCTCGATCCCACGCCCCTGCAAGTGCGGCGCACATGTCGCGCACCACGGGCGCCGCTGCCGGATGCAGTGCCAGGCACTGCAAATGACGCGTGATGCAGTTAGCGATGCGCGGGCATCGGGAGCGCGCGTGCTGCGTCATGAGGTACATCAGCGCCGCCACTAAGGTTTCCGGGCGACCCAATTCTTCTTCTTGTGCTTGCATCAGCCAGCTCCTTGTCGATCGGTTGGTAGCTGGCTTGCGGGAGAGCACCGGGCGGTGCCCGGCCGCTGGCTGGCGGGAAGTCTGCTGCTACTGGGTCATCTTGACAGCGCCGTCGTGGGGCGGGCGAGACCTGAAAGACGCGACGCAAATCCAGGCCGCCGGTATCAAGACGAGGGCATAAGTGAAATAAGCACCGATGTCACCCTCGGGGCCGTACGGTTCCGTAGCCAAGTGCCAGTATGCATTGTCGATGAGCGGCAGCAGGTTCCCTTCCGCCGCCTCGTGAAACGCGTAGATGACGAGCTGAACGGCGAACAGGGCGAGAAATGCCGAGGTCACCTTGAAGAACAGTGCAAGGTTGACGCGCTGACCGTAGCGTAGCCATCCCCAAGCGAGCGCGGACGCCAGTACCAACCCGGCTAGAGCGCCCGTGATGAAATGCACCGTATCGGTCTGGCGGAAGAGGGACGCTACGATGAAGGCTGTCTCCATACCCTCGCGAGTGATCATTAGTACAACGAACAGGAAAACGCCTAGCCAGGCGCCCCTGCCGCTGCGCGCCGCGGCTGTTTCAAGGCGCTCGCCGATCTCGCGACGCATGTGCTTGGCCGCTCGCAGCATGTAGATCACCATCGTGATTACGAGAACGGCGGCGATCAGCGCAAGAATGCTTTCCCACCTGGGCGTCACCGCTACTTCGGCCAGCCAAGTACCCAGGAAGATCGACGCTGCGACGGCGGTCGCAGTACCCCAGCCGACAGCCGGAAGCAGCGCCGCGCGGCCGGTTTTCCTCAGGTATGCGGCGGCGATCGCTACGATGAGGAACATCTCGATCCCCTCGCGCAGTGTCACCAGCAGCATGTTCAGCATCGCTTGTGCCTTTAGGCGGTCAAAATGAGCTTGCCGTTCTGAGTGATGCGCAACCGGTACTCGCGCCCGTTGTGCACGATGACGACTTCCCGGCTCGCTCGGAGCAGGGACACACTCGAGATTTTTCTCGGCAGGGCCGGCAGGGACTTGACCCGTGTCAAATCAATGCCTTCCTGCTGGTCCGGTTGCATCTTGCAAACGATAAGCGTTCTCAGTTAAAGTGTCAATGAGAAGCGTTTTTGTTTCGCCGCGAGGGGCCGACACTTGTACATCTGCATCTGCAACGCCGTCACCGACAAGGCCGTCGCGAAGTGCGCCGAAGATGGCGCGCGCTCGGTCGAGGACCTTACCGCCCAGCTCGGCGTGGCTGCCGGCTGCGGGCGTTGCCGCGAATGCGCCATAGATCTGCTGCGCGAGGTGTGTAAAGCTTC
Organism: Burkholderiales bacterium; assembly: GCA_036496555.1. Lineage (GTDB taxonomy): Bacteria > Pseudomonadota > Gammaproteobacteria > Burkholderiales > SG8-39 > SCGC-AG-212-J23. Next base: position 5,677 of record DASXKY010000146.1, on the reverse strand, counting down.
CTGCGCGCGCACCGTCGCGCCCGCCTGAGCCCGCCGCTCCGGCGACTTTTCGCGGAGAGCCGATGAAGGGCGACAGGAAGGTCATCGAGCACCTGAACAAGGTGCTGTTCAACGAGCTGACGGCGATCAACCAGTACTTCCTCCATGCCCGCATGTTCGGCAACTGGGGCCTGAAGAAGCTCGAGGACTACGAGAAGAAGGAGTCGATCGACGAGATGAAGCACGCCGACCGGCTGATCGAGCGCCTCCTGTTCCTCGAGGGGCTGCCCAACCTGCAGGACCTCGGCAAGCTGATGATCGGCGAGGGCGCGAAGGAGGCGCTCGAGTGCGATCTCAGGCTCGAGCAGAAGGCGCGCCCCGACCTGCAGGAGGCGATCGCCTATTGTGAGACAGTCAAGGACTACATCTCGCGCGAGCTGTTCGAGGAGATCCTCGAGTCCGAGGAGGAGCACATCGACTTCCTCGAGACCCAGCTCGATCTCGTGAACCAGGTCGGCCTGCAGAACTGGCTGCAGACCTGGAACGGCGCCGCTTCTTCCTAGCGGCTCGCTAGACCACCCGCGTCTTCACCGGCTTGCCTGCGAAGTGCAGGCGCAGGTTCTCGATCTGCAGGTCGCCCATCGCCTTGCGCGTCTCCACCGTGGCGCTGCCGACGTGCGGGAACAGCACGCAGTTCTCGAGGGTGAAGAACTCCGGCGGCACGCGCGGCTCGTCGGCGAAGACGTCGAGGCCGGCGCCGGCGATCTTGTTCTCCTGCAGGTAGCGCAGCAGCACCGGCTCGTCGATGACCGAGCCGCGCGCGATGTTGCAGACGTAGCCCTTGGGCCCCAGCGCGTCGAGCACCTTGGCGCCGACGAGATTGCGCGTCTCGGCGCCGCCTGGCGTGACGATCATCAGCACGTTCGAATTCTTCGCGAGCGTCACCGCGTCCGGATCGTAGGGATAGGGGACGTCCTTCTTGTTGCGGTTGTGATAGCGGATCTTCATCCCGCAGGCCATCGCGCGCTTGGCGATCGCCTCGCCGATGCGGCCGAGGCCGAGAATGCCGAGCGTCTTGCCGCCGAGCGAGCTGGTGAGCGGGAACGGCCCGCGCGTGGCCCATTTGCCGGCGCGCAGGTAGGCCTCGGACTGGGGCATCTTGCGCAGGGTGTTCATGATCAGCGCAAGCGCCGTGTCGGCGACGCACTCGTTCAGCACGTCGGGCGTGTTGGTGACGATGACCTTGCGCTTCCTGGCGTCGTCCAGGTTGATCGCGTCCACGCCGACGCCGAAGTTCGAGATGATCTCGAGCTTGGGCAGCGCATCCATCACCTTGCCGTCGACCGGCATCGGCCCGAAGGTGGCGAGGCCGCGCACGCTCGGTGCGTGCTGCTTGAGGAACGCGTTGCGGTCGGGCGCGTCGGCGAGCAGGTGCGCGGTGAAGTCCGACTGCAGGGTGGCCATCGTGCCGGCATGGCCCTTGGCGGTGATGATGATCTCGGGTTTCATGGCTTGGGGATCAGGATTTGAATTTGGTGGCGAGCGCCTCGGCGCCCCGCGCGAGGACGCCGACGTCGGAGCCGACGGCGACGAACAACGCGCCGCATTCGAGCCACTGGCGCGCGTCGGCTTCGTTCGGCGTGAGGATTCCCGGCGCCTTGCCGCACTTGCGAATGCGGCGGATGGCGGCGTCGATGAGCGGCTTCACCTTGGCGTTGGCGATCTCGCCGGTATAGCCGAGCGAGGCGTGCAGATCGGCCGGCCCAATGAAGACACCGTCGACGCCGTCGACGGCGCAGATCGCCTCGATGTTGTCGAGCGCGCCCTGCGTTTCGACTTGCACCAGCACGCAGATCTCCTCGTGGGCGCGCTTCGCGTAGTCCTTGACGCGGCCGAAGCGCGTCGCCCGCGTGGTCCCGGCTACGCCGCGCACGCCGGCGGGCGGATAGCGTGTATACGACACGGCGCTGCGCGCCTCGTCAGCGCTCGACACATACGGAATGAGCAGCGACTGCGCTCCGACGTCGAGCGTGCGCTTGATGGTGACCATGTCGTTCCACGGCACCCGCACGACGGCGTGCGTGGGATAGGGCGCGGCCGCTTGCAGCTGCGTGAGAAGGTTCTCGAGGTCGGCCGGCGAATGCTCGCTGTCGAGCAGGATCCAGTCGAAACCGGCGCCGGCGATCACCTCGACCGTGTAGTTGGAAGAGAGGCTGGACCAGAGGCCGATCTGCGCCCGGCCGGCTTTCAGGGCGCTTTTGAACTGATTCTTGGGCACGTCCATCGGCGATATTTTCTCATTATTCTTTCACCGCCCCGGTCATGCCGGAGACGTAGTACTCGACGAAGAACGAATACAGGATCGCCACCGGCAGCGAGCCGAGCAGCGCGCCAGCCATTAACGAGCCCCAGTGGTAGACGTCGCCCTCGACGAGCTCGGTGATCACGCCGACCGGCACCGTCTTCGTCTCGGAGGAGGAAACGAAGGTCAGCGCGTAGATGAACTCGTTCCAGGACAGCGTGAAGGCGAAGATGCCGGCCGAGATCAGGCCCGGTACGGCGAGCGGCAGGATGATCTTGGTCAGCACCTGCCAGCGCGTCGCGCCGTCGATCAGTGCGCACTCCTCGAGCTCGTACGGGATCGAGCGGAAATAGCCCATCAGCAGCCAGGTGCAGAACGGGATCAGGAACGTCGGATAGGTGAGGATCAGCGCCCAGCGTGTGTCGAACAGGCCGAGCTGGAACACCGTCGTTGCGAGCGGAATGAACAGGATCGACGGCGGCACCAGGTAGGCGAGGAAGATGGCGAGGCCGACCTGCTTGGAGCCCTTGTAGCGCAGCCGCTCGATGGCATACGCGGCGAACACGCTGGCGGCAAGAGAAGTGAAGGTGGACACCACCGAAACGAAGATAGTGTTCCACATCCAATGCGGGTACTCGGTGTGGAACAGCAGCTTCTCGAAATGCGCAAACGTCGGATGGGAGATCCAGAACGGGTTCGCCGCCTTGGAGACGAGCTCCTCGTTGTCCTTGAACGAGGTCATTCCCATCCAGTAGAACGGGAACAGCAGCACGAAAAGAAAGCACAGCAGGGGCAAATACACCGTCACCCACCGCCGCAGCGGCGAGTCGAGGTAGGTCATGCCCGAGGAATCCTGCGCTTGCTGGCTCATGGTTGCAGGCTCATGCGTCGGCACCGCCCTGCTGCCAGGCGCGGCGCTGCAGGCCGAAGTAGCTAAAGAGGATCGCCGCGAGCAGGAACGGCACCATCGCGGTGGCGAGCGCGGCGCCCTCGCCGAGCGCGCCGCCCGGGATCGCCCGCTGGAACGAGAGTGTAGCCATCAAGTGCGTCGAATTCAGGGGGCCGCCGCGCGTCAGCACGTAGATCAGCTGGAAATCCGTGAAGGTGAACAGCACCGAGAAGGTCATCACCACCGCGATGATCGGCGTCAGCATCGGCAGGGTGACATGCCAGAACTTCTGCCAGTCGGAGGCGCCGTCGAGGGACGCTGCCTCGTAGAGCGAGGGCGAGATGGTCTGCAGCCCGGCGAGCAGCGTGATGGCGACGAACGGCACGCCGCGCCAGACGTTCGCCGCGATGGTCGAGAAGCGGGCGAGCCACGGGTCGCCGAGGAAGTCGATGTACTGGTGGATCAGCCCGGTCTTCACCAGCACCCAGGAAACCACCGAGAACTGCGAGTCGTAGATCCACCAGAAGGCGATCGCCGAGAGCGCGGTCGGCACGATGAAGGGCAGCAGCACGATGGCGCGCACGAAGGCCTTGAGCGGGATGTGCTTGTTCAGGAGCAGCGCGAGCCACAGCCCGAGCGCGAACTTCAGCACGCTCGCCACGGCGGTGTAGAAGAAGGTATTGAACACCGACAGCCGCGCGACGCTGTCGCCGAAGAGATAGGTGAAGTTCTCCAGCCCGATCCACTCGCCCGGGCGCCCGATCTTGGCGTCGGTGAAGCCGAGCCAGGTGCCGAGGCCGAGCGGGTAGGTGAGGAAAACGAGCAACAGGGCGCCCGCGGGCAGCATGAACAGCAGCCCGAGGGCGTTCCTGTTGTCGAGCAGGCCTTTCAAGAGGCGCTTCTCTTCCCGCCTACACCTTGTAGTAGCGCTCGGCGCGCTTCTGCGCTTCGGCGACTGCTTCCTGCGGCGACTTCTGGCCGGAGGCGGCCGCGGCCACCATGTCGACGATGATGAAGTCGGCGAGCGCGCCGGCCGAGGCGTAGCCGAGCTTGCCGTCGTAGCCCGCCGGACGCAGCTCCTTCACCGCATCGCGGTAGGGCAGGTGCTTCGGATCGACGGTCCAGATCGGGTTCTTAGCGTAGGCCGCGAGCGGGTGCGCGACGTAGCCGATGCTCGCCTGCATCCAGGGCCCGAACTGCTCCTCCTCCATCATGAAGCGGATGAACTCCTTCGCCGCCTTCGGATACTTCGTGTACTTGAAGATCATCTGGTTGAGGAAAAGGTGGAACGCTGCGTTGGTTCCGCCCGGCCCCGCCGGGTAGACGGCGTGGTTGATGTCCGCCGCCAGCGCGTTGAGCTTCGGGTCCTTCGAGGTCTTCGCCGCGTAGTAGATCGAGATGCCGTTGTTGGTCACCGAGATCTGCCCGTCGAGGAACACCTTGTTGTTGCTCGGGTCGAGCCAGGAGAGCGTGCCCGGGATGAACGTCGAGTAGAGCTCCTTGCCGTACTCGAGCGCCTTGATCGTCTCCGGGCTGTTGATGACGACCTTGCCGCTCTTGTCGACCATCTTGCCGCCGAAGGCCCATACCAGCCAGTGGCACCAGGTGTTGGCGTCGCCGGTCGCGTGCCCGAGCGCGAAGCCGCCGGGCGTGCCCTTGGCGTGCAGCGCCTTCATCAGCCTGAGGAAGCCATCAGTGTCCTTCGGGATGCCGTCGAAGCCCGCCGCCTTCACCATGCTCTCGCGGTAGACCATCATGCTGCCCGCTGCACCGAGGGGGATGCCGATCCAGTGCTTGCCGTCCGGCCGCAGATACGCCTCGCCGGCGGGATACCAGCCGCCGTACTTCTTGCCGAGGTAGTTGGCGAGGTCGGTGACGTCGAGCAGCTTCTCCGGATAGAGGTCGGCGTCGTCGTTCGTGCCGAGGATGATGTCGGGGCCGGCGCCGGTGTTGGCAGCCACCGCCGCCTTCGGCCGCACGTCCTCCCAGCTCTCGTTGTCGACGCGCACCTCGATGCCGTACTTCTTGCTGAACGCGTCGACGTTTTTCATGTACTGGTCGATGTCGCCTTGCACGAAGCGGCTCCAGCGCAGCACGCGCAGCTTGGCGCCTTTTTCCGGCGCGTTGTTCCACTGGGCGTAGGCGTCCTTCACCCAGATCATCGGCAAAGTCGCAGCCGCGGCGACGCCCGCTCCCGCTTTCAGCAAGTCTCTGCGTTTGTTGCTCTTGCTCATGACTCCCTCCTTTTATGCAAGTCGAGCGCCGCTCGACGGATCGAAAAGATAGGTCAGCTTGGGCTTGAGGCGGATCGCCTCGCCCGGATGGAACTCGTGCCGCTCGCGCACCACGGCGGTCACGGCGACGCCGTTCACCTTGCAGAAGATCTGCGTGTCGGCGCCGGTCGGCTCGACCACCACCACCTCGGCCGCCAGCGCGCCGTTCGCGGCGCCGTTGACCACCTCGAGGTGCTCGGGGCGCACGCCGACCAGCACCTCGCGGCCGTTGCG
>DASXKY010000145.1:0-39948 GCA_036496555.1 Burkholderiales bacterium | reverse complement strand
TGCCGCCGACGATGTTCTTGTTCGTGCCGCGCGCGATCAGCGAGACGTTGTCGTCCTGCGTGTTCGTGTTCCACTGCGTCGTGTAGTCGTGGTCGATCGTGATGTGGCCGTCGGTCGTCGCAAGCTCGATCGTCTGGCCGATGCCATTGACGTCGAGGGCGTAGCTCGCCGCATGGAGGTCACCGCTCGCCTGGTTTAGGAAGACCCCTCCCGTCGTCGCTTTGACGCCGACCGCAGGGCTCGCGGAACCACTGCTGCTCGCCACGCGGATCGCGCCCGCGCCGGTCGCGCCGATCGAGGTCGTGGCGTTCGCGTCGACGCCAAGCTTGATGGTGTCTGCGGTGAGGGTTCCGGTGGTGCGGGTGAGCGTGCCCGTCGGATTGAGCGAGATCGAGCCGGTGCCGGCGAACAGATCGCCGGTGATCACCATGTCGCCGCTCGAGTCGAGCCGTAGCGCGCCGCCCGTGTATTGGTTGATGCCGCTCGTGCCACCGACATTCAGAGAGGCCGCGAGAATGTCGAGGAACAGATCGCCCGACGGCGTTCCCGCGGAGTTGTTGGTGGCCGAGAGATTGCCCCCGACCGCGCCGATGCGGATCGGGTTGGCGGCAATAACGCCAATGCCCTGCGAGGCGCTCAACGTAAGGTCCCCGGTCGTCGTCGAGAGCCTGCCGCCATTGTTCGTCGACTGAGCAATCGAGCCGCTGTCGTTGGCGTCGGCATCGGCGGTGAGCACCAAGCTCTTGGCGCTGATGCCGTTCGTGTGCGCCGACCCGCTGTCCGTGAGTTGGATGCTGCCGCCCGTAGTGAGCGCAAGGCTCTTGTTCGTCGCAATCGCGTTGTCGCCCGCCGCGCTGATGTCGCCTGTGTGATCCACCACGCCCACCGTGACGACGCTGGCGGTCGCAATCTGGCCGAGCATTGCGTTGGTGACGTTGAACGCTTGCACCGCATCCTCGACGCCGATCGTTGCCGAGGTCGTATTGGGGCGCAGCGTCACGCCGGCGTCCGCGTTGACGGTGCCCGTCAGCACGAGGGTGTCGCCGCGCAGGGTCACGCTGCCGGTGTTTGCGTTGATGTTGGCGGGGTTGACCGTCAGCGTATTGCCGGAACCGCCGGCCGTGATATTGAAGGCGCCGCCGCCAGTGTTCGTGCCGGACACCGACACCGAATCGGCATCGGTCACCACCACGTCGCCGCTGGCGCTGTTGGTGAGACCCAGAGTGCCGACGTTGGTGTTGAGCGCGATGCCGGAATGCGCCGTCGCGCTCAACGTACTGGCGGCGATCGCTCCGGCCCCGGTGGTGATAGCGCCAGCGCTCGACGTGAGCGATACGGTGCCCGTGGTCGTAAAGTTGTTCGTGCCCACCGCGATACCGCCCGCCGTCGCGAAGGCAAATTTCGTCGAGCCCTGAGTCAGCGCGTCCGTCGCGCCGATCGAGATACCGGCGGTATTCGTCGCGATCGAGCCGATCCGGATCGTGCCCGTCGTGTTGACGTCGTCGAGATCATTGTCCGTGAGATTGAAGGTCTGGCCCGTGTCGCCTACGCCGATCGTCGCTGCCGGCGTGCCGGTCAGGAAAGTCACGTCGGCAGAGCCGCTGTTGATCGATCCGGGAACATCCACGTCCGCGCCGGTGATCTGCACCGTCCCGTCGGCTCCCGGCGTCCCGCCCGAGCCCGCCGCAGTCCGCATCAAACCGCTGATCGTGACGGTGCCGCCTGCCGTAAGCGTCACCGCGCCGCCGGCTCCGCCGTTGCCGCCGCTCGAGTTTCCGCCGCGCGTATCCACGGCCGCGACCGAGATCGAGCCGCTACCAGCAGTGATCGTAACGGCCCCGCCCGCCGAGGCGTTGCCCGCGCTAGCCGCACCGTCGGTGTCGATGTTGCCGGCCAGGGCAACGTCGGTCGCTGCGCTGATAATCAGCGTCCCGGAATCTATGGCGCTACCCAAGGCTGCTTTGGTCGTGATGTCGCCGCTGGCGTTGCTGGTCACTGCGCCGGCGCTCGAGCTGATGGTTACGGCGCCGCCTTCGGTGTTAATCAGGCCCTTGACGAGTACACCTGCCTCGCCGGCCACGTTGACCGTTCCCCCCGCCAGCTGCACGCCGCCCGTGTCAGGCGTTCCGCTATCCGTCTTGAGCGAGCCGTTGAGAGTGATATCGGAGGCGCCGCCCGACGCGCTGCTCGTGATCGAACCGCCCTGGCCGCCGTCGCCCGAGCCGCCCGTCGAGTTGCCGCCGCGCGCGTCGACAAGAACTAGCGAGATTGCGCCGCCGGTCGACGTCACCTGAACCGTGCCGCCTGCCGCGCCGTCGCCGGCGTTGTTGTTCGCGCCTTCGGTATCGATCTTGCCCGCCAGCGCCACGCCGGCGGCGCCGCTGATCGTCACGTTCCCCGAATTGATGCCGCTGTTCGCTGTAGCGGTCGTCGTTATGTCGCCGGAGGCATTGCTCGTCACGGAGCCCGCGCTCGAACTGATGGATACGTTGCCGCCCTTGGTGGTGATCGGATCGTTGATCGCGACGCCGGCGCTGCCGCTGACGGTGACCGCGCCGCCTGAGCCGTATGTTCCGGTCGCGCCGGGCGAGCCCCCGTCCGTCTGGACGCTGCCATTGAGAGTGACCGTCCCACCGCCGGCGGTGACCGTCAGAACACCTCCGGCGCCGCCGTCGCCCGTTAGGCCGGTCGCATTCCCGCCACGCGCGTCGACGTTCCTTAGTGTGACCGAGCCGCCGGTGCTGGTCGCAGTCACTGCGCCGCCGGCTGATCCGTTGCCGACCGGATTGTCCGCACCCTTGGCGACGATGTCGGCGCCAACCTCGCTCGAGATGTTTCCTGTGTTCTGCAGCGAGATGTCGCCGCCCTGCGTGCTCAGGCCGCTGGCGTTCTGCGTGCCGCCGCCGGTCAGGTCGTCGCCGGTCAGCGAAGACCTGAGGAGAATGTTGGAGCCACTGTTCTGGATGAAAATGCCGCCCGACGCCGTGGTCGTCGCCGCGAGATCGGTCATGCCAGTCGTGACAAACGGCGTCCCGCTCGTGCCGATGCCGGTTCCCGCGATCATCAACAGCAACGTCCCGCCAGCGAGGTCAAGGGTCGAACCGCCCGTTTCCGAGATGGCGCCGGTCTTGCCGCGGAGGGTGAGCTGGCCGCCTTGCAGGTCGACCATCGTGCTTCCGCCGCCAATGAAAGAGAGGTCGTTGTTCGCGTCGAAGGTGAGGTTCGTCGGTGTCGATACAGGCGCGTGCAGATCGATGTTGCCGCCCGCCCCCGAGCTGGTATCGAACGTAATCGTCCCGCTTCCGGTCTTCACGCGCACGTTCGCCGAGGCGAGTTGCGCGTTGATCGTCGCGTCGTTCAGTGTCGAGCTCGCCGCGTTGCCGAGGAACTCGAACGGCGGACCGAGCGTCGTCAGGAAACCGGTGACGGCCACAGTCTGGTCCGTGGGGTCGTGGATGATCGTGATGTCGTTGGGATCGAGCAGCAGGTCTCCCGCTCTGCCCCGCGGCGCGCGCAGATCGGCGAGGCCGCGATAGAGGAGGAACTCCTTGCCGGAGACTTCCGCGTTGCCACCGTCGCCACCGAGCAGGCCGCCGCGCGCCGAGATCGTCCCGCCGAAGGCAGTGGCGCCGTCGGCCCAGACCACGACCTTCCCGCCATCGCCCTGCGCTCCAGCGTCGGCACGGATAGTTGCGCCGGTGCCGACGTATGTGTTCTGGGCGTTCTGGACCGCGGCGTTGCTGCCCTGGAAGTCGCCGCCGACCAGAACCGAGCCGCCGCCAGACGCGCCAGACGCGTCGACCGTTGTCGAGGCGGTCACGCCGACCTGGCTGCCGAGGAGCCGAATCGTGCCGCCCTTCGCCGATTCGCCCTTCGCTTCGACCGCGCCGCTTACGAGCGCCGTGCCACCTTCGGCCTGCACGGTGATCTCGCCGCCCTGCGCGCCGTTCGCCTCGACGCGGCTCGTGGACTCAAGCGTGATGTCCTTCGTTGCCTTGAATACGACCTTGCCGCCGTCGCCGACCTCGGCGCCGCTGGCTGAAACGCGGCCGGAGTTCTTGATCAGCGTGCCGTAGATGCCAACGACGCCGGAGGCGGCGACGACCTCGCCGGCGTTGATCGCCTGGTTCTCCGGCGCGACGAATTCGACGCGCAGGTCGGGCGTGCGCGAGTTGACCAGCTCGACGGTCTTGCCGGCGGCGATGACGACCTCGCCCTTCGGGCTGGTGATGACGCCACTCGCCTGGTTCTCGACGTTCGGCGCGATCAGCCAGACGCTGCCGCCCTCCGCGGTGCGAATGGTGCCGGCGTTGGTCAGCTTGCCTTCGGCGCCGCTGCCGACGAAGCGCATGCGGCCGCTGAGGAAGTCGGCATCGCTGATGTTGAGCGTTGAGGCGGCGAAGCCGGCAACGTCGATCATGGCGCCCTGGCCGAACGCGATGCCCGAAGGATTGATCAGGAACACGCGGCCGTTGGAGGTGAGCTGGCCGAGGATCAGCGAAGGGTTCTGGCCGATGACGCGATTCAGCACGCCGCTCGCCGCGCTCTGCTGAATGAAGCGTGTGATCTCGTCCTTCTGGATCGAGAACTGCTGCCAGTTGATAATGGCGCCGGGCGTGTTGGTGACGATGAGCGAATTGCCGCTCGTCACGAAGCTCGCGCCGCCTGCCGCTACCGAGCCGCCTGAAGGATTCGCGAATGCCGGAAGCGCGCTTGCCGCGAACGCGGCGCCGACGGCGTAGGCGAGCGTGCGTCGCGCCGGCCGCAGCCGCGCGAATGCCCCCTCATCCCGGCGAGCTTTTTGCGCCCGGGAACGCCGTGAACTTCGCACTTACCCCCCTGATCCGCCGATGAAATTTCGGCGGAAGAGTCTTCTTGGATGCTAACCCCGGCCCCTCGCGCGCCTGAGGAAATCCATCACGGCGTGATGTTACGCGCGCGCGCGCGAATCTGGTTTGCCAACCGTCCGCATTTTGTTGATTTGCTTACTGGATTGTCGCCCGCAGCCGACAGCCGCGGCACAGCTTTTTGTCAGAATACGTAAGAGAGACTGAAATGCACCCGGCTATCGCCGCTTCCCTGGGTGCCGCCCTGGTTCACAACGACGGCCCAATCGGCGCGCAAGGCGAAGTTGGTGCCGCGCGAGAAGCGAATGCCGATGCCCGTCGAGGAGATGTTCTCCTTGGTGATCTCGGCCGGTCCAGGGTTGTTCCGCCGCACGCCGCCCCAGTCGAGAAAGACCAGGCCGCGCGCGCGCGCGCCGGAGATTTCGGTCTTGCCGCCGAAGTCGGGCGTATAGACCTCGGCCACGCCGCGGTAGCCCCAGTCGCTGGTGACTTCGCGCTCGAGGAAGCCGCGCACCGAATCCATTCCGCCGATGCCGAACTGCTCGCCGGTCACCAGCATGTCGTTGCTGGTCTGTCCGTTCATGGCGAGCCGGCTCTGCCAGTCGCCGGGCAACGCGTGGTTGTGGTTGATACCCCAGCGCCAGATGGTGTAATGCGCGCCGGCGCAATTGCCGATGCCGTTGTTGCGCGAGGCGCAGAAGTCGACGTCCTGCCCATCGTTGCCGCCCGACCAGTTCGACGACAGGCCGATCTGGAAGCCGGTCTCGCTGTTCTGCTGGCGGTACACGCCGGAATACAGCACCGTCGCCGGGTGCACCACGACGTCGGGAACGAGCTGCGTGTGGCTCGGGTCGCCCACCGCGGTGATGTCCTTGTTCTGGTAGCTGCGCCAGTCGAGCGAGAACTGGAAGCGGTGCTCGTAATCGCCGATGCGGTCCATGTTGTGCGTGTAGCGCGCGCCGAGGATGCCGCCCGCGCCAGTGATGTTGAACAGGCCCGCCACCGTGCCGGAGTTGACGTTCGAATAGCCGGCGCTGAAGTCGATTGAATCGCCCACGCCGTAGAGCGGCACGCGGTAGCCGAAGCCCAGGATCTTGACGCGATTGTTGGGCAGCAGCGAAAGGCGGTCGGGGTTGCCCTGATCGTCGAAGTGATCATCCTCGTAGGGCGCATAGACGTACTGCATCGTCCACACTTCGTCGCCGCCATTGATGTTGCCGTGCTGGAAGCCCAGGCCGACGCGCAGAATGCCGGTCTGCGCGTTGCCGGTGTTGTCGAGCGTGACGCTGTATTTGGTGGGCTTCTCGTCGACGACCCGCAGCACCGCATCGACCGTCGCCTCCTCCTGGCCGCTGCGCAGGAGCACAGTGGTCTGCTTGGACGGGCTTTCGTTCGCGACCTTGAGGTCGCGCGCGATCTGGTTGATGTTGGGCGACTGGCCAGGCTTGAGCGCCGGCACGCTCGCGCGCACATTGTCCTCGGCGAAGAACTTGTTGCCCTCGACGAGGACCCGGCCAAGCTTCGCTTCGGTGATCTGGAAGTGGATTTCGCCGCGCTCGAGCTCCTGCTCGGGCAGGATCACCTGCACCGCGCTGTATCCGGCGTCGCTGTAGGCGCGCTCAACCGCCTCCAGCGCGCGCTGCACGTCGCCAAAGCTGCGGCCGGGTCCGGTGAAGCCCTGCGCCGCTGCGTCGAGCTGCTCGGCGGGAACCAGCGTGGCGCCGTCGAAGACGAAGCGGCGGATCTCGAAACGCGGCGAATCGTCGGCCGCCGGCTTTCTCGGCGCCTGCGCGAGCGCGGCGCACGAGGCGGCGAGCGACGCCGCCAGCAACGACCTCAAGAACTTCCCGGGAATAACCACCCCTCTCCCCTACTGCCGGGTGCGGCGCGCCTGCTTGTTTATAATCGTGCTTCGAATTTCCCAGCAGTATAACCAGAAGCCGCCGGCGACCCCGAATGCCAACGCGTCATGCCCGTCTCCTGATCCTCGGTTCCGGGCCCGCGGGCTACACCGCGGCGGTCTATGCCGCCCGCGCCAACCTGATGCCGGTGCTGATCACCGGCATCGCACAGGGCGGGCAGCTGATGACCACCACCGACGTCGACAACTGGCCCGCCGACGCGGGCGGCGTGCAGGGCCCCGACCTGATGCAACGCTTTCAGCAGCACGCCGAGCGCTTCGAGACGGCTCTGCTCACCGACCACATCCACACCGTCAGGCTGGGCCAGCGGCCGTTCGTGCTCGAGGGCGACTCGGGCACGTACACCTGCGACGCGCTCGTCATCGCGACCGGCGCGAGCGCGCGCTACCTCGGGCTGCCCTCCGAGCAGAAGCTGATGGGCCGCGGCGTTTCGGCCTGCGCCACCTGCGACGGCTTTTTCTACAAAGGCCAGGACGTGGTGGTGGTGGGCGGCGGCAACACCGCGGTGGAGGAGGCGCTGTATCTCGCCAACATCTGCCGCAGCGTGACACTGGTGCACCGGCGCGACAAGTTCCGCGCCGAGAAGATCATGATCGACAAGCTGATGCGTCGGGTTGAGGAGGGAAGGATCCGCCTCGTGCTCGACGCGGTGGTGGACGAGGTGCTCGCGGACTCTGCCGGCGTCTCAGGCGTGCGCGTGAAGGCGGTGAAAAGCGGTGCGCAGACCGACATCGCCGCGAAGGGATTCTTCGTCGCCATCGGCCATACGCCCAACACCGAAGTGTTCGCCGGCCAGCTCGAGATGGAGAACGGCTATATCGTGACGCGCGGCGGCCGCGAGGGCCTCGCTACCGCGACCAGCGTACCGGGCGTGTTCGCCGCCGGCGACGTGCAGGACCACGTCTACCGCCAGGCGGTGACCAGTGCGGCGAGCGGCTGCATGGCCGCGCTCGACGCCGAGAAATACCTCGATGCGGCCGCCGCCTGACGACGAGGACTTCCGCAAGGCGCTCGCCGGCGTCGAGCGGCTAGCCGAGCCGCGCCGCAGGCCGCTGGCGCGTCCCCGTCCGACCCCCATTCCGCGCCAGACGCGCCGCGACGAGCGTGCCGCGCTCGCCGAATCGCTCGCCGGTGATCTTTCGGTCGACGACGCGCTCGACTCCGGTGACGAGCTCGCCTACGTGCGCGAGGGCTATGGCCGCGACCTTCTGCGAAAGCTGCGGCGCGGCCATTGGGTAATCCAGGATGCGCTCGACTTGCACGGCATGAACCGGTTGCAAGCTGCCGAGGCGGTCGCCGACTTCCTGCGCCGCTGCCTGCGCAGGCGCCTGCGCTGCGTGCGCATCGTGCACGGCAAGGGCCTCGGCTCGCGCAACCGCGAGCCGGTGCTCAAGCAGAAGCTGCGGAAGTGGCTGCTGCGCGAAGATGTGCTGGCGTACTGCCAGGCGCCGGCCGCCGAAGGCGGCAGCGGCGCCGCGCTGGTGCTGCTGAAGGGCTAGACGCCGAGTTCCAGGCCGCGGCTAAACCGCGGCCTCGTTGGTTTCGCCGGTGCGGATGCGCACGACGTGCTCGACCGAGGTGACGAAGATCTTGCCGTCGCCGATCTTGCCGGTGCGCGCCGACTTCACGATCGCGTCGATGGCGCCTTCCACCTGGGTATTCGGCACCACCACCTCAATCTTCACCTTCGGCAGGAAATCGACCACGTACTCGGCGCCGCGATAGAGCTCGGTGTGCCCCTTCTGGCGGCCGAAGCCCTTCACCTCGGTCACGGTGAGGCCGGTGACGCCGACCTCCGAGAGCGCCTCGCGCACCTCGTCGAGCTTGAACGGCTTCACGATGGCTTCGATCTTCTTCATTTCGGTTCCCTCCGCGGTATGCAGGCATTGTATCGCGGCCGAGCGCGCCCGTAGAATCGCCGGCTTGGAGAGCGTCGCCGTCGTCGACTCCCTCGCCGGCGTGGACCCGCAGGAATGGAACGCGCTCGCCGGCGAGCAGCCCTGCGTTCGCCACGAGTTCTTCTCGGCGCTGATCGAGTCGGGCTGCGCGGCCGGCCGCAGCGGCTGGCTGCCGCGCTTCCTCCTGCTGCGCCGCGCCGGCGCCCTGGCGGGCGCCATGCCGCTCTTCACGAAGTCGCATTCCTACGGCGAATACGTGTTCGACTGGGCCTGGGCCGACGCGCACGAGCGTAACGGCGTCTCCTACTACCCGAAGCTGCTCTGCGCGGTGCCCTTCACCCCGGTACGCGGCCGGCGGCTCCTCGCCGCCGGCGAACGCGAGCGCCGCGCCCTCGCCGCTGCGGCCCTCGAGCTCGCCCAAGACACCTCCTCGCTGCACGTCCTCTTCGCCGAGGACGAGGAGGCGGCGCTCCTGCGCGAGGCGGGCATGATGCTGCGCCGGACCGTGCAGTTCCACTGGAAGAACGACGGCTATGCGGATTTCGAGTCCTTCCTCGCGCGGCTCTCGCACGCGCGGCGCAAGAACATCCGCCAGGAACGCCGGCGCGTGCGCGAGGCGGGCGTGAGCTTTCGCTGGCTCGAAGGCGAGGCGATCGGGCGCGCGCAGTGGGAATTCTTCAACCGCTGCTACCGCCACACCTACGCCGCCCACCGCTCGACGCCGTACCTCACTCTCGACTTCTTCCAGCGGCTCGGCGCAGCCCTGCCCGCCAGCGTCGTGATGGTCCTCGCCGAGCGCGACGGGCGCCCGCTCGCCGCTTCGCTCTTTCTGCGCGACCGCGAAGCGCTGTATGGACGCTACTGGGGCGCCGTGGAGCACGTGCCGCTGCTGCACTTCGAATGCTGCTACTACCAGGCGATCGAATACGCCATCGCACGCGGGATCCGCGTGTTCGAGGGCGGCGCGCAGGGCGAGCACAAGATTTTCCGCGGCCTCATGCCGGTCGAGACGCTCTCGGCGCACTGGCTCGCCGACGCGCGCTTCGCGCGCGCTGTCGAGGACTTCCTCGCCCGCGAGGGCCGCGGCATCGCGCGCTACGTCGACGAGCTGTGCGAACATAGCCCGTTCAAGCAATAGGACAAATGAGGCAGAAATGAGGCTCCACGGCAAGACGGCGATCGTCACCGGCGCGGGGTCCGGCTTCGGCGAGGGCATCGCGCGGCGCTTCGCGCAGGAGGGTGCGAAGCTCGTCGTCAACGACATCAACGCGCAGGGCGGTGAGCGGGTCGCGCGCGAGGTCGGCGGGCGCTTCGTGCAGGGCGACGTGACGAAGACGCAGGACTGGGCGAAGCTCGCCGCCGCCGCTGGCCCAGAGCTCGCCATCGTGGTGAACAACGCCGGCTGGACCCACCGCAACAAGCCCTACCTCGAGGTGAGCGAGGCCGAGTTCGAGCGCGTCTACGCGGTCAACGTGAAGAGCGTCTACCTCTCGGCGCTGCACGCCGTGCCGCTGTTCAGGAAGCGCGGCGGCGGCTGCTTCGTCAACATCGCCTCGACCGCCGGCGTGCGGCCGCGGCCGGGGCTGACCGTGTACAACAGCTCGAAGGGCGCGGTGATCATCATGTCGAAATCGATGGCCGCGGAATTCGGGCCGGACAAGATCCGCGTCAATTGCGTGAATCCGGTGTTCAGCCCGGATACCGCGCTGTCCGCGGAATTCGCCGGGGGCTCGCTGAGCGAAGAGGCGAAGAAGCGGTTTCTGGCGACCATCCCGCTCGGCAGATTCTCAACGCCTCTCGACGTGGCGAATGCCTGCCTCTATCTCGCTTCGGACGAGGCGGCGATGGTCAGCGGCGTCTGCATCGAGGTCGACGGCGCCCGCTGCGTGTAAAAAACTACGATGTGCTGCGATGCAGACACTCCCTGCACCGCAACACCAACTTTCAGAAAAAGCTGGCTATCTCTTAAAGCCGCCCAGCAGGGCGGCGATCTGCGGGCGCCTGCGCTTGCCGTGCTCGGGCTTGGCGGGCTCGGCTGCCGGTTCCGACTTCGGCTGGGACGGCTCGTAGGGCTTGGAGAAGATCGGGTCGGCCGGCGCTTTGGGCTTTTCCTGGCGCGGCACGGGCGCGTGCTGCTGCGGTCGCTCGCGCTCGCGCTGCCGTTCGCGCCGCGGCTGCTCGTTGCGGCGGCCCGGCCGAGGCTCGCCACCCATCATCGTCGCCACCGTCCCGGTGCTCGGCTGGAAGCCCGGCACCAGCACCTTGTCGACCTTCTTCTTGATCAGGCGCTCGATTGCGCCGAGCGCTTCATGGTCCTCTGGCGAAACCAGCGAGATCGCCTCGCCCGCCAAGCCGGCGCGGCCGGTGCGGCCGATGCGGTGCACGTAGTCCTCCGGCGAGCGCGGAATGTCGAAGTTGATGACCTGCGGCAGGCCCTCGATGTCGAGGCCGCGCGAGGCGACGTCGGTCGCCACCAGCACTGCGGTCTTGCCCGACTTGAAGTCGGCCAGGGCCGCTTCGCGCTCGACCTGGGATTTATCGCCGTGAATCGCGTCGGCGTGGATGCGGTCTTTGCGCAACTGGTGCGCGAGGCGGTTTGCGCCGATTCGCGTGCCGGAGAACACCAGCACCTGCTTCAGCTCGCGCGTCTGGATCAGATAGGACAGCAGCTCGCGCTTTTTCTCGCGCGCCACCGGGTGCACGATGTGCGTCACCAGATCGGCCACCGCGTTGCGCGTGGCGACTTGCACCTCGGCCGGGTTGGTGAGCAGCGACTTCGCCAGGTTGCGGATCTCGTCGGGAAAGGTGGCTGAGAAAAGCAGGTTCTGCCGCTTCGCCGGCAGCAGCGCGATGATGCGCTTGATGTCGGGCAGGAAGCCCATGTCGAGCATGCGGTCGGCCTCGTCGAGGACGAGGATCGACACCTGGTTGAACATCACCGTCTTGTTCTGCACGTGGTCGAGCAGCCGGCCCGGGGTGGCGACCAGGATCTCGACACCCTTGCGCAGCTCTGCGATCTGCGCGTTCATGTCGACGCCGCCGTAGACCACGGTACTGCGCAACGGCACGTGCTTGCCATAGTCCTTGAAGCTCTCGGCGACCTGCACCGCCAACTCGCGCGTGGGCGTCAGCACGAGCGCGCGCACCGGGTGCCGCGCGGGCGAGGCCGAGGTGCTGGCATTCGGCGCGAGGCGCTGCAGGATCGGCAGCGCGAACGCCGCAGTCTTGCCGGTCCCGGTCTGCGCACCGGCCATGAGGTCCCGGCCCTGCAGCACCAGGGGGATTGCCTGCTCCTGGACCGGAGTCGGCTTCTCATAGCCGAGCTCCGCGACCGCCGCGTTGAGCGGCGCGATCAGATTAAGTTGTGAAAAATCAGAAGCGATGTGACGACCTGACCCAACTACTTGAATGAAGACCTAGATTATAGGTCAATTCAAGGTGCGCGCGACGCGCTCGCCACCTTCCTGCGGCTCGGTGCCGGGGAGTTTCAGCTCCATGTCCCAGTCGCTCTTCTTCACCGCCGCCTGGAGCAGGCGGCAGACCGAGTGCAGCAGCACCGAGTCGAAAGTGAGCGTGATGCCCTGCCCTTGCGCCGGATGCAGCGCGACAACCGGCTGGCCGTTGCGGTCATGGCCGGTCTGGATGCGTGCGAGGAGCAGCGGCGTCTCGCCCAGCGGGGTCGTGCTGCCTTCGGCGTCGTAGGGCTTGGAGAAATCCGCCTTCGACACGGCATGCTCGTGCTCGAGGCCGAGCAGCGCCTTGCGCGCCTCGGGGTTGGCCTGCGTGCGGATGCGCGGGCTCGCTTCCTCCGCCAGCTTGACGAGGAGAGGCCACAGTAGCTTGACGAAGCGGCGCGTGAGCGAGAGGCGCAGCTCGACGCCTTCGTTGGTCGCCACGAGCATCAGCAGACGATCCTGCTCGGGGTCGTAGTCGACCTTAAGCTGATGCAGGCGCATGACGGCAATGGTACTACCGGGCGCGGCAACATTGATCCCGCCTTGTTGATCCCGCCTTACTGATCCCGTATGCGGCGCACCAGCGCGGTGGTCGAGCGCTCGTGCTCGAACGGGATCGATACCACCTGGCCGCCGCGCGCGAGAACACCGCGGCCGCCGGCGATGCGCTCGCGCGGCCAGTCACCGCCCTTCACCAGCACCTCGGGACGGCAGGCTTCGATCAGCGCCTCGGGCGTGTCCTCGTCGAACCATGTGACCGCGTCGACCGCGTCGAGCGCGGCAACGAGCGCCAGACGGTCTTGCAGCACGTTGAGCGGCCGTCCCGGCTCCTTGCCGAGCCGGCGCACGGAAGCATCGCTGTTCAGCGCGACCAGTAGCGTGGCGCCGAGCGCACGGGCGCGGGCGAGGTAGGTGGCATGGCCGCGATGCAGTATGTCGAACACGCCGTTGGTGAAAACCAGCGGGCGCGCGAGCGCGCCGATCCAGCGGTCGAGCTCTTGCGGCGCGCGGATCTTGGCTTCGAACGCCGGGGGCGCGAGGTTCACGCCGCGGCTAGCTGACGGGCCGCCCGCCTTTCGGCGGCGGCGGCGGCGCCGGCGGCCGGCACACTTCGTCGGTCGGCTTGCAGTACTCGAACATCTTCACCACCTTGCGCACGCCGCCGGTGGTGCGCGCAATCTCGACGGCGTCGTTCGCTTCCTTGTCGGTGACGATGCCGATCAGGTAGACCACGCCGGCCTCGGTAACCACCTTGACCTGCATGGCGTTGAACTGCGCCGCATCGAGGAAGCGCGTTTTGATCTTGGAGGTGATGTAGGAATCCGTAGTGCGGCTGCCGAGCGAGGTCGCCTCGGCCGTCACCAGCTCGTTGGTCGTACCGGCCACGCTCGGCACCGAGCGCACCAGGTTGTCGACTTCGCCGCGCGCGCGCTCGTCGGGCACTTCGCCTGTAAGCAGCACGTTGCGGTTGTAGGAGGTGATGTTGACGTGCACCTTGGAGCCGAAGCGCTCGCCGATGCGGCTGGAGGCGCGCCACTCGATGCTCTGGTCGTCGAGCTGCGCGCCCGAGCTGCGGCGGTCCTCCGACACCGACAGCGCCGAGGCCGCGCCCGCGCCGACCACCAGCGGCGCGCACCCCGCCAGCCAGAAAACCGCTGGCAGGCAAAGCAGTACGGCTACCGCTCTCACTTTGATTTCGCTCCGAACAGCTGGAAGTCGATGCCGTCGCAGATGCAGTGCAGGCCGAGCAGGTGCACTTCCTGGATGCGCGCGGTGGTCTTGTGCGGCACGCACACGTGCACGTCCGCCGCGCCGAGTAGCGGTCCCATCTTGCCGCCGCCGTTGCCGGTCAACGCGACGACGCGCAGGCCGAGCTCGTGCGCAGCGCCGATCGCCTCGATCACGTTGGCCGAGTTGCCGCTGGTCGAGATCGCGAGCAGCACGTCGCCGCGCCGGCCGAGGGCGCGGACCTGCTTGGAAAAAACCTGCACCCAGGCGTAGTCATTGGCGATCGAAGTGAGGTTGGACGAGTCGGTGGTGAGCGCCACCGCGGCGAGCGGCGGCCGCTCCATCTCGAAGCGATTGACGAGCTCCGCGGCGAAGTGCTGCGCGTCCGCGGCCGAGCCGCCGTTGCCGCAGGCGAGCACCTTGCCGCCCTGTCGCAGGGCCTCGGCCATTACCGTCGCCGCGCGCGCGAGCGGCGCGACCAGCAGCGGCGAGGATTCGAGCTTGAGCTTCGCGCTCTCGGCGAACTGCGCGGCGACGCGTGCCGCGAGCGCGGCGCTTTCCGTCGCGGCGGCGGAAGGGACGCTTCCCATGGCGGCGGATTCTACACCCTCACTCGGCGTACACCTCGAATTCGACCCGGCGCGCCGGGTTCGGATGCAACGCGAGGCCGCTCACGCGCGCGCGCAGCCGCTGGCCGCGGTCGAGCGCCCAGGCGAGCGCCGCGTTCTCGCGGCGCGGCACGTAGCCGAGCTTGCGTCCGCGCCAGGAAACGCTCACCGCGTTGGCGTCGTGCGGATTGCCCGCCTCGCGCGCGAGCTCGAGCGCGTCGCCGACTCGCAGCTCGTCCCAAACTTCGGCGGCGGCGTGATAGCGAAAGCCGGCGAGCGGCGAGCTCTGCACGAGGAGGCGGATGCCGGGCGCCAGGTCCTGCGCGGCGGCCGGCGCGCAGAGGAGCGCGGCGAGCAGCGGCCACGCCCGCCTACTCGCCGAACGCATTGCGAATCCACTCCACGCGCCCGGTGGCGCCGTCGACGAGGAACACGTCGAAGCGCGCCGGCGCCTCGCGGCGCCCGCAAAGATAGAGCCGCGCCGCGGCGAGGAGGCGCTCGCGCTTACCGGCGGTCACGCTCTCCGCCGCGCCGCCGAAGGCCGCCGCGCTGCGCATGCGCACCTCGGCGAAGACCAGGGTACCGCCCTCGTCGGCGATGAGGTCGATCTCGCCGTGGCGGCAGCGCCAGTTGCGGGCGAGGAGCCGCAGCCCGGCCCCCTCCAGGACCCTGGCGCAGAGCTCCTCGGCTCGCGCGCCTGAGCGGTTCATGTACGCTTAACGAAAGCACCGCCGCCGCGGTTGACCCTGCCCTGCCTCTCTTACCCACCTCATGCCCACTGGCACCCTGCTCATCGTCGCCACACCCATCGGTAACCTCGCCGACGCAAGTCCGCGGGCGCTCGAGGCGCTGCGCTCGGCGGACCTCGTCGCCTGCGAGGACACGCGCACGACGCGGACTCTGCTCGCGCACCATGGCATCGGCACCCGTACCGTGGCGCTGCACGAGCACAACGAGCGCGCCGCCAGCGCGAAGCTGATTTCCCTCCTGCTGGAAGGCAAGACCGTGGCGGTGGTGAGCGACGCCGGCACGCCGGGGCTTTCCGACCCCGGAGCGATCCTGGTCGACGCGGCCCACCGCGCCGGCGTGCACGTGAGCCCGCTGCCGGGCCCAAACGCCGCGGCAGCGGCGTTTTCGGCGAGCGGCTTCGCTGCCGACCGCTTTCTGTTCGCCGGCTTCCTGCCCGCGGCGCAGAACGCGCGGCGCAAGGCGCTGGAGACGCTCGACGTGCCCTGGCCGGTGATCTTCTACGAGGCGCCGCACCGCATCGCCGCGACCCTCGAAGACCTGCGCGGCCGCTTCGGCGACGCGCGCGAGGTCCTGGTAGCGCGCGAGCTGACGAAGAAGTTCGAGGAGGTGGCGCGGCTGCCGCTCGGCAAGGCGGCGGGGTGGCTGGCCGGCGGGGCGCACCGCCAGCAGGGGGAATTCGTGCTGGTGCTCGCCGCGGGGGCCGAGGCCGCCGCCGCGTTCGACGCCGATCGCGTGCTGCGCACCCTCCTCGAGGCGCTCGCCCCTAGCGAAGCGGCAAAGCTCGCCGCGCGCATCACCGGCGCGCCCCGTCAGACGCTCTACCGGCGGGCCCTCGACCTCGCCAAGTAAAATTGAGGGCGATGGACCAGCTCACGCTTCGGCGTCCCGACGACTTCCACCTGCACCTGCGCGACGGGACGGCCATGGCCTCGGTGCTCGCCGACAGCGCGCGGCGCTTCGGCCGCGCCATCATCATGCCGAACCTGAAGCCGGCGGTACGCACCACCCAGCAGGCGCTGCACTATCGCGAGCGCATCCTCGCCGCGCTGCCGGAAGGCGCCGCGTTCGAACCGCTGATGACGCTCTACCTCACCGAAGACACCTCGGCCGAGGAGATCGGGCGCGCCAAGCTCTCGGGCCGCGTATTCGGCGTCAAGCTCTACCCGGCGGGCGCCACCACCCATTCGGACGAAGGCGTGACGCGCCTGTCGCGCTGCTTCCACGCCCTTGAAAAGATGCAGCAGATAGGGCTGCCGCTGCTCGTGCACGGTGAATCGACCGATCCGGCGATCGACGTCTTCGACCGCGAAAAGGCATTTCTCGAGGACGTGCTCGGGCCGCTCCTCGAGCGCTTCCCGGAGCTGAAGGTGGTGCTCGAGCACATCACCACGCGCGACGCCGCCCAGTTCATCGAGGTCACCGGCCCGAACGTGGCCGCGACCATCACCGCGCACCACCTGCTCATGAACCGCAACGCGCTCTTCATGGGCGGCATCCGGCCGCACCACTACTGCCTGCCGGTGCTCAAGCGCGAGGAGCACCGCGAGGCGCTGGTCGAGGCGGCGATCTCGGGCAATCCGAAGTTCTTCCTCGGCACCGACAGCGCGCCGCACCCGCAGAAGGCGAAGGAGGCCGATTGCGGCTGCGCCGGCATCTACACCGCGCACGCGGCGATCGAGCTCTATGCCATTGCCTTCGAGGAGGCCGGCGCGCTCGACAAGCTCGAGGGATTCGCCTCGCAGTTCGGCGCGCAGTTCTATGGCCTGAAGCCAAACACCGACACGATCATGCTCGTGCGCGAGGACTGGAAGGTGCCGGAGACGCTGCCCTTCGGCGCCGAGCGCCTCGTGCCGCTGCGCGCTGGCGAAACGCTGCCCTGGAAGCTCTCGACCTAGCGCATCCGGTCTTCGACGCCGTGCGGCCGTGGCGCGCGCGGCTCGGCGCGCGACCCACGCTCGAAGGCCTCAACCGCCTCGCCGGAGAGGCGGCATTGCGCACCGCCAGTGGCCGGCCGCTGCGCTTCGTGCCGCCGGCCGCCTCCGATCCCTACTATGAGATCAATGTCTTCGAGACGGGCTGCGTGCAGACGCGCCCCGACAGCCTGCACGATCTCTTCAACGCCCTCGCTTGGCTCGCCTTCCCGCGCACCAAGGCGCGCATCAACGCGCTGCACGCCGCCGAAATCCCGCGCGAGGGCGGCCGCCGCGGCCGCTTGCGCGACCTGCTCACTATCTTCGACGAAGGCGGCGCAATCGTCGCCGCGCCGCCCGCGCTCGCGCAGCTGGTCAGGGACTTCCGTTGGAAGGACCTGTTCTGGCAGCGCCGCGCCGAAGTGCTCGCTTCGATGAAGCTGCACGTCCTCGGCCACGCCATCCTCGAGCAGGCGCTCGAGCCCCGGCCCGGCATCACCTGCAAGGTGATATTCGTCGCCGAAGGGACAAACGCGGCAGCCGACGCCGACGCTCTCGCCGCCGCCTGGCTCGAGCGGCTTCCGGCCGGCGCCACGCCACGCGACATGGCGCCGCTGCCGGTGTTCGGCTATCCGGATTGGCTGCGCGGCAGCGAGCGCGCCGAGTTCTACGACGACGAGCGCTTCTTCCGTCCGCTGCGCGGACAGCGCGCGCGGTAAAATGCACCCGGGAGACGGCCAGGCAGCCGCTGTCCCCGCGTAGGCGGGGATGGAGGAAAGTCCGGGCTCCAAAGAGCGGGATGCAGGGTAACGCCCTGGCGCGGCGACGCGACGAAGAGGGCCACAGAGACGAGTCCCCAATACCAAAGTATTGGGGGGTGAAACGAGGCAACCTCCATCCGGAGCAACACCAAATAGGCAGGCGATCGAAGTCGGCTCGACTGAAGCCTGCGGGTAGGTGGCTTGAGGCCTGCGGGTAACCGCAGGTCCAGAGGAATGGCTGCCGGTCCCACCCGGGCTCGCCCGGCGCGGGATCACAGAACCCGGCTTATCGGCCGTCTCCCATTGCTTTCGGCGCCGGGCGCGAAGGATAATTTCCCTTAAGGGGAGAGAAGCCGGTCGCGGCCGGCGCTCATGCAGGATCGTCTAAACCAGAACGACGTCACCAACCGAGTCAACGTCGAGGACCCGCAGCAGGTCTGCGACGCCGTGCTCGGCCTGTTCGCCGTGCGCTACCCGGGGGCCGATTTCACCGCCCTCGCACGCGCCTTCGACGACTTCGCCGCGCTGTTCGACGGCCGCTACCCCGGCTATCTCGCCTGCGACACCCTGTACCACGACCTGCGCCACACGCTCGACATGACGCTCGCCATGGCGCGGCTGATCGACGGCCACGAGCGCTCGAGCGCCGCCGTGGAGCGCCTCGGCGCGCGACGCGCCATGCTCGGCGTGCTGGTCGCGCTGCTGCACGATTCGGGCTACCTGAAGCGCAGCTCCGAGAGCCACATCGAGAACGGCGCCGCCTTCACCAAGCTGCACGTCAGCCGCAGCGCCGACTTCATCAGCGCCTACCTACCGCGGCTCGGCTTCGACGCCGAGGCAACGGTGGCGGCACGCCTGGTGCACTTCACAGGCTACGAGATGGAGATCGAGGACATCCGCATCGACGACCCGCGCGACCGGCTGCTCGGCTGCATGGTCGGCACTGCGGACCTGATCGGGCAGATGTCGGACCGCATGTACCTCGAGAAATGCCGCGAGTTTCTCTACCGCGAGTTCGTCGTCGGCCAGGTCGCGCGCGAGACGCTGCCCGACGGCCGCGAGCTGGTGCGCTATGCCTCGCCCGAGGACCTGGTGATCAAGACACCGGGCTTTTACGAATACGTCGCCCGCACGCGCATCGACCGCAAGCTGGGCGGCGTCAGCCGCTACGTCGCCGCGCACTTCGACGGCCCGGACCTCTACCAGGGCGAGATCGACCGCAACATGGACTTCCTGCGCCAGGCGATCGAGACCGCCGACCTCGGCCGGCTGCGCCGCTTCTGCTACTCCCTGTCGGCCAAGGCTCGGCGCGCGGCATAGTTCCTTGTCGCGGCCGCCGGGTGGTGGCAAAAGCAGGGTATGAACCCGCCGCAGAAATCTCTCCGCCCGCAGGCCGTGCCGGCGCTGTTCCAGCTGCTCGCCGACAGCGCACTCTCGCGCGCGGCGCTGAATGCCTGCGGCGTGCCGCTCGCGCTGCTCGACGCGACGGCGGCGCGGCATCCAGTGAGCTACGTGAACGCCGCGTTCGCGGCGTACTTCGGCTTCAGCGAGCGCGAAGCGCTCGGCAAATCCCTGGCGACGCTCCTTCTGCGCGGCGACGAGACGCTGCTGAGCCGCCTGCTCGCCGACACGCCTGCGGCCTGGCCGCTCGCCGTTTGGCGCAAGGACGGCGAGGCGCTGCAGGCGCAGCTTTCGCTCGGCGGCGTGCGCAGCACCGACGGCCGCCTCACCCACTGGGTGCTCACCTTCTCGGACCGCTCGGAGCTCGAGCGGTTGCGCGGCGAGCTCGAGTCACTGAAGGCGAACCTCGAGGGCTCCTTAACCCTCCGACTCGACGCGGGCACAAAGCCACCGCGCGGTGCGCAGCAGGCGGGCGTCGAAGCCCCGGCGGCCGACGAGCTGCACGCCAAGCGGCAGCCCGTTCGTCCCGCGCATCAGCGGTAGCGAGAGGGCGGGCATCCCGGCGAGCGACCACGGGGTGCAGAAGGCCGGGTCGCCGGTCGACTCGAGCCCCTTCGGCGCGGTACCGAGCGCTGCCGGCGTCAGGATCGCGTCGTAGCGCTCCGTGAAAAGATCGTCGAAGCTCTCGACCATGCGCGGAATCCCGGCAAGGGCGCGCTGGTAGTCGACCGCTCGCACCTCGCGGCCGCGCTCGATGAGCGAGCGCAGCTGCGCCGACAGCTTGTCGCGTCCCGCGGTCCATTCCTGCTCGAAGCTCGCCGCCATCTCGGCTTCCATGATGGTTTTCTGCCAGCTCCAGGCGTCGGTAGCCGACAGCGTGAGGTCGATCTCCTCGACGCGATCGCCGAGCGCCTCGACCAGCTCGCCAAAGGCTTCCTGCGCCTCGGGCTCCATCCGCGCCCAGTGCGGCGTCTTCAGGAGGGCGAGCATCGGCGGGATCGGCGGCTCCTCTTCCAGAATGCGGGTGAAGGGCGGCCGGCCGCGCGGTCGGCTATCCGCATCGCCCGGGTCGTACCCGGCCAGCGCTTCGGCGAGCAGGGCGACGTCCTCGAGAGAGCGCGCAAAGACGCCGACGTGGTCGAGCGTGCGCGAGAGATTGAGAATGCCGGTGCGCGGGATGAGCCCGTGCGTCGGCTTGAAACCGAAGACGCCGCAGAACGCCGCGGGCCGGATGACCGAGCCGTTGGTCTGCGTACCGAGCGCAAGCGGCACCATCTGCGCCGCCACCGCTGCCGCCGAGCCGCTCGACGATCCGCCCGGCGTGTGCGCCGGGTTCCAGGGGTTGTGCGTCTTGCCAGGGGAGAAATACGCGCACTCGGTGGTGACCGTCTTTCCCATGATCACGGCGCCCGCGTCGCGCAGGACGGCCACGACCCGGGCGTCCGCACGCGGCGTGCGGCCCTGGTGCAGCGCGCAGCCGTTCTCGGTCGGCATGTCGCGCGTGTCGATGATGTCCTTGATGCCCACCGGAACGCCGTTGAGCGGCCCGACGCCGGCGCCCGAACGCCGGCGCTCGTCGGCGGCGCGCGCCTGCTCGAGCACGTGCTCCGGATCGAGGTATTGCCAGGCTTGCACCGCGGGCTCGACCGCGTCGATACGCTCGAGACAGGAGCGCGCCAGTTCCTCCGCGCTAAGGAACCCTTCCTGCATCTTGCGCGAAGCCTCGCTTGCGCTCAGCGCTGCGGGCGAGCTCCGGGAGTCCATCCGCGCTAGCCGCCGCCGTACAGGTAGTTAGGCAGCCAGAGCGTCATCCCCGGCCACAGGTACATGATCACCATGCAGACGATCACGATGATCATGTAAGGCATCATGCCCGCGAAGATCTGGTTCAGCGTGACGTGCTTCGGCGCGACGCCCTTCAGATAGAACGCCGACATCGCCACCGGCGGCGACAGGAACGCCGCCTGCAGGTTGACGAACACCAGCGTGCCCCAGAGGATCGGATCGATGTTGAAGTGCTTCAGCAGCGGCAGGAAGATCGGCACGAAGATGACGATGATCTCGGTCCACTCCAGCGGCCATCCCAGGACGAAGATGATCGCCTGCGACAGGATCATGAACTGAATCGGAGAAAGATTGAGCGCCAGCACCCACGTCTCGACCAGCTGCTGGCCGCCGAGAATCGCGAACACGCCGGAGAACAACGCCGAGCCGATGAATAGCCAGCACACCATGGCCGTGGTTTTGGCCGTGAGGAACACCGACTGCTTGAGGCGCTCCCAATCGAAGGTGCGCGCCTGCAGCGCGAGGATGAACGCGCCGGCGGAGCCGATGGCGGCCGATTCGGTCGCAGTCGTGATGCCGAACAAAATCACCGCCAGCACCACGATGGTGAGGATGCCGAGCGGCATGACCGAAGAGATGAGCAGCTTCAGCAGCTCGAAGGATTCGGCCTCCAGCTTCCAGTAGTACCAGAGCAGCACCAGCGCGGTCGCGGCGACAATGATCCAGAAATAGACGAAGAACTCGGCCGGCGGCCCCGCCTCGGCATCGGCGTGCGGGCCCTGCTCGAGCAGCTCGGGCGTGCCCATCTCCTGCAGGCCCTCGGCCTCGGCGCTCTCCTCCGTCGCTTCGGAGTTGATGCCCATCTCCTGCGGCTTTTCTTCCGCCGGCCTGTCCGGCACGGCGGCCGGCGCTTGCTGCCGCTTGATCCCCGCCGTGACCGCCTGCAGCGCCTGCGCATCGGCCTGCTGGTGGATTACCACGTACCACCAGATGCCCCACAGAGTCACCGCCGAAAGCAGCAGCGGGAATAGTGCGGAGTACAGGTTCTTCCAGACGCCGACGTACGTCATGCGGCGTGCCTCGTCTTCCAGGGCGAGCGCTTTGCCGGGCATCACTACGGACTTCAGCAGGCCGACCAGCATGTTCTTCCCGTAAGCCTCCTGGAAGCGCGGTATCCACGCAGGCACCGGCACGCGCTGCTGCTCGACGGGCAGCGGTGGCGCGATCTTGGGATCGATCAGCGCCCAGCCCACGATGTAGATGAGATACAGGAAAGCAAGGAAGAACCCCGGGAACATCGCCGAGGCATAGAGCTTCACCACCGACTGTCCCGCCACCGCGGCGTAGACGATGATCATGACGGAGGGCGGGATCAGGATGCCCAGCGTGCCGCCAGCGGTAATCACGCCCGAAGCGAGCTTCACGTTGTAGCCGGCCTTCAGCATCGGATTGAATGCGATCACGCCCATCAGCACGACCACCGCGCCGACCAGGCCGCTCGCGATGCCCCAGAACGTGCACACGATCAGCGTGGCCACCGCCAGGGACGCCGGCACGCGGCGGAAGGCGAGCTGGATGCTGTAGAACATCTTGTCGACCAGCGCGCCCCGCTCCATGACGTATCCCATCAGCACGAACAGCGGGATCGAGATCAGCGTGTCGTTGTTCATCGCACCGTAGGAGCGCTCGACCATCAGGTCGAGGACGCGGTTGTGATACCAGGGGATGCTGGGATCGTAGAGCGCGATTGAGCCGAAGACCATGCCCAGGCCCATCAGCGTGAACGCGGTCGGGAAGCCGAGCATGATGACGATCACGATCAGCGCCAGCATGGTGAGACCGAGTGCCGGATCGCTCATGTGCGCTCGCTCCCTCTCGAGCCGATGCGCTGATGCGCGGCCTCGTCGATGTCGTGCGCCCGCTCGATCGCCTGCTTGCGCGCTTCCTCGTCCACCAGCGTGCTGCCGGCGAGCTGCTGCTCGATGACGTCGATCTCCTCGGCGTCCTTCAGGCGATCGGGCCAGACTCCGGTCTTCAGGCACATCACGCAGCGCGCGATCTCAGCCAGCCCTTGCAGCAGCACGAGCGCTCCCGCGATCGGGATGACCGTCTTGAACTGGTACACCGGCGGCCCGTTCGAGGTGACGTTGGAATGCTCGTCGATGCGCCAGGAGATCTCGGCATAGTCGATGCCCGCCTTGAGCAGCGCGATGACGCCCGGCAGGAAAAAAAGAATGTAGAGCACCAGATCGAGGGTGGCCTGCGTGCGCGGCTTCATCGAGCCGTAGAGAAAATCGCCCCTCACGTGCGCGTCCTGCGCGAGCGTGTAGGCGCCGCACATCATGAACAGCGTGCCGTAGAGCATGTTGTCGAGGTCGAAGATCCAGGCGGTCGGCGCATTCAGGATGTAGCGCTTGAAGACCTCGACGCACACCACGGCCATCAGGATCATGATCAGCCAGGCGCAGGCCTTGCCCGCCCAAGTACTGATCTCGTCTATTACTAGCAGAAGTTTTTGCATGAATCCGCGCCGCAGTCAGCCGGCGCTCCCCACAAATAAAGACACCATCCGGTTCCCCGGATGGTGTCGGTTGCTCAATTCAACTGCTAGGCCTTCTTCGCAGCCGGCTTCTTGCCGAAGTAGTGGTCGTACGCCATCTTGCGGTTCACCACCACGTCCTGTTCCCACTTCACCGCGCGCTCGGCGAACTTCTTCTGCGACTCGACGATCTCCTTGAAGAAGGGCGTGCTCATCTTCTTGTCGGCGGCGGCGTCGTAGGTATCGAGCTGCTTGCGCAGCACCGAGTCCGGCGTCTTGTAGAAGCGGACCTTGTCCTTCACCTGCAGCTCGATGTAGTCCTGCGAGTTGCGGTCGATCGCTTTCCACATCATCTGCGCCGACGCCGCGTCCACCGCGTTGGCGATGATCGCCTTCAGCTTGCCGGGCAACGCATCGTACTTGGTCTTGTTGAAAGTGATCTCGAGCTGCTCGGCGTTCTGGTGGTAGCTCTGCAGCATGCAGATCTTCGACACGTCGGCGAAGCCGAGCGCCCGGTCCGAGGAGGTGTTGTTGAATTCCGCCGCGTCGAGCAGGCCGCGGTCGATCGCCGGCACGATCTCGCCGCCCGGCAGCGCGTTGACTGCGGCGCCCATGCCAGTGAAGACGTCGATCGAGATGCCGACCGTGCGGTACTTCAGGCCCTTGAAGTCTTCCCACTTGGTGATCGGCTTCTTGAACCAGCCCAGCGGCTGCGTGTAGAGCGGCGCGTACGGGAAGGAGACGACGTTGCCGCCGACCGAGGCATACAGCTTTTCGAGCAACTCCTTGCCGCCGCCGCGGTGATGCCACGCGAGCAGCATGTTCGCATCCATGCCAAAGCCCGGGCCCGAACCCCACAGCGCGAGCGAATTGCTCTTGCCGTAGGAGTACACCAGCACGCCGTGGCCGCCGTCGAGGGTGCCTTTCGACACCGCTTCCATCAGCCCGAACGCGGGCACCACCGCGCCGGCGGGCAGTACCTCGATCTTGAGGTCGCCGCCGGTCATGTCGTTGACGAGCTTGGCGAAGTCCTGCGCGTACTCGTGGAAGATGTCCTTCGACGGCCAGGTCGACTGGAAGCGGAAGCTGATCGGGCCTTGCGCCTTCGCGATCATCGGGAAGCCGAGGGCGGCGGTGCCGGCCGCGGCGCCCGCGGCGCCGGTCAGAAATTTCCGGCGCGAAACGGCCGGGTTTGCCTGCTTGCTCATTCGTCTCTCCTCTTTGATTTATGGGCAGGGATTGGGGCCCTGCGCTGTCCTCTAGGCGAAGCGCGGGGATTCTATACCCCGCTCCGAGCGGGCGGCAAGGCGTCTCAGGCTACGGAATAAACCATTGGGCTCGGTGTTGACGCGGCCGGCTTCGCCTTGTGCGGCGCGTTCGGATGCCAGCCGAGCATCGCCAGCAGCACGAAGAAGCCGATGACGTAAGCGAGCGCGACGTGCCAGCCGTGCTTCAGCCAGAGGCCGACCGACTTCGCCTGCGGGTACATATTGGAGAGTGCCACGCCGGCGCTGGAACCGAACCAGATCATCGAGCCCCCGAAGCCCACGCCGTACGCGAGGTAACCCCAGTCGTAGCCGCCCTGCTTCAGGGCGAGCGCAGTGAGCGGGATATTGTCGAACACGGCCGAGACGAACCCCAGGCCGAGCGCCGTCTGCCACGCCGCCGCCGGCAGCTTCTCGACCGGCATCAGCGAGGCGCAGAGGATGAGCGAAAGCAGAAAGATGCTGCCCCTGAGCGCGCCCGGCAGCAGCGACCATGCCGGCCGCCGCCAGGGCGCGGCGACCAGGATCGCCGCCCATACGCCGGCGCCGATGAAGGGGAAGCTGTCAGAGTACCCGCTGTACTTCACGTTGATCGCCACGTTCACCACGATCGCGGTGACGAGGATGAAGACCACGATCGCCACGCGCGCCCAGTCGACGCGCACGTCGGCGGCCGCATCCCTGACGATCGGCGAGTAGCGCTGCTGCTGCATCGCCGCCGGGATGCCGAAGATGAATATCGCCACGCCCGCGGCGATGAACGCCTCCAGCACGTCGAGCGGGTTGACGCCGTCGATCCACATCATGGTGGTGGTGGTGTCGCCCACCACGCTGCCCGAACCGCCCGCGTTCGAGGCGGCGACGATCGCCGCAAGATAGCCGATGTGCACCTTGCCGCGGAACACGCCGCTCGCGATGGTGCCGCCGATCAACGCGGCGGCGATGTTGTCGAGGAACGAGGACAGCACGAAGATCATGAGCAGCAGCACGAAGCCGCCCTTCCAGTCGTCGGGCAGGAAGCGCGGCAGCATCGCAGGGATCTTGCTCTCCTCGAAGTGATTGGAAAGCAGCGCGAAGCCGAGCAGCAGGCCAAGCAGGTTGGCGAGGATCACCCATTCGTGCCGCAGGTGCAGCGCGAGGCCGCCGAGCCCGGGCCCGGTCTTGAAGCCGGTGAAGCCGAGCTTGTAGAGCAGGATCACGCCCAGGCCGATCAGCGCCACTTGCAGCGTGTGGTGGTGGAACAGCGCCACGCCGGCGAGCGTGAGGCCGAACAGTATGAATTCCACCGGCACGCCAAGGGCGCCGCACGCGACCGCGATGACCAGCGCGCCGGCAAACAGACCGCGTTCCCGCGCGAGGATCTTGAGCACAACCGATTTCACCGAACCCCCTCAGGTTTGTTTTTGAAGCTGCTCTCTATTCTCCCATCTCGTGCAGGCGTCGCGCACCACGTCGGCGAGCGAGCCGCGCGCGGCGTGGCGCGCGCGCAGCCAGGCTGCGTCGGTATCCTCCGCGCGCACCGCCGCGGCGAGCTCGGCAAGCGGCTCGGCGCAGCCGAGCCGCCGCGCGTGCGACGCGACGAGCTCGAGCGTCTCGAGGATGTCGTCGCCAATGCGTTTCTTCACGCCGGCGTAAGGCTCGACCAGCTCCCCGCGCAGGCCGTAACGGCTCGCCTCGAAGCGGTTGTGGCTGTTGACCAGATAGACGGCGCGCGCGGGCGGGCGCGGCCGCTCGGCGAGGTGCCACGCGGCGAGCGCCTGGGCGTAGGCGGCCAGCCGCGCCGCGCGCTCGACGGTGAGCGGCGTGTCGCAGACGCGGATCTCGACCGTGCCGTATTCGGGCTTGGGGCGGATGTCCCAGTAGAAATCCTTCATGCTGGCGACGATGCCGAACGCGCGCATCTTGCCGAAGTACTCGGCGAACTCGGCCCAGTCCTGCACGAAGGGCATGTGGCCGGCGAGCGGGAAGGCGTTCACCGCGGTGAGGCGCGAGGACTGGAACGAGGTGTCCTCGCCCTGGTAGTAGGGCGACGCGGCCGACAGCGCGATGAAGTGCGGCACATAGCGCGTCAGCATGTGCACGAGGTAAACGGCATCGTCGCCGCTCTGGCAGCCGACATGGATGTGCTGGCCGAAAACGGTGAACTGCTTGGCGAGGTAGCCGTATCGCTCGACGACGTAGCGGAAGCGCTCGTTCGGGAAGATGCGCCGGTCGGTCCAGTCGTGGAAAGGATGCGCGCCGCCGCCGGAGATGCGCACGTTGAGCACCCCGGCCTCCTCCACCACCGCGCGGCGCATCTCGTCGAGCTCGCGCGCGAGCGTGTCGGCGCGCTCGTGCACCGAGCTGTTCAGCTCGATCATGCTCTCGGTGATCTCGGGCTTGACCGCGCCGGGCAGCCTGCGCTTCTCCAGGCGCGCAAGCAGGTCACTCGCGTCGCGCGCGAGGTCGAGGTCGTGCGGCCGCACCAGCTGCAGCTCGAGCTCGATGCCAAGGCTGACGCCGGCGGAAGGCGCGAACTCCATCGCTAGCTCTCCGGATGCGCCTCGCCGGCGCGGCGCAGCGCGAACTGGGTGGCGAGCGGGCCGAGCAGCTCGAGCACCACCACCGCCGAGAGCACCACCGCGGCGAGCTCGCGGCCGAACGACGGATAGAGCGACACGGTGTCGCGCACCATCACCACCGCGAGGCCCGACATCGGCACCAGCGCGAGCGCGAGCAGGCCGGCGCCGCCGGGCCGGATGCCGGAAAGGTGGCCGAAGGCGAGCAGCGCGGCCGCCTTGCCGAGGAAGCGCAGCGCGATGTAGGCGGCGACGACGCCCGCGGCGGCGACGCCGAGCGCACGGAACTCGAGGCTAGCGCCGGTGATGACGAAGAGCAGGACGAAGAACAGCTGGCCGAGCTCGCCCAACCGCGCCGGCAGCAGGACGTGGCGCCGGTCCAGGTTGCGCGCCAGCATGCCGAAGGTGACCAGCGCGAGCGGCACCGAGAGCTTCAGGCTGTGCGCCGCGCCGATCGTGAGCACGACCACGGCGACGAGCAGCAGGAGCTGTCCGGTCTTGCGCTTGCCGAGCCAGCCGGCGAGCCCGAGGAGCAGCCGGCAGGCGGCATAGCCCATGGCCACCGAGCCGGCGAGGACGTAGAGCGGATGGAGCAGCGCGGCGTCCCATCCCGCAGCCTGCTCGAGGTGCAGGAACGGCAGCAGCAGCGTAAGCGATACGTAGGCGAATACGGTATTCACCGCCGTGAAGAGCAGCATGCGCTCGGTGATCTGCCCCTCGGCGCGCAGGTCCTCGGCCACCAGCATCACCACCGGCGGCGAGGTGGCGGTGCCGATCGCCGCGGCGGTGGCGGCGAGCAGCGGCCGGAACTCGAACCAGGCGAGCGCGCCGTAGATCGCCCAGAAGCACAGCGTGCTCTCGGCTACCGCGGTGGCGAAGAGCCACGGGTTGCGCCGCAGCCAGTCGAAGCTCAGGCGGAAGCCGAGCTCGAACACGGCAAGGCCGATCGAGAGGTCGACGACCAGGCGCAGGTCGTAGAGCGCGTTGCTGTCGAGCACGCCGAAGGCCTGGGGGCCGAGCGCCGCGCCGGCCAGCACGTAGCCGGTGATGCGCGGCAGCGCGAAATAGCGCCGCGCCGCCTCGCCGGCGAGCAGGCCGATCGCGAGCAGCGCGCCGAACAGCGCGAGCTGCGAGAAATCGAACGGCAACTTCGGCAGGAACCCGTATTCGCCCACCAGCGAGTCTCCTTCTAAGAGTCCCCCTTGCTACCCCGGATGCGGCGTCAGGCCTTCAGCGCCGCCAGCACTTCGTCGAGCATCTTCTTCGCGTCGCCGAAGAGCATGCGGTTGTTGTCCTTGTAGAAGAGCGGATTGTCCACCCCGGCGTAGCCCGAGGCCATGCTGCGCTTCATCACGATCGAGGTCTTCGCGTTCCATACCTCGAGCACCGGCATGCCGGCGATCGGGCTCGCCGGGTCCTCCTGCGCCGCAGGGTTCACGATGTCGTTCGCGCCGATCACCATCGACACGTCGGTGTCGGGGAAGTCGCCGTTGATTTCGTCCATTTCGAACACGATGTCGTAGGGAACCTTCGCCTCGGCGAGCAGCACGTTCATGTGCCCCGGCATGCGCCCCGCCACCGGGTGAATGCCGAACCTCACGTTGACGCCTTTCCCGCGCAGCAGCTTGGTGATCTCGTAGACCGTGTGCTGCGCCTGCGCCACCGCCATGCCGTAGCCGGGCACGACGATCACGTTCTTCGCGTTGCGCAGCAGCTCCGCGGTCTCGGCCGCGCTGATCGGGCTCACCTCGCCCGCCGGCGCCGCGCCCGAGGCGGCGGGGGCGCCGCCGCCGGTGCCGAACCCGCCGGCGATGACGCTGACGAAGTTGCGGTTCATCGCGCGGCACATGATGTAGGAGAGGATCGCACCCGAGGAGCCGACCAGCGCGCCGATGACGATCAGCAGGTCGTTCGACAGCATGAAGCCGGTCGCCGCCGCCGCCCAGCCCGAATAGCTGTTCAGCATCGACACCACCACCGGCATGTCGGCGCCGCCGATCGCCATCACCATGTGGATGCCGAAGAGGAGCGCAACCACGGTCATCACGGCAAGCGGCGTCATGCCTTCCTGGATCGAATGCGCGCCGATGAAGCGGGCGCCGAACCAGAGCACCACCAGCAGGCCGGCGAGGTTGAGCCAGTGCCGCGCGGGCAGCAGCACCGGCTTGCCGCCGATCCTCGCCGACAGCTTGCCGAAGGCGATCAGCGAGCCGGAGAACGTGACCGCGCCGATCAGCACGCCGACGTAGATCTCGAGCTGGTGGATGGTCTTCTCGGCGCCCTGCAGGTGGCCGGTCGCCGCCGGGTCGACGTAGTTGGCATAACCGATCAGGACCGCGGCAAGTCCGACCAGGCTGTGCATCAGCGCCACCAGCTCCGGCATCTGGGTCATCTTCACGGTGCGCGCGGCGTAGATGCCGATCGCCGCGCCGGCGGCGAGCGCGCCGGCGATCCAGGGATAGCCGCTGTTCGTGACCTGAGAGCCGAA
This sequence comes from Burkholderiales bacterium, assembly GCA_036496555.1. Classification (GTDB taxonomy): domain Bacteria; phylum Pseudomonadota; class Gammaproteobacteria; order Burkholderiales; family SG8-39; genus SCGC-AG-212-J23. The sequence goes on along the minus strand of DASXKY010000145.1, from coordinate 10,033 downwards.
GACGGTCGCCAGCACGGCGATCGCCATGCCGATCATGCCGTAGGAATTCCCGCGGCGCGACGTCTCCGGGTTCGACAGCCCGCCCAGGCTGAGGATGAAGAGGATGGTGGCGCCGACGTACGCGGCGGTCTGCAGCGTGGTCGACATTTACTTCCTGAACATCTGCAGCATGCGTTGCGTAACGGCGAAGCCGCCGAACATGTTGATCGCGACCAGTGCAATGCTGACGACGGCGAGGCCGATGATCCAGGCGGTCGGACGGCCGGCGGTCTCGGCGATGGGTGGCGCCACCTGTACCAGCGCGCCGATGGCGATGATGCTGCTGATGGCGTTGGTCACACTCATCAGCGGCGTGTGCAGCGCGGGCGTCACGTTCCAGATCACCATGTAGCCGACGAAACATGCCAGCACGAACACGGTGAAATGGGCGAGAAACGCGACCGGGGCATTGGCGCCGATGAACCAGAAGAGGACCGCTGCCACCAGGAAAGTGATGGCGGTTGCGCGCGCAGACGCGGGACCGCTCGGCTCACCGTGCTTCGGCGCGGGAGCAGGCTTCGCGGCCGCCGGCTTGGGCGGCGCCGGGGAGACCTTCGGCGGCGGCGGCGGCCAGGTGATGGCGCCGTCCTTGATCACCGTCAGGCCGCGGATGGCGTCGTCGTCCATGTTGACGTCAATGACGCCGTCCTTGGTCTTGCAGAGTTCCTCGGCCAGGCGGAACAGGTTGGTTGAATACAGCGTGGAGGACTGCTTTGCGAGTCGGCTGACGAGGTCGGTGTAGCCAACGATAGTCACGCCGTGCTTGACCACCGCTTTATCGGGCTCGGTCAGCTCGCAGTTGCCGCCCTGCTCGGCCGCCAGGTCGACGATCACGCTGCCGGGCTTCATGGACTTCACCATGTCCGCGGTGATCAGCTTTGGCGCCGGCTTGCCGGGGATCAGCGCAGTGGTGATGATGATGTCCACCTCGCGCGCCTGCTTGGCATACATCTCGCGCTGGGCTTTCTGGAAGCCATCGCTCATCACCTTGGCGTAGCCGCCGCCGCCGGCCCCTTCTTCCTGGTAGTCGACCTTCACGAACTCGCCGCCCAGGGACACCACCTGGTCCGCCACTTCGGCGCGGGTATCGTTGGCGCGCACGATGGCGCCCAGGCCGACGGCAGTGCCGATTGCCGCGAGGCCGGCGACTCCGGCGCCGGCGACGAAGACCTTGGCCGGCGGAATCTTGCCCGCCGCCGTGATCTGGCCCGTGAGGAAGCGGCCGAAATGATATGCCGCCTCGATTACGGCGCGATAGCCCGCGACACCCGCCATCGAGGTCAGCGCGTCCATCTTCTGCGCGCGGCTCAGCGTGCGCGGCAGCGCGTCGATGGCCAGCACGGTGACCTTGCGTGCCGCGAGGCTCTGCATCAGAGCCGGGTTCTGCGCCGGCCAGATGAAGCCGATCAGGGTCTGCGCAGCACGCATCCGGCCAACCTCTTCGGCAGTCGGAGCGCGCACTTTGAAGACGATGTCGGCGCGCGCCCACACGTCCGGGGCGATCTCGGCTCCTGCTGCGCGGTACGCGTCGTCGGGGAAGTTGGCGGCGTCGCCGGCGCCAGGCTCGACGGCTACGCGGAAGCCGAGCTTGATCAGCTTCTCGACCACCTCCGGAACCGTGGCAACGCGCTTCTCCCCCGCGGCGGTTTCGCGCGGGATTCCGATGATTTGGGGCATCAGCCGAATGATACGACAGGCACCGCGCGCGCCATTTTGGATTTCCTTATCGCTTCGATAGCGCACGCTCGGCGAGCTCGAACGCGGCGTGCACCGCCAGCGCGAGCGCCGCGGCGGGCAGCGCGCCAGCGAGCAGCACCGTGTGGTCGTTCAGCGCGAGGCCCTGCGAGATGCGCTCGCCGAAGCCGCCCGCGCCGATGAACGCTGCGATCGTCGCTGTGCCGACGTTGATCACCGCCGAGGTCTTCACGCCCGCCAGGATGGTCGGCAGCGCCAGGGGAACTTCCACATAGGTCATGACTTCCCTCGAGGTGAGGCCTAATGCCGTTCCGGCCTGCTTGAGGCCGCGCGGCACCTGGGTGAGCCCCGCGTGCGTATTGCGGGTGATCGGCAGCAGGCCGTAGAGGAACAACGCTAGCAGCGCGGGCCAGACGCCGATCGTGCCGGTGAGCGGAATGAGGAAGGCAAGCAGCGCGAGGGCAGGAATGGTCTGCACCACGCCGACCAGCGCGAGCAGCGGCTGGCCGAGCCAGCGCGTGCGCGCGGCGGCGACGCCGAGCGGAATTCCCGCGAGCGCGGCGAGCCCGAGGGAGCCGAAGACCAGCCCGAGGTGCTCGGCGAGCAGACGGCCGAAGTCCGGCGCGAACAGCGCCGCCCACAACCCACGCCGCGTGCTTGCCTCGCCGCCGAGGAACTCGCGCGCGACGTCGGCGAAAGCGAGCTTGTCGAGCTCGGCACGGGCGTTGAGCCGCACCATCGCCGCTTCATCGATTCTTATTTTCCCGAAGGCGGAAAACGCGCGAGGAAAGCGCTGCTCGGCGTCCGCCCGGTAGAGGAGCACCGCGTCGTACGGCGGAAAGAAGGCGCGGTCGTCGCGCAGAATCGAGAGGTCGTAGCGCGCGATCTTGGCGTCGGTGGTGTAGAGGTCGATGATGTCGATCTCGCCGGCGGCGAGTGCCTCGTAGGCGAGGCCGTGGTCCAGGCCGCGCGGCGACTGCGGCAACCCGTAGGCCGCCTTCAGGCCCGGCCAGCCGTCGCGGCGGCCGAGGAACTCGTGCGACAGGCCGGCGCGCAGCTCGGGATGCTGGGCCAGATCGGCGATGGTTTTCACGGAAAGCCTCTCCGCCCTCTCGCGCTTCATCCCGATTGCATAGCTATTTGCGAAGCCCAGGGGGTGGCCGGCAACGAGTCGTTGTGGAGAAAGAAGATTATTTAAACCCGCCAGATCCAGGCGCTCCTCGGTCTTGAGCACCTCGCGCGCGATCGTGCCGGTGTATTCCGGATAGACGTCGATCGCGCCGCTCTTCAGCGCCTCGACGAGGATGGCGGTGTTGCCGAGGCCCGGCTTGTGCTCGCCGCCGGCCGCCTGCGCGAGGATCTCGCCGAGGATGTAGGACTCGGTGAAGCGCTTGGAGCCGACGCGGATCGGCTGCTCCGCGCCCGCCGGGGGCGCTGCCAGCAGCAACGCCAACAGGACCGCTGCTCTCAGGCGGCGCGTTCCCACTTCGAAGCGCCGTCGCCGCCGAGGAACTGTAACCGCGCGAGGCTCGCATAGAGGCCGCCCTCGCGCATCAACTCGGCGTGCGTGCCCTGCGCCACGATCGCGCCTCGCTCGATGACGACGATGCGATCGGCGTGCTGCACGGTGGCGAGGCGGTGCGCGATGGCGAGCGTGGTGCGGCCCTTCTCGAGGGCTTCCAGGGCCTGCTGCACCAGGCGCTCGGCGGCGGCGTCGAGTGCGCTCGTCGCCTCGTCGAGCAGCAGGACCGGCCGGTCGGCGAGCAGCGCCCGCGCGATCGACAGCCGCTGGCGTTGCCCGCCCGATAGCGTCACGCCGCGCTCGCCGAGCGGCGTGTCGAGGCCCTGCGGCAGCCGCTCGATGAATTCCATGGCGAAGGCGCGCTCGCACGCGGCGAGAACCTCCTCGCGGCCGGCCTGCGGCCGCCCGTAGCGCACGTTGTCGAGCACGCTCGCGGCGAAGATCACCGGCTCCTGCGGCACCACCGCGACCAGGCGGCGCAGCGCCGCCGGCTCCATCTCGCGCACGTCGACGCCGTCGATGCGCACCGCGCCCGCCTGCGGGTCGTAGAAGCGCAGCAGCAGCGCGAGCACCGTCGACTTGCCGGCGCCTGACGGACCGACGAGCGCGACACGCTCGCCCGGCGCCACGCGAAGCGCGAAGCCGTCGAGGGCGCGCGCCTGCGGGCGCGCCGGGTAGGCGAAGCCGACGCGGTCAAGCTCGACGGAAAGCGCGATTTCGCGCGCTGCCCTCGCCGACGGCGCGGCGGGCTTCGCGGGCGCGACGATCTGCGGCGGCGTGCCGAGCAGCTCGGCGAGTCGCTCGGCGGCGCCGGCGCCGCGCTGCAGCTCGCCCCACACCTCCGACACGGTCCCCGCCCCGCTTGCCACCACGGTGGCGTAGAACACGAAGGCCGCCAGCTCGCCGGTGGAGAGCCGGCCCGCCAGCACGTCGTGGCCGCCGATCCACAGGATGATGCCGACCGCGCTGAAGGCGATCAGCATCACCGAGGCGATGAGAAACGCCTTCTGCCCGATGCGGGCGACGCCCGCCTGGTAGGCCGCCTCGGCATGGCGCGCGAAGGCCGCGCGATCCTCGGTCTCGTGCACGTACGCCTGCACCGTGCGGATCTCGTGCACCGCTTCGTCGATGTAGGCGGAGACGTCGGCGACGCGGTCCTGGTTGGCGCGCGACAGGCGCCGCACGCGCCGGCCGAGCAGCAGGATCGGGATCAGCGTCGCCGGCACGCCGAGCAGCACGAACAGCGCCAGCTTCCAGGTGGTGACGAACAGCATCACCGCCGCGCCGGCCATCATCAGCAGGTTGCGCACGAACATCGACAGCTGGAAGCCGATCACCTGCTGCAGCAGCGTGGTGTCGTTGGTGAGCCGCGAGATCACCTCGCCGGTCCGCGTGCGCTCGAAGAACGCCGGCTCGAGCCCGAGAATGTGGTCGAACACCGCGCGCCGCAGGTCGGTGACCACCCGCTCGCCGGTGCTCATCATCAGGTAGAAGCGGCACCAGGTGGCGGCTGCCAGCACCACCGCGATGGCGATCATCGCCGCCACCGCCCGGTCGAGGAACTGTGGCTGGCCGCTGCCGAAGCCGTGGTCGACGACCAGCTTCACGCCCTGGCCGAGCACGAGCACGCATACCGCGGCGACGATGAGCGCCGCCAGCGCGGCGGCGATGCGCGCCTTGTACGGCGCGAGGAAGCGTGCGGCGAGGGCGGCGGGACCTGCGGAGGGCCGGCTGCGTTGCTTCATGCGGCCCTCACTGTAACCGGAAAACAGCCCCGGATTTAGCCCCGCATTTCAGCCGGAGAACTGATAGGTGTTTCCGCCGCGCTCCTTCGCTCGATACATGGCGGCGTCGGCGGCTCGCAGCAGCGCGTCGGCGTCGGCGCCGGCCGAGGGGAACAGCGCGATGCCGATGCTCGCGCCGAGCCGGTAGCTCGCGCCCTCGATCTCGAAAGGCGCGGCGAGCGCGCGCAGCACCTTCTGCGCCACCACCTCGCAATCCGCCGCCTCGTGCGGATCGGACAGCACGATGACGAATTCGTCGCCGCCCTGCCGCGCGAACGTGTCGGCCTTGCGGATGCAGCCGGCCAGGCGCTGCGCCACCTCGCGCAGCACCGCGTCGCCGCCGCGATGGCCGGCCGAGTCGTTTACCTTCTTGAAGTCGTCGAGGTCGATCAGCATCACGGCGAGCTTGCGGCTGCGCCGCTGCGCGGAATAGAGCGCCTGCTTCAGCCGGTCGTCGAGCAGGCGCCGGTTGGGCAGCGCGGTGAGCGAGTCGTGATAGGCGAGGAAGCGCACCTCCTCCTCGCGGTGCTTGCGCTCGGTGATGTCCTGCGCCACGCCGATCATGCGGTGGGCGCGGCCGGCGGCGTCGAGCATCGGCACGCCGCGCGCCGAGAACCACAGCACGCGGCCGTCGGCGGCGACGATGCGGAACTCGGTGTCGATCGGCTCGCCGCGCGCGATCGCGTCGCGGCCCGCGGCCAGGTAGCGCTCGCGGTCCTCGGGGTGCACCGCCGTCGCGGCGTATTCCGCCCATTTCGTCGCCCGCTGCGCCGCGCCCTCCGGGTTGCGGCCCCACTTCAGGGTATCGGTCGCCGCCTCCCACTCCCAATACTTGAGGTTGGCGGTTTCCACCGCGAGGCGCAGTTTCTCGATGCTCTCGTGCAGAGCCGCCGCGGCGCGCTTGCGCTCGGTGACGTCGCGCGCGGTGCCGGTGGCGCCGACGATTGCGCCGGAGGCGTCGCGCCGCGCAATGGCGTTGAAGGAAAGGTCGACGTAGCCGCCGTCGGAGCGCAGGTGGCGCGTCTCGTGATCGAATACCGGCTCGCCGGCGAGGACGCGGCGGAACACCGCCTCGTCGCGCTCGCGCAGCTCGTGCGACACGAACTCGCCGACCGGCCGGCCGAGGAGCTGCGCCGCCTCGCGACCGTAGAAGCGCGCCGCGGCGGCGTTGAGGTAGGTCCAGCGCCCCTCGAGGTCGAGTGACCAGATCAGCTCGCCCGAGGTCTCGACCAGGGCGCGGTAGGTCGCCTCGCTCGCCGCGAGCGCCTTCTCGGCGGCATAGCGCTCGTCGACGTCGGCGAAGGCGAAGATCACCGTGGCATGCTCGGGCTCGGCGGCGTCGAGCGCGCGCGCGAGGGCGTGAACCCACAGGCCCGAGCCGTCCTTGCGCCGCACGCGGGCGTCGCCCTCCATCGTGCCGACGCCGCGCAGCCTGGCGTAGGTCTCGGCGCGCGCGGCGAGCCAGCGCGCTTCGTCGCGGAACCAGGCCAGCGTCGACTTGCCGTGCAGCTCCCCGGCGCCGTAGCCGAGCATTTCCTCGAGGCGCCGGTTGCAGCGCATGATGACGTGCCGCTCGACGAAGGCGACGCCGACCGGCAGCGTGTCGAGCACCAGATTCTCCTCCGCGAGCACCATGCGGTAGGCGTCTTCCGCGCGCTTGAGCTCGGTAATCTCGGAGACGATCTCGACCCAGCCGCCTGCCGCCATGCGCTGCGTGGCGCGGCGCCACCAGCGGCCGTCGCGCGCCTGCAACTGGCGCGGCTCGGCGCTGATGCGCTGGCGCACGCGCTCTTCGATCCATTCCTGGTGGCGTTGCGCGTATTCGGGCGCCACGCGCTCGACGTAGAACGCGTTCGCCGCGACCGCGCGATAGGACATGCCGGCGAGCGACTGCGTCGCGCGCCCGGCGCCGTAGAGACGCGCGTAGGCAGGGTTGCACGCAACCAGCGTGTCCTGGGCGTCCCAGATCGCGATGCCGTCGGGCAGGTTGCCGATGGCGTCGCGCAGCAGGCCGAGGTCGTTCGTCACGAGCCTTTCCGGTGTCGAAACGACCGGCAGGCTACGCGCGCGCGCGGCGGATTCCCGGCTTCCCTGACCACTTCTTGCGATGGCGACGACTTCTTGCGATCGGGCGCGCGCGAGCGGCGCCGGCAGCGGACGAGCGGTCAGGCCTTCTCGACTTCCACCAGGCAATCGTAAAAAGTTGCGGCGCCGCCGAGGTCGGCGGTGCGCTGCGACGTGACATCGTTGGCATTGCGCTTGTCGGCGGCGAACTTCTTCCACCACACCGACAGCGCCACCACCACGCCGCGCCGGGGCTTGCCGTTCACGCGCGCCACGGCGCGGAAGGCGCCGCGGTCGTTGAACACACGCACGCGGTCGCCGTCGCGCAAGCCGCGCGCGGCGGCGTCGGCCGGGTGCAGCTCGAGCTCGGCCTCCTTCTTCTCGTCGCGGAAGCGCGGCAGGTTGGCGAAGCTCGAGTTGAGGAAGTTGCGCCGCGGCGGCGAGATGAAATTCAGCGGATATTTCGCGGCGAGGCTCGGGTTGCTCGAGGGCAGTTCGGCCGGCGGATTGTAGAAGGGCAGCGGATCGACGCCCTGCTGCGCCAGCGCCTCGCTGTACAGCTCGCACTTGCCGGAGGGCGTCGGGAAGCCGCCTTGCGCGAACGGGGCGAAGCGCTCGGGGACGGCGAGGCGCTGCCAGCCGCGCCGCTTGAGCGTTTCCCAGTCGATGCCGGCGAGGTGGCGGTGCCCCGAGCCGAGCGCCTGGCGCGCGACCTCGTCGTCGCTGTCGCGGAAGCAATCGTCGTCGAAGCCCAGCCGCGCGGCGAGCCGGCGGAACACCTCGATGTTCGGCAGCGACTCGCCGACCGGCGCGATGGCGGCGTTGTTGGCGAGCACGTAGAGATGGCCGTAGGACTTGTGCACGTCCACATGCTCGAGCTGCGTCGTGGCGGGCAGCACGATGTCGGCGTAGTCGGCGGTGTCGGTCATGAAGGAATCCATGACCACGGTAAACAGGTCCTCGCGCGAAAAGCCGGCGATGACCTTGCTCGAGTCGGGGCAGACGGCGACGGGATTGTTGTTGTAGACGATCAGTGCGCGCACCGCCGGCTGCGCCGAGGTGAGGGCATCGCCGAGCGCCGCGTGGTTGATCGAGCGCGTCTTCTTCTTCAGCAGGTCCGGCCGCTCGAGTTTCGCGTGGTCGAAACCGTAGTTGTCGGCGGTGGTGAGCACGATGCCGCCCGCCGCGTCGCGCCAGGCGCCGACCAGCGCCGGAAGGCAGGCGATGGTGCGCGCGGCGATGCCGCCGCCGGCGTGGCGCTGCATGCCGTAGTTGAGGCGGATGGCCGCGGGCTTCGTGCGGCCGTAGTCGCGCGCGAGCTGCACCACCTCCTCTACCGCAAGGCCGCAGATCTGCGCGACGTGCGACGGAGCGTATTCCTCGAGCACGCGTTTCTTCAATGCCTCGAAGCCAATCGTGTAGTTCGAGAGGTAATCGTGGTCCACCAGGTCCTCGGTGATGAGGACGTGCATCATCCCTAGCGCGAGTGCCGCGTCGGTGCCCGGCAGCGGCGCGATGTGCTGCGTGCACTTCTCCGCGGTGAGGCTGCGGTAAGGATCGATGGCGATGATTTTCGCGCCGCGGCGCTTCGCTTCCTGCGCGCGCGACCAGAAGTGCAGGTTGGAGACGATCGGGTTCGAGCCCCAGATGAGGATCAGCTTCGATTCGTCGAAGCGCTCGGGATCCATGCCGTAGCTGCCGCCGAGCGTCGCCTTGATGCCGGCCTTGCCGGCCGAGGAGCAGAGCGTGCGCTCAAGCTGCGAGGAGCCGAGGCGGTGGAAGAAGCGCCGGTCCATCGAGCTGTACTGCAGCATGCCCATCGTCCCGGCGTAGCTGCAAGGCAGGATGCCCTGCGCGTCCTCGGCGGCGATCGACTTAAGGCGCGCAGCGATCTCGTCGAGCGCCTCGTCCCAGCTTACGCGCCGGAAGCGGCCCTCGCCTTTGCGGCCGACGCGCTTCTGCGGATAGAGCACGCGGTCGGGCGAGTAGGTGCGCTCAAGATAGTGGGCGACCTTGGTGCAGAGGGTGCCCTGCGTGAAAGGCATCGTCGGGTCGCCCTGGATCTTCACGGCAACGCCGTCCTTCACCGTCACCAGCATGCCGCAGGTATCGGGGCAGTCGTGCGGGCATGCCGCTTGGACTACCTGAGTGCTCATGAGGACGATTCTACGTAACTCTACGCCCGAGCGCCTCGTCGACGAGCTCGATCCAGTGCCGCACCGGCACCGCGCTTTCCTGCTGCAAGTGGGCGAGGCAGCCGATGTTGGCGGTGGCGATGAGCCCGGGCTTGCCCTCCTGCAGCGCAGCGAGCTTGCGGCCGCGCAGCTCGCCGGCGATCGCCGGCAGCAGGATCGAGTACGCGCCGGCCGACCCGCAGCACAGATGCGCGTCGCGCACCGGCGTCAGCTGGAATCCCGCGCGCGCGAGCAGCGCCTCCACCCGCCCGTGAATCTGCTGGCCGTGCTGCAGCGTGCAAGGCGACTGGAACGCGACGCGCGAGTGCGAACGAATCTGCGGGAAGTCCAGCGGCACCACTTCCGACAGATCGCGCGCGAGCGCGGAGATGCGGGCGGCCTTGTCGCGGTACGCCGGATCCTGCGCGAGCAGGTGCGCGTAGTCCTTCACCGTCGCGCCGCAGCCGCTCGCGGTGATCACGATCGCCTCGACGCCCTGCTCTTCGACGTATGGCCACCAGGCGTCGATCAGCGCGCGCATGTCGTCGCGCCCGGCCTCGTGCCGGTTCAGGTGGAAGCGCACGGCGCCGCAGCAGCCCGCCGCCTTGCCATCCTGACTGCGCGCTTCGATGAGCGAGATGCCGGCGCGGTCGAGCACGCGCGCCGCCGCCGCGTTGATCGACGGCGCGAGCGCCGGCTGTACGCAACCGGCGAGCACCAGCATTTTTCTCGCGTGGCGCGGCGCCGGCCAAGCG
>DASXKY010000144.1:0-13548 GCA_036496555.1 Burkholderiales bacterium | reverse complement strand
GCTGATGCCCCGGGTGCAGGCGGCGGGCCGCTCGCTCAACTACGAATGGACCGGCGGCGGGAGCGCGGCGCGTCCCGTCCTCGTATTCCTGCACGAAGGCCTCGGCTCGATCCGGCAGTGGCGCGATTTTCCGGCGCAGGTGGCGGAGGCGACCGGCTGCAAGGCCCTGGTCTACGATCGGTACGGCTACGGTGACTCCGATGTCCTGCTTGAAAAGAGAAGCGTCCGGTTCATGCACGATGAGGCCCTGCGGTCCCTTCCGGAGCTGCTTCGCAGCCTGCAGATCGAAAATCCCATCCTCGTCGGACATTCGGACGGCGCGTCGATCGCGCTGATCTACGCGGGCGCAGGGTTCAAGGTGAAAGGCGTGGTCGCGATGGCGCCGCACGTGTTCATCGAGCCCATTTGCCTCGATTCGATTGCCAAAATTGAAAAATCTTTCGTGAGAAGCGGCTTGGCCGACCGGCTCGGCAAGTACCACCGTGATGCGAAGAAGACGTTCTACGGCTGGGCCGACGTCTGGCTCGACCCGGGCTTCGTCAGCTGGGACATCCGCGAAGACTATCTGCCGGGGATCGCATGCCCGGTGCTCGCCATCCAGGGGGAGAATGACGAGTACGGCACCCTGGCGCAGCTCGACGAGATCGCGCGGCGCGTCAAGCGCAGCGAGCTGCTGAAGCTGCCCGACTGCGGCCACAGCCCGTTCCGTGACCAGCCGGAACGCACGCTCGACGCCGTAAGCAGCTTCGTCAAAGGGAGATTCGTTGAAGCGGCCGGTTGAAACCTTCGTGATCGGCCTGGTGGCGCTCGCGCATGCGGTGAGCCACTTCTTCCAGCTGATGCTGGCGCCGCTGTTCCCGCTGATCAAGGAAGACCTCGGCGTCTCCTACGCCTCGCTCGGCTTCGCGGTGGCCCTCTTCTACGCGCTTTCGGCGCTGCTGCAGCCGGTGGCCGGCTTCGTCGTCGACCGCTTCGGCGGGCGCGCGGTGCTGGTCCTGGGGATGGGCGGCCTGGCGCTCGGCATGGTGGTGGCGGGGACCGCCGCCAGCTATCCGGTCCTCCTCGCCGGCGCGGCGATCGCCGGCCTCGGCAACAGCGTCTTCCATCCCGCCGATTTCTCGATCCTCAATTCGCGCGTCGGCGCCGAGCGCCTGGGCTACGCCTACAGCGCGCACGGCGTGGCCGGCGCCATCGGCTACGCCGCGTCGCCGATGCTGAGCGGCGTCGTCGCGGTCGCCTTCGGCTGGCACGCCGCGCTCTTCGCCGCGGCCGGAGTCGGCGCGGTGATGGTGCTGCTCCTGCTGAGCAACTGGAGCCTGCTCGCCGCGGTCCTGCCCGCCGAGAGGAAGCCGGCGCGCCCCGGCGACCTGCGCGCGATCTTCACCGGGCCGGTGGTGATGTGCTTCCTGTATTTCATCGTGTACGCCTGCGGCCTGTCGGGCGTGCAGAGCTTCGGCGTCGCGGCGATGACGGCGCAATACGACGTGGCGAAGCAGCTCGCCTTCACCGCGCTCACCGCCTACATGGTCGGCTCCGCGATCGGGATTTTTGCCGGCGGCTTCATCGCGACGCGCACGGCGCGCCACGACCTCGTCGCGGCGAGCGGGCTCTTTCTCGGCGCCTGCGCGGTATTCCTGATCGCGGCGCACGCGGTGCCGGCGGCGTCACTCCCGCTGTTCCTCGGCCTGGCAGGCGCTTTCATCGGTGCGACCGGCCCATCGCGCGACCTCATCGTGCGAGCCTCGACGCCCGCCGGCGCGACGGGTCGCGTCTACGGCTTCGTCTACTCGGGCTTCGACGTTGGCGGCTTCGTCATGCCGGTGTTCTACGGCTGGCTGATGGACCACAGCCTGCCGCAGGGCGTCTTCTATGTGAGCGCGGCGTTCACCGTGCTGGCGATGGCGACGGTGCTGAATCTACCGGGCCGCCGCCAGCCCGCTATTCAGCGTACTTGATGCCCTTGCGCTCCAGCATGCGCAGGAGCGCGGGCCAGTCCTTGTGGTCGGCCGGCCGGTCGGGGCGGTGGAACTGCCCGTAGGCGGTCTGCGCCGCCTGCTCCGACATGTGGTTCACGTTGTGCAGGCCGCCGGCCATGGCGTCGATCTGGATCTGGCAGGCGGCGTCGAGGTAGTACATCACCTCGAAGGCCTCGCGCACCGTCTCGCCGAGCGCGAGCAGGCCGTGGTTGCGCAGGATCATCGCCTTCGACTTCTTGCCGAGACTGGCCGCCATGCGGACCTTCTCGCCTTCATACAGCGCGATGCCTTCGTAGTCGTGGTAGGTGACTTCGGGCTGCACCATCATCGCGTGCTGGCTGATCGGCAGCAGGCCGCACTTCATCGCCGACACGGCTACGCCGGCGCGCGTGTGCGTGTGGATCACGCAGTTGATCTCCGGCCGCGCCTTGTGCATGCAGCTGTGAATGATGAAGCCGGCCTCGTTGACGCCGCCGCCGAACGGGTCGTCGATGATCTTGCCGTGCTCGTCGATCTTCACCAGGTTCGACGCGGTGATCTCGTCGAACATCATGCCGTAGGGGTTGATGAGGAAGTCGTCGGTGCCGGGAACCCGCGCCGAGAAGTGCGTGTAGATCAGGTCGGTCCACTTGTAGAAACCGGCGAGCTGGTAGGCGGCGGCCAGGTCGACGCGCGACTGCCACTCTTCCTTGCTGACGCGATCCTTGACCGGGGTGGACTTGTACTTGAGGTTGGCGGACATGCGGATCTCCTTACGCCGCGATCATACTCCGGTTCTCCGCTGCCTCGAGCGCTTCCAGCATCAGCGAAGCGTCGTTTTTCCGCAGCAGATTCGCGTCCGACATCATCCGCCGCCACAGGCGGGCGCGCGGCGTGCCGTAGTACAGGCCCAGCATGTGCCGCGCGACGTTCCGCAGCGAAGACTGCTGCTTCGCGTATTCGTACATCGTCCTGACGACCTCTTCGCGCGTCTTGCCCGCGTCGGCCAGCAGCCAGGGGTTGTGATATGCCGCGCGGCCGATCATCACCCCGTCGACGTGCTGCAGGTGCGCGGGAATCTCCTCCCTCGAAGCGATGCCGCCGTTGATCACGATCGTCAGCGCAGGGAAGTCCTGCTTCAGCCGATACACATAGCCGTACTTGAGCGGCGGCACCTCGCGGTTCTCTTTTGGCGAGAGGCCCTTCAGGATCGCGTTGCGCGCATGGACGAAGAACGTCGTGCAGCCTGCCGCCGCCACGACCTCCACGAAATTCCGTACGAAGGAATAGTCCTCTTGCTTGTCGATCCCGAGCCGATGCTTCACCGTCACCGGAATCTTCACCGCTTGCTTGATCGCACCTACGCACTCGGCCACCAGCTGCGGCTCGGCCATCAAGCACGCCCCGAACGCGCCGCGCTGCACACGTTCGCTCGGACAGCCGATGTTGAGGTTGATTTCGTCGTAACCGTATTGCTCTGCGATTTTTGCCGAAAAAACCAATTCTTCAGGATCGCAGCCCCCGAGCTGGACGGCGACGGGATGCTCTTCCTTGCTGAACTCGAGGTGGCGCGGGACGTCGCCGTGAATCAGCGCACCAGTAGTGATCATCTCCGTGTAGAGGCGGGCCGTGGACGAGATCTGGCGCAGGAAGAACCGGCAATGCCGGTCGGTCCAGTCCATCATTGGGGCGACGCAAATCACCGATACTGCTTCGTCGCCTCGGCGCGCGCGCGGATGAGGCCGAACAGGCTCTCCGTATACGGCGCCTTCACGCCGGCCTTCTTCGCGATCTCGAGCGTGCCGGCGAGGAGGCCGTCGATCTCGAGGCGCTTGCCGGCCTCGAGGTCCTGCAGCATCGAGGTCTTGAAGGGGCCGAGAACCTTCGCCATGCCGATGCGCGCCTCAGGGTCGATGTCGGCGTCGACGCCGACTGCGCGGCCGATCGCCAGCACCTCCTTCATCACCTCGACCAGGTAGGACTTGATCTGCGGGCTCTCGATCAGGCGGTCGGCGGTGCTCACCGTGAGGGCGGAGACCGGATTGAAGCTGACGTTGCCGATCAGCTTCACCCAGAACTCCTTCTCGATGGAGCCGGTGACCGCGATTTCGAAGCCGGCGACGGTGAGCGCGGCGGCAATTTTCTTCACGCGCGTGGTATTCGCGCCGCCCGGCTGGCCGAGGATCAGCTTCTTGCCCTGGTTGTGGCTGATCAGGCCCGGCTCGGGCGTCGACGCGGCGAGGTGCACCACGCAGCCGACCAGGCGGTGCGTCGGCATGGCGCGCGATAGCGCGCCCTCCGGGTCGAGCGACTTCAGCCGCTCCTTGCCGCCGCCGAATTTGAGGCAGTCGAAGAACCACCACGGCACGCCGTTCATCGCCGTGACGATCGAGGTATCGGGCCCGATCAGCGGCCCGATGCCGGCGGCGACTTCCGTAAGGTTTTGCGCCTTCACCGCGACTATGACGTAGTCCTGCGGCCCCAGCACCGCGGGGTCGTCGCTGGCGAGGATCGAGAAGGTGCTGACCTTGCCGCTGGCGCGGTCGCGCACCCGCAGCCCGTCGCGGCGCATCGCCTCGAGCTGGGCGCCGCGGGCGACCGCGGATACTTCGTTGGTGGAAGCGCGCGAGAGCCACGCCGCCATCAGGCCGCCGACGGCGCCGGCTCCATAGACGCAGATTTTCACGGTGCTATTCTATTTCAGGAGGTTTCATGTTCGCCTTTGCCAAGAAGCTGAAGTCGCTGCTGCCGCCGGAGCGCACCATTGCCGGGCGCGCCGCGAAAATGGACGTTCCCGCCAAGCACTTCGTCAACGGGCATCCGCTCGAGGCGCCGTTCCCCGCGGGCCTGCAGCTCGCGCAGTTCGGCATGGGCTGCTTCTGGGGCGCCGAGCGGCTGTTCTGGCAGACGCCGGGCGTCTACTCGACGGCGGTCGGCTACTCCGGCGGCGAGACGAAGAATCCGACCTACGAGGAGGTCTGCGGCGGCGTCACCAACCACGCCGAGACGGTGCTGGTGGTGTTCGACCCGAAGAAGATCAGCTACGAGCAGCTGCTGAAGGTGTTCTGGGAAGGCCACGATCCGACGCAGGGCATGCGCCAGGGCAACGACGCCGGCACGCAGTACCGCTCGGCCCTCTATACATATGGTGAGGAGCAGCACCAGGCGGCGCTTCGCTCCAAGGAAATGTACGACCAGGCGCTGAAGGCGGCGGGGCGCGATGCGATCACCACCGAGATCAAGCCGGCGCCCGAGTTCTACTACGCCGAGGACTACCACCAGCAATACCTCGGCAAGAACCCGGCCGGCTACTGCGGCCTCGGCGGCACCGGCGTCTCCTGCCCGGTCGGAGTCGGCGTCAAAGCCTGATGCGCCTCGACAAGTGGCTGTGGGCGGCGCGCTTCTTCAAGACCCGCAGCCTCGCGCAGCAGGCGATCGCCGCCGGGCGCGTGAAGGCCAACGATGAGAGGATCAAGCCCGCCTTCGATGTGAAGGTGGGCGAGCTTCTTTCTGTCCGCGTGGGCGACTACGAATGGGTTGTTTCCGTGAGAGCACTTTCCGAGCGGAGGGGACCGGCCGTCC
This sequence comes from Burkholderiales bacterium, assembly GCA_036496555.1. GTDB lineage: Bacteria > Pseudomonadota > Gammaproteobacteria > Burkholderiales > SG8-39 > SCGC-AG-212-J23. The sequence goes on along the minus strand of DASXKY010000144.1, from coordinate 8,011 downwards.
AGGCAAGAAAGATGTATGAAGAGAGTGCTGCCGGCAGGGAGGAACGCGAGCGTCGCATGGACCTGCGGCGCTACAGCGGCGAACCCGCGTCGAGTATCAAAGGAAGGCCGACAAAGAAGGACCGGCGCGACCTCGACGACTGGACGCGCAACGACTAGCGGCGCTTGAGCATCTTCAGCGCGTCCTCCACCACCTTGAGCGGATCTCCGTCCCACAGGATCGCGGCGTAGTAGAAGGGCTCCAGCTTCGCCAGCGTAAGCGCCCGCCACTGCTCGGCGTTCAGCTGGTGCGCCTTCCCGGTCAACCCGAGGTCGCCGATGATCACGAACGAGGCGCTAGACACAGGCTCGCTCGAGGTCTTATTCCATTTCACCGCGTCCATCTTGCCGACGCTGTTCGGCTGCTCGCCGGCATGGACGTCGTAGATCGCCTGCGCGCCGTCGGCGGTGCGCAGGGTGCAAACGAGCCGGTTTCCCCGTGCAGGCATTCGCGGTAGCCTAGCAAAAGGGGATGAGGAGCCGATGAAAAAGTTCGTGGGAGGGGGCCTGCTCGCGCTCGCCGCAAGCGCGGCGGCCGCACAGGAGGACGCGGTCACCGTCACCGCGACGCGCGTCGCGCGGCCCAGCCTGGAAGTGCCGGCTTCGATCGACCGCGTCGAGTCCGAGGACATCCGCTCGATGCGGCCGCAGGTCAACCTGTCCGAGTCGCTCGGCCGCGTCCCCGGCATCACGGTGCAGAACCGCAACAACTACGCGCAGGACCTGCAGGTGCAGTCGCGCGGCTTCGGCGCGCGCTCGACCTTCGGCATCCGCGGCCTGCGGCTGATCGCCGACGGCATCCCGGCGAGCCAGCCCGACGGGCAGGGCCAGGTGTCGCACTTCGACCTCGGCTCGGCCGAGCGCATCGAGGTGCTGCGCGGCCCGTTCGCGCCGATGTACGGCAATGCGGCGGGCGGCGTGATCAACATCATCACGCAGTCGGGCGCGCAGGATCCCGGCGTCGGCGCGGATTTCTCCGCCGGCTCCTACGGCACCTGGCGCGCGGCGACGCGGGCGGCGGGCGCGCGCGGCGGCGTCGACGGCATCGTCGACGTGTCGCGCTTCGAGACCGACGGCTACCGCGACCACAGCGCGGCGCGCCGCGACCAGGGCAACGCCAAGGTCGGCATCGACATGGGCGGCGGCACCGGGCTGTCGGTGGTGGCGAACTACGTCGACATCCCCGACGCCCAGGACCCGTCGGGCCTCACGCGCGCGCAGGTCGCCGCCGATCCGCGCCAGGCGGCCGCGACCTCGCTGCAGTTCGACTCGCGCAAGACGGTTCGCCAGAACCAGGGCGGCGCCACGCTGAACCATCGCTTCGGCGCCAACACGCTCGCGGCGAGCGTCTACGTCGGCGACCGCAGCGTGCGGCAGTATCTCGGCCTGCAGGGCGCCACGCCGGTCACCACCTCGGGCGGCGTAGTCGATCTCAACACGACCTTTACCGGCGGCTCGCTGCGCCTTAGCAACGAAGCGCAGGTGATGGGCCGGCCGCTGGTGACCACGGTGGGCGGCGAATACGAGCGCATGGACCAGGCGCGCAAGGGCTTCGTCAACAATTTCGGCGCCATCGGCGACCTGCGGCGCGACGAGGACGACACCGCCATCTCCAGCGGCCTCTTCGTGCAGGCCGATTGGCGCTTCGCCGAGCGCTGGAGCGCGCTTGCCGGGATCCGCGCCTCCCGCGTTTCGTTCGAGTCGGCCGACCATTTCATCGTGCCGGCCTCGGCGAACGGCGACGACAGCGGCTCGAAGACCTACGACGCGACGACGCCTTCCCTCGGCGTGCTCTACCGGCTGGCGCAGACGACCAGCCTGTACGCCAGTTACGGCCGCGGTTTCGAGACGCCGACCTTCGCCGAGCTCGCCAACCGGAACAACGCAAGCGGGCTCAACTTCGACCTGCAGGCTTCCAAGAGCCGCCACTACGAGGCCGGGGTGAAGAGCGTGCTCGGCGGCAACCTGCACCTGAATGCGGCCCTCTTCACCATCGAGACGCAGGACGAGATCGTCGTCGATCAGTCGGTCGGCGGGCGGACCACCTTCAAGAACGCCGGGCGCACGCGCCGCAACGGCGGCGAGCTCTTCGCCGACGCGGTGCTGCCGGCAGGCTTCGAGGGCACGCTCGCCTGGACGCTGCTCGACGCCACGTTCCTCGACAGCTACGCCAGCGGAACGCCGCCGCAGACGGTCGCCGCCGGCAATCGCCTGCCGGCGGTGCCGAAGAACTACCTCTACGGCGAGTTGCGCTGGCGCTACGTCCCGGCGGGCTTCCTGGCGACGCTCGAGGTGCTGCACAAATCGGACGTCGCGGTAAACGACCTGAATACCGAGTTTGCCGACTCCTACACGGTCGCGAGCTTCGCCCTCGGCTTCACCCAGCGGCCAGGGAAGTGGCGCTTGAGCGAATTCGTGCGCATCGACAACCTCGCCGACAAGAAATACGTCGGCTCGGTAATCGTCAACGAGGCCAATGGCCGCTTCTACGAGCCTTCGCCGCAGCGCAATATGACTGTTGGCGTCCAAGCGAAGCTTCAGTTCTAATAGCGGTCCCCCCGAGGAGATGGAGGTTCAAATGAAGAGCGTCTTTGCAGTGGCCATTTCTGCCGCGTTCGCCGTCCCGGCGCTTGCGCAGACTCCGGCCGCGCCGCCGTCCTGGCAACAGGGCAAGTCGGCCGCGCAGGCCGAATCCACGCTGCACCCGTTCGCGCCGCACATGACCGGCCGCTCGGCCAAGGAGCTGCCGCTCAACACGCTGAAGGTGCCGGCCGGCTTCAAGGTCGAAGTCTGGGCCGAGGGCATCCCCGAGGCGCGCTCGCTCGCGATGGGCGACAAGGGCACGCTGTTCGTCAGCAACCGCAACGCGAAGAACGTGTATGCGGTGGTTACGAAGGACGGCAAGCGCGAGGTGAAGACCGTCCTCACCGGCCTCGACGCGCCGAACGGCATCGTCTTCAGCAAAGGCACGCTGTACGTCGCCGAGCGCGGCCGCATCACGCGCTACGACGGCATCGAGGGCAAGCTCGACAGCCCGGGCGAAGGCAAGGTGATCGTCGACAACCTCGATCCGAGCCGCGCGGCGGGGCACTTCTGGAAATACCTCGCCATGGGTCCCGACGGCAAGCTGTACTTCAACATCGGTGCGCCAGGCAACATCGTGCTGCCGAACTACACGCAGGCCTCGATCTGGCGCGTCGAGCCCAACAAGGGCGTGCTCGAGCAGGTCGCCGTCGGCGTGCGCAACTCGGTCGGCATGGACTTCAACCCGAAGACCAAGGACCTCTGGTTTACCAACCACGCGCGCGACTGGCTGGGCGACGACTCGCCGAACGACACCCTGCACCGCGTCTCGCTCAAGGGCCCGGTGCCGAACTTCGGCTATCCGTTCTGCCACCAGGGCAACACGCTCGATCCGGAGTACGGCAAGAACCGCTCGTGCGCCGAGTTCGCCAAGCCCGCGCAGCTGCTCGGCACGCACATCGCGCCGCTCGGCATGAAGTTCTACAACGGCAAGATGTTCCCGGCCGAGTACCAGGGCAACATCTTCATCGCCATGCACGGCTCGTGGAACCGCAGCGTCAAGCAGGGCTACAACGTGATGCGCGTGAAGGTCGACGAGAACGGCAAGGCCGGCAAGCCGCAGCCTTTCCTCACCGGCTTCCTGCAGGACGAGAAGGCCGATCCGCCGATGTGGGGCCGGCCGGTCGACCTGCTGGTGATGAAGGACGGCTCGATGCTGGTGTCGGACGACTACAACGGCATCATCTACCGCGTCTCCTACGGCAAGTGACGGCGGCAATGAGAAACGCGGCGGCCTCGGCCGTCGCGTTTTTATTTGTAAGCCTGCCGGCCGCTGCGGCCGACATCGCCGCCGGCGAGAAAAAGGCCGCCGTGTGCGCGGCCTGCCACGGCGAGGCGGGCAATTCGACCAACCCCGAGTGGCCGTCGCTCGCCCAGCAGCCGGCGCAGTTCATCTCTACGGCGCTGTTCATGTTCCGCGAGGGCAACCGCAAGAACGACCTGATGGCGCCGATGGCGAAGCCGCTCTCCAACGCGGAGATGAACGACCTGGCGGCGTATTTCGCCGCGCAGAAGGCGGCGCCGCCGAGGCACAAGAGCAAGCCTGAAAACGTCGCCGCCGGGCCGGGGCTGGCGAAGAAATTCAACTGCAGCCAGTGCCACGGCCCGCGGCTGATGGGCCAGCAGCACATCCCGCGCCTCGCCGGCCAGCAGTATGAGTACGTGCTCGTGCAGCTGAAGGCCTTCAAGGCGCAGACGCGCGCCGACATCGACGGCAACATGACCTCTGCGGCGATGGCGCTCTCGCCGCAGGACGTCGAGGTCCTGGCCGACTACGTCGCCGGCCTGCCCGCCGAGTAGGCTAGGCCGCGCGCGCCTTTTTTCCGGCGCTGCCGATCAGCTCGCGCAGCACGAAGGGCAGGATACCGCCGTGCTTGTAGTAGTCGACCTCGATCGCCGTGTCGATGCGCGATCGCACCGTGAGCTCCTTGGTCGTGCCGTCCGGCTTGCGAATCACAACCTTGATGTCCTGCTGCGGCTGGAGCTCCGCCGGCAGCAGCACGTCGACGGTCTCGTCGCCCTTCAGGCCGAGCGAGGCGGCGGAGTCTGAGCCGGTGAACTGCAGCGGCAGCACGCCCATGCCGACCAGGTTGGAGCGGTGGATGCGCTCGAAGCTGCGCACGATCACCGCCTTGACCCCCAGCAGCTGCGTGCCCTTTGCCGCCCAGTCGCGCGAGGATCCGGTGCCGTATTCCTCGCCGCCGAAGACGACCGTCGGCGTGCCGTCGGCGATGTAGCGCATCGCGGCGTCGTAGATCGGCAGCTTTTCATTCTTATATAGAGTCATTCCGCCCTCGGTGCCCGGAAGCATCAGGTTCTTGATGCGGACGTTGGCGAAGGTGCCGCGCATCATCACCTCATGGTTGCCGCGCCGCGCGCCGTAGCTGTTGAAGTCGGCCACCGCGACGTCGTGCTCCTGCAGGAAGAAGCCGGCAGGGGAGGTCGGCTTGATCGAGCCGGCGGGCGAGATGTGGTCGGTGGTGACGGAGTCGCCGAACACGCCGAGGATCTTCGCGCCGCGCACGTCGCCCGGCTTGCCCGGGCTCATGGTGAAGCCGTCGAAGAACGGCGGCTCGGCGATGTACGTCGACTTAGGCCAGCTGTACACCTGGCCGGTCGGCGCCGACACCTTCTTCCACATCGGGTTGGTGTTGGCGAGGTCGGAGTAGAGGCGGCGGAAGGTCGGCGCGTCCATCGCCAGCTTCATCAGGCCTTTCACTTCGTCGGCCGCCGGCCAGATGTCGCCGATGAAGACCGGTGTTCCGTCCTTGGTCTGCCCCAGCGGTTGCGTCTTGAAATCGACCAGGATCGAGCCCGCGATCGCATACGCCACGACGAGCGGCGGCGACGCAAGGAAGTTGGCGCGGATGTTCGGATGGATCCGCGCTTCGAAGTTCCGGTTCCCGGACAGGACCGCGCAGCACACCAGATCGTTCTTCACGATCGCCTCCTCGATCGGCTGCGCGAGCGGGCCCGCGTTGCCGATGCAGGTGGTGCAGCCGTAAGCGGCGACCGCGAAGCCGAGCTTCTCGAGGTAGGGCAGCAGGCCCGCCTTAGTCAGGTACTCGGTTACCACGCGCGAGCCCGGTGCGAGCGAGGTCTTTACGTGGGGCTTGACGTTCAATCCCAGCTCGACGGCTTTCTTCGCCAACAGGCCCGCGGCGAGCAGCACGCCGGGGTTCGAGGTATTGGTGCAGGAAGTGATCGCCGCGATCAGCACGTCGCCGTTCCTGATCTGGAGGCCGTCGAAGGTCTTGTACGGCCGGTTCAGATCGTCGGCCTTCTTGGCAAAGCCGTTCTCGGGTACAGGCTTTGTGAACAGACCCGTAAACGTCGACTTCACTTTGTCGAGATCGATGCGGTCCTGCGGCCGCTTCGGGCCGGCGAGCGATGGGTAGATGGTCGACAGGTCGAGCTCGAGCGTCTGGGAGTAATCGATGTCGCCCTTCTTAGGAATGCCGTACATGCCCTGCGCCTTGTAGTAGGCGGCGAAGGCGTCGATCTCGGCGTCGGTGCGACCGGTGCCCTTGAAGTACTCGATCGTCTTGTCGTCGACCGGGAAGAAGCCCATGGTTGCGCCGTACTCCGGCGCCATGTTGCCGATGGTGGCGCGGTCGGTGACGGAGAGCGAGGCGGTGCCTTCGCCGAAGAACTCGACGAACTTGCCGACGACTTTCGCTTTTCTCAAAAGCTCTGTCACTGTTAGAACCAAATCTGTAGCAGTGACCGTCGGGTGCAGCTTGCCCTTGAGGTTCACGCCGACCACGTCCGGCGTCAGGAAGTAGACCGGCTGGCCGAGCATGCCGGCTTCGGCCTCGATGCCGCCGCAGCCCCACCCGACCACGCCGATGCCGTTGATCATGGTGGTGTGGCTGTCGGTGCCGACCAGCGTGTCGGGATAGCAGACGCCGTCCTTCGACTTGTGCACGCCGCGCGCCAGGTACTCGAGGTTTACCTGGTGCACGATGCCGATGCCGGGCGGCACGACCTTGAAGGTATTGAAGGCCTGCATGCCCCACTTCATGAACTGGTAGCGCTCCTCGTTGCGCTTGAATTCGAGCTTCATGTTGAGGTCGAGCGCGTTCTTCGTGCCGAAGTGGTCGATCTGCACCGAGTGGTCGACGACCAGGTCGACCGGCACCAGCGGCTCGATCACCTTGGGGTCGTTGCCCATCTTCGCCGCGACACCGCGCATTGCGGCGAGGTCGCAGAGCAGCGGCACGCCGGTGAAGTCCTGCAGCACGATGCGCGCGACGACGAACGGGATCTCTTCGGCGCGCTTGGCCGCCGGCTTCCAGTTCGCCAGCTCCTTGACGTGCGTCTCGGTGACTTTCTTGCCGTCGCAGTTTCGCAGCACCGACTCGAGCACGATGCGGATCGATACCGGCAGGCGCTCCAGCTTCAGGTTCAGTTTCTTGGATAGGACGGGCAAGGAATAAAACTTGCCGTGCTTGAAGAGCTGCAGGGTGTCGTAAAGGTTATGCGGCATTGAAGCCTCCGTCGTTGGTCCAGAGCGCCTCGGGGCTGCAGCACTCTTTTTCCAATTCAAAAAGTAATTTCGAGCGTTGTTCGATGAGCGCCGTGAGCTGCTCGTCGCAGCGGGCGATCGGGGTGGGGTAGCGCCGGATCTCGTCCGACAGCTGGGCGATGCGCTCTTCCAGGTAGCGGCTCATAGCACGAAGAGGTCGACGAATTCGTCGACGGGCGTGGCTTGCAGGCGCCCCGCGTCCTGGCACAGATCGAGGATCGCCTTCTGCTGCTTCGGCGGCAGGCGGCGCGCGAGATTGGTCTTGAACTTCTCGACCAGGACCGGCATGCCCTCCTTGCGCCGGCGCTTGTGGCCGATCGGGTATTCGCACACCACTTCCTTCAGCTTCGTGCCGTCCTTGAACTCGACGGTAAGCGCGTTGGCGATCGAGCGTTTCTTCGGGTCGTGGTAATCGCGGCTGAACTTCTTGTCCTCGACGCAGATGATTTCGGCCCGCAATTTATCGATGCGCGGATCCTTTGCGACGCCGTCCTCGTAATCCGCTGCCGTCAGGCGCCCGAAGAGGAGTGGCACAGCCACCATGTACTGGATGCAGTGATCCCTGTCCGCAGGATTATTGAGCGGGCCTTTCTTGTCGATGATCCGGATCGCGGCCTCATGCGTCCGGATAGTGATTTTCTTGATCTGGTCGATCCTGTTCTTCACCAGGGGATGCAGCTGCATTGTGCATTCCACGGCCGTCTGCGAGTGGAACTCCGCAGGGAACGAGATCTTGAAGAGGATGTTCTCCATCACGTAGCTGCCGAACTTGCGCTGGAACCTGAACGGCTTGCCTTTGAACAGGACGTCGTAGAAGCCCCAGCCCTTGGCGGTCAGCACCGACGGGTAGCCCATCTCCCCG
>DASXKY010000143.1:0-19833 GCA_036496555.1 Burkholderiales bacterium | reverse complement strand
CGAGCGCGGTGCCCTGGCGGTATTCGGTGACGAGCGCGTGCCGGAACTCTTCCGCGGGCAGGCCGACCCATGCCGCGACCTTCTCGCGCAGAGGAAAGAGCTGCTCGGGAATGGACGGGCCGGGCTGCAGCTTGTTCTTGTTGAAATCGTAGGTCGCGCCGAAGCTGGCGATGCGGCGCTTCGCCGTGTACTGCTTGTATTCGGCTTCGTGCAGGGGGAGCTCGCCGATGCGGCCGAGCAGCTCCTGCTCCTCGGCGCCGCTGAGGAAATTTTCCCGGTAGACGAAGCCGTCGGGAAAGGCCTGGAACAGGTCCTTCAGCTGGCCGCCTTCTCCCGCATGGTCACGAACTCCTCCGCCGCGGTCGGGTGGATGCCGATGGTCGCGTCGAACTGCGCCTTGGTGGCGCCGACCTTCACCGCGATGGCGACGCCCTGGATGATCTCGCCGGCGTCGGGGCCGATCATGTGTGCGCCGACGACGCGCTGGCTGGCGCGGTCGACGACCAGCTTCATGAACGCGCGCTCCTTCTTGTCGGTCATGGTGAGCTTCAAGCTGCGGAAGGAGGTCTTGTAGACGTCGACGGCGCCGTAGCGCTCGCGCGCCTTCTCCTCGGAGAGGCCGACCGTCGCCAGGTTCGGGTTGGCGAACACGGCGGTGGGCACGTTCTCGTGGTCGACCGGCGTCGGCTCATTGCGGAACAGCGTACGCGCGAGCCACATCGCTTCGGCGGTGGCGACCGGCGTGAGGTTGATGCGGTTGGTCACGTCGCCGATGGCGTGGATCGAGCCCACAGAGCTTGTCGAGTAGTCGTCCACCATCACGGCGCCGTCCGGAGCAAGCTTCACGCCCGCTTTTTCCAGGCCGAGGTTCGCCGTGTTGGGCTTGCGGCCGGTGGCGAAGAGAACCAGATCCGCCTCCTGCACCGAGTCGTCTGAATAGATGATTTTTAGTGAACCGGACTTTTTTTCTATCGCGGCAGGCTCTGCGCCGAAGTGCAGGTTGAGGCCCTTGGCCACGAACTCCTCGGCGATGCGCTCGCCGAGCTCGGCGTCGAAGCCGCGCAGGAAGCGCCTGCCGCGGTAGGAGAGGGTGGTCTGCACGCCCAGGCCGTGGAAGATCGAGGCGAACTCGAGCGCGATGTAGCCGCCGCCGACGACCAGCGCGCGGCGCGGCAGCCGCTCGAGGTGGAACGCCTCGTTCGAGCTGATCGCATGCTCGCGGCCGGGAATCGGCGGGATCACCGGCCAGGAGCCGGTGGCGACGAGGATGTGCTTGGCCGAATATGTTTTTCCATTCAGAGACACTTGATGGGGCCCGAGGATCGTGGCGCGCCCGCGCATGATCTCGACCCCCGCCTGCTTCAAAAGCCGCTCATAGACACCGTTGATCCGCGCGATCTCGCGGTCCTTGTTGGCGAGCAGCGTGTTCCAGTCGAAATTGGTTTCGCCGACGGTCCAGCCGTAGCCTTTGGCGATCGCGAAGTCCTCGCGGAAATGCGCGGCATAGGCGAAGAGCTTCTTCGGGATGCAGCCGACGTTGACGCAGGTGCCGCCGAACTTGCCCGACTCGGCGATGGCGACGCGCGCGCCGTACGAGGCCGCCACGCGGCTGGCCCTGACGCCGCCCGAGCCGCCGCCAATCGTGAACAGGTCGTAATCGAAGCTTGCGATTTTTTCCTGCTACTTCAGGTTCGGCAGATTGATCTCGACCAGCTCGAGCTGCGCGTGCAGGCTCTTGTGCTCTGGCTTGCTGATGAGCGCCTTGAGCGCGCCCTTCACCTTCTCTTCCATCTGCGCGCGCGGCGCGCCCTCGATGCCGCCGAGCAGGCCGGCGACGTCGGCGAGGCCCGCGGCCTGCGCGGCCTTGCGCACGTCGGCGAGGCGCGCTTCGATGGCGGGGCGCTCGAGGTTGGTGACGAGCTTGAGCGTTTTCTCGTGCATGCTCATACGGGCTCCTCGGATACAAGGGCTCGGGTCATTGTAGCGCGTAGCGGCCGCCTTCGGCGCGTGCGGCGCCCTCGGCGATCAGCTTGTCGAGGTGCGCGGTGAGCGAGCGCGCCGCCCACTTGTGGATGCGCGCCGGCACGTCGTCGTAGACCAGCGGCAGCAGGTCCTCCACCGACGCCTCGCGCAGCCTGCCGAGCGCGGCCACCACCTTCTTCTCGCGCGCCAGCCGGTGCGCGATCAGGCGCCGCACCTCCTGGTGCGGCGAGCCGATCAGGTAGCCGTGGCCCGGCGCCAGGATGGCGAGGTCGATGCCAAGCAGCCGCTCGAGCGAGGCGAGGTACTGCCGCATGTCGCCGTCGGGCGGATTGATCACCACCGTCGAGCCTTGCATTACGTGATCGCCGGTGAAGAGCATCCGGGTGTCTTCGAGCAGGTAGCAAAGATGGTTCGAGGCATGTCCCGGCGTGTGCACGACGCGAAAGCCCACGCCGCCGAGGAACAGGCGCTCGCCGTCGTTCAGCACCTGATCCGGGACCAAGCTCGCGTCCTGCCCCTCGGGCGCCGGCCGGCCGAGGATCATCGCGCCCGTCGCCGCCTTCAGCTTCGCCGCCGCCGGGGAGTGATCCAGGTGGGTGTGGGTGCAGAGAATCCATTTCAGGCGGCCCTTCGTCTCCTGAACGATTCTTTCCACGTGGGAATCCGAATCCGGTCCCGGATCGATCACCGCCACGTCCTGCTCGCCGACCAGGTAGGTGTTGGTGCCCGGTCCGGTCATCATGCCGGGGTTGGGCGCGATGAGCCGCGTGACCCGCGCGTCGAGGCGCTTCGGCACGCCGGCGACGAGGTCGTAGGTGCTCTGGCCGGTCTCCTCCGGATCGCTCCAATGGATCTCGTGATATTGCGGATCGGCGCGGCGGAACAGCTGCGGGCCTTCCTTGCCCTGCGCCCAGCACGCGCGATTGACCTCGATCGCCTCCTGGTCGCGGGCGAACTCGAAGGCGAGCCGCGGCTCGGCAAAGCGCGCCATGTCGCGCAGCGTGTGCTGCGTGGCCGGCACCAGCTCGATCTCGTTGCGCTGCCCCCGCTCCAGCGCGACCTGCGGCGGGATCCAGAGCTGGTGCACCGCCTCGCCCGGGTCGTGCGAGCCGTCCTGCCCCGTCGGCGCTTCGGCGACGAAGAAGCGCGTGTCGAAGCGGCGCGAGCGGCCGGGGGCGGTGATCCAGTGGCCGTAGTAGGCGATGCGGTCGGCCGGGATGAAGAGCTTCTCCTTCTCGAGGAGGTCGAGGAAGTAGCGCTTGCGGTTGCGCGCGAGCGCCTCGGCGCGCGCAGGTTCGACCGGCCGCTGCTCGGCGTCGAGGGCGAGGAGCACGCCCGCCTCCTCGAAGCATTCGCGCACCGCCGCGACCCAGTAGGCGAGGCCTTTTTCCGGGACGCCGAGCCGCGCGCTCGCCTCGGCGTCGGTGAGGCCGACGACGCGGCGCAGATAGCGCGGGTCGCCGTCTTCCTTGTCGAGCGCGCCGCCGGGAAAGACATAGGCGCCGCCGAGGAAGGCGGCGTTCTGCGCGCGCTGGATCATCAGCACCTGCGTCGCGGCGCCGCCGGGACGGAGCAGCACCAGCGTCGCCGCCGGCCGTGGAGCCTGGTTCGCCATTACGCCGTGCGGCCCGCTCGGTCTTTCTCGTTCTGCGCCTTGATCATCGCGCGCATCTTGTCCCAGTCGGCGTCGGAGAGGCGATCGAGCTCGCTGAAGTAGGCGCCCGAGCCGGTCGCGAGGTATCCGGCGCCGTCGACGGCGATGGTCTCGCCGGTGAGCCAGTCGCAGCCGTCGGCCATCAGGAAGGTGGCGAGGTTCTGCAGTTCTTCCATGCGACCCACGCGCCGCATGGGATTCAAATCGGAAGATTTTTGAAAACCACCCCCAGGACGCAGACGCTTCTCGGCGCCTTCTGTCGGGAACGGCCCGGGCGCGATGGCGTTCAGGCGGATGCCGAAGCGCCCCCATTCCACCGCGAGCGACTTGGTCATCACGTGCAGGCCCGCCTTCGACATCGCCGAGGGCACGACGTACGGCGAGCCGGTGTGCACCCAGGTGACCAGGATCGAGAGCACCGTGCCGGGATGCTGGCCGGCGATCCAGCGCCGGCCGACCGCCTGCGTCACGTAGAACGTGCCGTGGAAGACGGTGTTGGCGATGGCGTTGAAGCCGTTGGGCGACAGGTCCTTCGTCGGGCTGATGAAGTTGCCGGCGGCGTTGTTGACGAGCCCCGAGAGCGGGCCGCTCTCGTCCCAGATCCGCTGCACCATCGCGTCGACCGCGGCTGCATCGCGGATGTCGATGGCGTGGGTCTTTACGACACCGCCGTATTTTGCGGTTAATTCCTTGGAGGTTTCTTCGAGGACGCCGCCTCTTCTACCCGCCAGCCACAGCTCCGCCCCGAGCTCGGCGTAGCGGGCGGCGATCTCCTTGCCGAGGCCGGTGCCGCCGCCGGTGATGAGGATGCGCTTACCTCGTAACAGGCCTTCCTTGAACATGCGCGCTCCGTGGTTGAGAGCGCATTCTAAGGGATGCAAACTGCGATAAGCCGATCGCCGCCACCAGCAGCGGCACGGTGATGGCGGCGAGAAGCGCGTAGCCGTCGCTGCCCGGCACGTGCGCGATCAGGATCCCGCCGGCCGCCGGGCCGAGCGCCTGGCCGAGGTAGATCGCCGAGGAGTTGAGCGCGATCGACACCGGCGCCGCGGCTGGCGCGATCGCGGCGAGCCGCGTCTGCTGCGAGCTGTTGCAGGCGAACACGCCGAGGCCGCAGCCCAGCATCACCACGGCGACGAGCGCCGCCGAGCCCTGCGACCACGGCCACAGCAGGTGCGCGCCGAGCATCGACACCAGGCAGAGCATCACGATGTTGGCGGCGCCGATCCGGTCCATGTAGCGCACCGCGAGCATGTTGCCGGCGACGCCGGCCGCGCCGAACACGACCAGCAGTGCGCTCACGAGCTCCGGCGAAGCGCCGAGGAAGCTTCTGGCGGCGGGGACGATGTAGGCGAACAGCCCGAAGCCAGCGCCGGCGAAGAGTGCGGTCACGCCGACGGTCGCCATGAGGGCGGGATCGCGCAGCAGGGACCGCCACATTGCCGAGCTGACCGGCTGGACATGGAGGCCGGCCGGCACGAAGAGCTGCACGCCGGCCGCGCCGAGCGCGGCGCCCGCCGCGACCAGCGCGAAGCCTTCCCGCCAGCCCCATATCGCCGCGACATAGGAGCCGAGCGGCACGCCGGCGACCGAAGCGACCGACCAACCGAGGAACACGAACGCGATGGCGCGGCCGCGCTCCGCAGCCGGCACCAGCAGCGACGCGGCGGAGGCGGCCTGCGCGGTGTAGAGAGCCGCGCCGACCGAGGTGAGCACGCGCATGACGAGCATCGGCCAGAACGAAGACAGCAGCGCGGCGCCGACGTGGCCGGCGACGAACACCAGCTGCATGGCGACGAGGAGGGTGCGGCGATCGAAGCGGCTGGTGAGCGACGCGAGCAGCGGCGCGCCGATGCAGGTCGCGGCGGCGAAAGCGGTGACCAGCTGGCCGGCGATCGGCAGCGACACGCCGAGTCCTTCGGCGAGCTGCGGCAGCATGCCCGGGACGATCAGCGTCCCGGTGCCGATGATGAAATTGCCGAAGCAAAGCGCGAGCAGGCTCGCGCGCGAGCTGCTGGAGGCCGTCACGCGGCGATCTTGTCCGCCCGCGCGTACGACGCTTCACCCAGTCCGAAGGACCAGTTTTCCTTTTTCACCTCGACCAGGTTGATCATCACGTCCTCGGGCCGCACGTTCAGCTCGCGCTGCAGGCGCTCGACGAGCGTGCGATAAAGCAGTCGTTTCCTCTCCAGGCTGCGCCCTTCGCTCAGGGTGATCTGGATCGAGATGAAGCCGTCGCTGCGCGCGATGCCCATGTAGGTGCGGTCGAAAACCAGCGTCTCCTTGGAGTGCTCGGTGATGACTTGGAAGTTGTCGTCGCGCGGCACGTCGATGGTATCGACCATGGTGCGATAGACGGCCTGGCCGACCTTGCGCGCGAAGCCGTCGGGGCCCTGCAGGAGCGAGATGCGGACGAGCGGCATGGCCTAGCAGCCCCGGATCGACTGGAACACGGCCGAGGGCTTGCGCGGCTCGGGCCGCGCGAGTCGCAGGACGAGCTGTGCGACCGGGCTGAAAAGGAACTCGCCCATCGCGTGGGTCCGCTCACGCCGGGCGGCGGCTGCCAGGCCCGCGAAGTCCACTTTGCTGAGGTCGACGTTCATGCTGCTTCCTTTCACGAAATCGACACGGCGGCGCCGCCGCCGAGGGGGTTGACGATGGCGAGGCCGCCGTGGCGCAGCACATAGCAGCTGCCCGGCGCGAGGACGACGTCGCGCGGCTGGTTTTCCTCGGTGATCCACACCGAGCCTTCGGTGACGCACACGGTGCTGCCGGCGCTGTCGCGCAACCTCAGCGTTTGATTGGGACTCAGCTTCACGGCTCCGGCTTCGAGTTCGATTCTCATGGGCGGCTCCTTGCTTTTCGCATGCGCAGGATGCATCCTTACCGGATGGCGCTCAAACGGTAAATTCTCAAGTCTCGCATGCGAAATCGGAATGTGATGCCGGCGTTGGACCTGCTGGTCGGGTTCGAGGCCGCGGCGCGGCACCAGTCGTTCACCAAGGCGGGCGAGGAGCTGCACCTCACGCAGTCAGCGGTGAGCCGCCAGATCAAGGAGCTCGAGGACCAGCTCGGCGTGGCGCTGTTCCAGCGCCGCCACCGCGCGCTCGCGCTGACCGAGCCCGGCCAGCAGTTCTATGCCGCCGCGGCGCAAGTGCTTTCGACCATGCGCACCGCCACGGAACGCCTTCGCGCCGCGTCGGGCCGGCGCCAGCCCCTTTCGGTCACCACCACCGCGTCCTTTGCCGCGCTGTGGCTCATCCCGCGGCTCGCCGGCTTCACGCGCGAGCATCCGGGAGTGGATGTACGCATCACCGCGGACACCAGGGTCGTCGACCTCGAACGCGACGGGCTCGACGTCGCCATCCGTCACGGGCCGGCCTCGCTCGCCGGGCCGGAGGCCATGCGCCTCTTCGGCGAAAAGGTGTTTCCGGTCTGCAGCCCGAAGCTGCTGAAGAAAACGCCGCTCGAGAAGCCCGCCGACCTGCGCAACCACGTGCTGCTGCAGTACGACGACCCCGACGTGCGCCATCCCTGGCTGCACTGGAAGACCTGGTTCGAGGTCGAGCGCATCGCCGACCTGAAGCCCGCCGGCACGCTGACCTTCTCCGGCTACGAGCAGATCATCCCGTCGGCGGTCGCCGGTCACGGGGTCGCGCTCGGCCGCACGCCGCTGGTCAAGGATCTGCTTGCGGCGGGCGAGCTGGTGGCGCCGTTCAAGAGCCAGGCCGATCCCGCGCGCGCCTACTTCGCGATCGTGTCGAAGGGCGCGGCGAGCCGGCCCGAGGTGGTGGACTTCGTCGAGTGGCTGAAGACGGAGGCTAAAGGGTAAGGACGATCTTGCCGATGTGCTGCGAAGACTCCATCAGCCGGTGAGCTTCCGACGCTTTCTCCAGAGAGAAGGTCTTGAAGATCTCCGGCCGGATCTTGCCGGCCTCGACCAGCGGCCAGATCTTCTCGCGCAGGTTGGCGGCGATGAAGCCCTTGAACTCCACCGGCCGCGGCCGCAGCGTCGAGCCGGTGACGACCAGGCGCCGGCGCATCACCTCGTTGATGTCGAGCTCGGTCTTCGCTCCGCGCAGGAAGGCGATGAAGACCAGGCGGCCCTCGTCGGCGAGGCACTTCAGCTCCTTCGGCACGTAGTCGCCGCCGACCATGTCGAGGATCACGTTGACGCCCTTGCCGCCGGTGGCCGCTTTGACTTCGGCGGCCCAGTCCTGCGTCTTGTAGTTGAAGGCCTGGCCGGCGCCGAGGCGCACGCACGCGGCGACCTTATCGTCGGAGCCGGCCGTCGCGAAGACGCGGTTGCCGGTCGCCGCAGCCATCTGGATCGCGGTGACGCCGATGCCGGAGGTGCCGCCCTGCACCAGCAGGCTCTCGCCCGGCTTCAGCGCGCCGCGGTGATAGACGTTCGACCAGACGGTGAAGAAGGTTTCGGGCAGCGAGGCCGCCTCGACGAGCGAGAGGCCCTTGGGCACCGGCAGCGCCTGCACCTCGGGCGCGACGCAGTACTCGGCGTAGCCGCCTCCATGGACCAAGGCACAGACTTTTTCCCCAATTCGGTATCTAGTTGCTGAAGAACCAACACCGGCCACTTCGCCCGCCACTTCGAGCCCGGGCAGGTCCGAGGCGTCGGGCGGCACCGGATAGTTGCCCATGCGCTGCAGCACGTCCGGCCGGTTGACGCCGGCGGCGGCCACTTTGATGAGGATCTCGCCGGCTTTCGGCGCGGGTTGCGGCCGTTCGACGAGGCGCAGGACCTCGGGGCCGCCGGGCTGGCTGATCTCGACCGCGCGCATGCTGGCGGCTATTATCGCCGACCGAGGAGGAGTATCGACATGCACCGCATCCGAGTTTCGCTCGCGGCCGCGCTCGCCGCGCTCAGTGCTTACGCGCTCGCCGACTTCAACGACACCAAGCCCATCAGCGCGACGGTCACCGGCGCCACGCCGAGCGGCTATCCGCGCACGATGGTAGAGGGGCTGAACGCGGTGGTGCGCGACGCCTATCCCGGCTCGGCGGTGTCGTTCAAGCCCAACTCGCCCGGCGGCGGCGTGCTCGACATTGCCGAGGGCAAGGCCGACTTCACCGCCACCGCCACCGGCACCGAGGTGAAGCTCGCCAACGAGGGCAAGTCGCCCTACCAGAAGCCGCTCAAGGGCAAGTTCAGCTACGTGATGCAGCTCTACGACAACCAGTTCATCCACTTCCTGATGACCAAGGAATGGGCGGACGCCAACGGCATCCGCTCCTGGGCCGACATAGCGAAGAAGAAGCCGAAGATGCGCCTCGCCATCAACCGCCCCGACAACCCGCAGACCACCATCGGCGGCCCTTACGAAGTGATGAAGGCCTACGGCTTCAGCATCAACGACATCGAGAAGTGGGGCGGCAGCTTCGTCCTCGGCAACAGCTCGATCGGCCTCGACGCCATCGTCGACGACAAGGCCGACGTGTTCATGAACGCGCGCAACCTTAGCGACGCGCTGGTGAAGGACGTCGCCGGCAAGCGCCCGCTGCTGTGGATCGACGGCGACCGCGCCACCATCCAGAAGGCCGCCGACGCCTTCAACAACAAGGCCGACATGGTGGAGAAGGGCACCTATCCGTTCATGGAGAAGGATTACCCGACCGTGCGCATGTGGGTCGCGCTGCTCGCCGGCAGCCACGTGCCCGACGAGGTGGTCTACAAGTACGTCAAGGCGATCGCCGAGAACGAGGCGCGGGTGCAGGCGATCGGTGGCTCGCTGAAGACCGCTTTCGCCACCTCGAAGATGGCGGTCAACCCGGCGAACCTGCCGTACCACCCCGGCGCGCTGCGCTACTACAAGGAAAAAGGGCTGGTGAAGTAGCTTGCTGCGGTTCCTGCGGGAGGGAGCGCGGCACCGCCCGGGCGGCGGCTGGAACGTCCTCATTCAGGCCGGCTCGGTCGCGGCGGCGCTGTATGTACTATGGATAGGCGCTCTGTCCACGCTGACCGGCACGGCGGCCCTGCACCTCGGCCTCGAGCGGTTCGGCTCGTGGGCGCGCGCCTTCACCGGCCAGTTCCACCTCGACATCGCGATCTTCATCGCGATCACGTTCCCGATCGCCTTCCTCACCACGACCTCCGGGCCGGCGCGCAAGCGCCTGAACTGGCTCGACGTGGCGCTGGCCGCGGCGTCGCTCGCGATCGCGCTCTACTACATCGTTCTGAACGACCGGTTCCTCAACTGGAGCCGCGGCTTCTCGCAGCCGACGGCGTGGGACGTAGCGGTGGGCCTCGCGCTGGTCGCGATCGTCGTCGAGCTGGCCCGCCGCAGCACTTCATTGGGTCTGACCAGCCTGCTCGTCGCGCTGCTGCTGTTCACCGTGTTCGGCCGCTGGATGCCGGGGCCCCTGCAGCACGACAACTTCAGCATCCCGTACTTCATCGAGATGATGACGATCCAGCCCGACGGCATCTTCGGCTCGCCGCTCGAGGTGGCGGCGAGCTACGCGTTCCTCTTCGTGCTGTTCGGCAACTTCTACAACAAGGCCGGCGGCGGGCAGCTGTTCTTCGACCTGGCGAGCGCGGTGACCGGCCGCATGCGCGGCGGCGCGGCGAAGGCCTGCGTGACCGCGAGCGGCCTCTATGGCTCGGTGTCGGGCAGCCCGACGGCGGACGTCGCCACCACCGGGCCGCTGACGATCCCGATCATGATCAAGCAGGGCATCCCGCCGGTGCGCGCGGCGGCGATCGAGGCGACCTCGTCGAGCGGCGGCGCGATGCTGCCGCCGGTGATGGGCGCGGTCGCGTTCATCATGGCCGACATCACCAACATCCCGTATTCGAGGATCGTGGCGGCGTCGTGGCTGCCGGCGATCCTCTACTACGTCGCGATCTACATCCTGGTGCACAACGAGGCGGTGCGGAACCGCGAGCCGCCGATGCCCGCCGACCAGATCGTGGCGCTGCACACCGGGCTCGCGCGCGGCTGGCGCCACCTGCTGCCGGTGGGCGCGATGATGTGGTTGCTGCTCGACGGCTATACCCCGGTCTACGTCGCCGCCGGCTCCACGGCCGCGGTGATCGCGCTCTCCTGGCTCCACCGCGAGAGCGCGATCGGGCCGAAGCGCTTCGTCGAGTGCTGCACCCAGACCATCACGCAGGTGGTACCGCTCGTCGGCGCGGTCGCTGCCGCCGGCGCGATCACCGGCCTGATCGAGATCAGCGCGCTCGCCGGCAAGTTCACGCTGATGATCAACTTCCTCTCCGGCGGCATGATGGTCCCGGCCCTGCTTCTCTCGGGCGCCTTCCTCATCCTGCTCGGCATGGGCATGCCGACGCCGGCGGTGTACATCATGGGGGCGGCGCTGCTCGCGCCGATCCTGCGCCACTACGGCCTGCCGGAGCTGCAGGTGCACCTCTTCATGCTGTTCTACGCCTGCCTGTCGGCCATCACGCCGCCGGTCGCGGTGGCGAACTTCGCCGCCGGCGCCATCGCCGGCGTGAACCCAACCGCGCTCGGGCCCTATGCGGTGAAGCTCGCGATCGGCGGCTTCGTGGTGCCGTTCTTCTTCCTCTTCAACCCCGGCCTGACGATCGAAGGCAGCCTGGGCACCATCCTCATCGCCTGCGTGTTCGGCACGGCCTGCACCGTGTTCGCGTCCTTCGCCCTGCACGGGCTGCTCGGCCTGCAGGACATCGCCGGGCCGCTGCGGCTGCTGCTCGCCGCCTGCTGCGTCGCGACCATCGTGCCGCGCCTGGAGCTGCAGCTCGCCGCCACGCTGGTGGGCGGCGCGGTCCTCGCCGTCCTCCATATGCGTGCGCCGCGCTTGAAAGAATCGATCTAGGCGGGTTAGGTTAAGGGCTCAACCACCGGAGGTGGCGTGGCTCAGGTGTTCCGGATTCGCTTCATCCGTTTCGAGGACGCGACGCCAGCAGCGAAGCGGCCCAGCGCAAGTCGACGTTCCCGCCCGAAAGCAAAACCCCGACGCGCTTCGCCGAAGCGGAAAGCCGGCCTTCGAAAAGCGCGGCCGCGCCCAGCGCGCCGGTCGGCTCGACGACGACCCGCAAGCGCTCCCACAGCCGGAACATCGCGGCGAGGAGCGCGTCGTCGGGCACGGTGAGCATCTCGTCGACGTTCTGAAGGATCAGCGGGAAGGTGACGTCGCCCGGCGCCTGCGTGCGCGCGCCGTCGGCGACGGTGTCCGGGACAGCGATTTTGGTTATTTTTTTATTTCTAAAAGATAGAAAAACGTCGTTACCGGCGTCGGGCTCCACTCCGATGACCCGGCAGCCCGGCGCGAAATGCTTCGCCGCCAGCGCGCAGCCGGAGATCAGCCCGCCGCCGCCCACCGGCACGAGCAGGTAGTCGAGCGGGCCGGTCTCCTCGAACAGCTCCTTCGCAGCGGTGCCCTGGCCGGCGACGACGTGCGGATGGTTGAAAGGAGGGATGAGAGATCCCCCTTTTTCATCCAGGAGCTTCTTCGCTATTTCTTCGCGGCTCTCGCCGGGCTGATACGTGACGATCTCCGCTCCATAGCTTCGAGTCCCTTCCAGTTTCACGCGAGGCGCGTCCGCCGGCATGACAATCGTCGTTTTGATGCCGAGCACCTTGCCGGCCAGCGCTACAGCCTGCGCATGGTTGCCCGATGAGAATGCGATGACACCCTGCGATTTGTCCTGCAGCTGCAGCAGCGCGTTGAACGCACCGCGCGCCTTGAAGGCGCCCATGTTCTGCAGGTTCTCGCACTTGAAGAAGACGCTCGCGCCGGTCTCGGCGTCGAGCGCGGCCGAGGACAGCACCGGCGTGCGCACGATGTAGGGCTTGACACGCTCGTGTGCGACGGCGATGTCCTGGTAGCTGACCGCGGGCCGGGGCATGCGCGAATTGTAGAATGAGCCGATGGACTATTCCGCGTACCAGGACCTGAAGATCCGCCGGCTGGAGCCGGGCATCCTCGAGATCGTGATGGGCGAGGAGGGCAAGCTCGCGGTCGCCACCGCGCGCGCACACGCCGAGATGGCGCGCGTGTGGCTCGACGTCGACCGCGACACCGAGACGCGGGTGGCGATCCTGCGCGGCGCGGGCAAGGGCTTCTCGGCGGGCGGCGACATGGCGATGGTCGACGAAATGACGCGCAGCTTCGAAGCGCGCGCACGCGTCTGGCGCGAGGCGCGCGACCTGGTCTACAACATGCTCAACTGCTCGAAGCTCATCGTCTCGGCGATCCACGGGCCGGCGGTGGGTGCTGGCCTCGCCGCGGCGCTGATGGCAGACATCTCGATCGCAGCGAGGAACGCGCGCCTGATCGACGGCCATACGCGCCTGGGCGTTGCCGCGGGCGACCACGCGGCGATCATCTGGCCACTGCTCTGCGGGATGGCGAAGGCAAAGTACTACCTGCTCACCTGCGACACGGTGAGCGGGGAAGAGGCCGAACGCTTAGGACTAGTTTCGCTGGTCTGCGACGAGAAAGAGTTGGTTGATAAGGCGCTTGAGGTGGCGCGCAAGCTCGCCGCCGGGCCGCAGACGGCGCTGCGCTGGACCAAGTACGCGCTCAACAACTGGCTGCGCATGGCGGGGCCGGCCTTCGACGCATCGCTCGCCATGGAGATCATGGGCTTTACCGGCCCTGAGGTGAAGGAAGGACTCGCGGCGCTTCGCGAGAAGCGGGATCCCTCTTTCCCGCCTCCGCCGAAGGATTTCTAAGCCGGCTTGGTGAAGTCCATCGCCGGCACCTGCGCCGCGCCGCCGCCGCAAAGCCGCTCGAGATCCTTGACGAGCGCGGCGATGTCGGGGCCGCCGGCGCGGCCGATCGAAGCGAGGAGCACGCGTACCGGCAGGTCGGTGAGGGTCGGCTGCGGATGGTCGCGCAGATGCGCGGCGTTTTGCAGCGCGGGAATGATGCGCCCGCTGCGCACTCCGGCGAGCTCGTTCTCCAGGCCGTTGACGATCGCAGCCTGCGCGCGGGCGACGCCCGCAAGTAGTTCGGCGAGCTGCTGGGCGCTGATCTCCATTGAGGTCTCCCCGAGAGTACGATAGCTTCGCGTCGATGTTAGCATTCAAGCGGCTCCTGCTCGTCTTCGTCCTGCTCGCCGCCGGCGCCGCGGCGGGCGTCGCGGCGCACACCGCGCTCACACCGGGAGACACGATGTTCGCAGGCAAGCGTCCGGCCAACCTCGGCTACGAGAGCGGGCGCCTCGCGCCCTGCAAGCGCACGCCGAACTGCGTTTCCTCGCAGGCCGATTCGAAAGACGAAGAGCACTACATCGCTCCGATCGGCGTGAAAGGGAACGCCATCGACCAAGTGCGCAAGGCGGTCGAGTCGATGCCGCGCGCGAGCGTGGTGCACGCCGAGCCGGGCTATCTCTACGCCGAGTTCAAGAGCAACCTGATGGGCTTCGTCGACGACGTCGAATTCCTCCACGACCCGGCGAAGGGCGTGGTCCACGTGCGCTCGGCTTCGCGCCTCGGCCGGCGCGACTTCGGGGTCAACCGCGAGCGGGTGGAGAGCCTGCGCGCGCTGATCGAGCGGCGCGTGCAGGGCTAGCGCCTCAGAGCTTCAGCAGATCCTTCGGATAGGGCTTCGCTTCGGCAGCAAGCGTCGTTGGCGGCTGGCGCCGCAGGCCCTCGCTCGGGTCGCCGGCGACGGCCTGGGCGTAGGAAATATTCTTCTTCATCTCCTCGAGATACGGGTTCGCTCCGCCGAAGTGCTGCGAGGCGTACTCGTAGGCTCGCGCGAGCTGGAAGTCGAGGCGCTTCTGCGCCCCTTGATAAAAGGCGGGCGTCTTCTGCACCAGGTCCTCGCCCGAGGCGAACACCGGCAGCACGCGTCCGCCAGAGCCGCCTTTCGCCCGTTTGCGGCCGGCGAGATTGCCGAGGACGAATTCCGGAAACAGCCGGTCGCGGCATTTCTCGAGGTAACAGCGGTCCGACATCTGCGCGATGATGTCCGCGGTGCCGAGCATTTGTCCGACGCGCCGCAGCAGCGTGTCGGTGAGGCGGATGGTCTCGGCGGGGCGCTCGTAGCCGGTGTAGTGCACGAGCGTGGCGGCGACCGGCGCCATCCGCTGCAGGCCGAGCTCGCCGGCGTAGCGGCGCAGGAACGCGGCGCCGCGCGAGACGTGCGTGAGCGTGTACTCGGCGCCGAAGCGATGCCGCCGGTCGCCGCGCCGCCGCAGGTAGCCGAAATCGTGGAACAGCGCGGCGAGGGTGCCGATCACGAAGACGTCGCGCGGCAGCTCGGGCTCGCCGTTGCGTCGCGCGCGCTGGTAGCCGTCCATCAGCCGCACCATGGCGAGGGTGACGTCGAGCACGTGCTGCAGGTCGTGGTACTCCGTGTCGCACGGCAGGTAGTCCGGGTGGCGACCCTTGTAGAGGGCGCCGGTGTCCGGGAACGCCCGCTCGAGCTCAGGCACGGGAGTGCCGTTGTAGAGGGTGCGGTAGATGCGCAGCACCTCGCCGCCGACCGCCTCGGGATCCGTGGTCCGGATGGAATCCGTGACGTCGTAGTCGCTGCGGCGCATTGGAAAGAGGCCTTTTTTAGGGGCGAGGGCCTTTCGAGTCTTCAAGTATAGGGATACGATTGGCTGGCGCTAGAGAAATTGTTCACGGAGCGGCAGGCTGTGACCGAATTCCCTCTCACGGAAGAGGAAAAAGCCCAGATCGCGGGCCGGCTCCACGAGTTGGAGATGGAGCACCACGACCTCGACGACGTGATCCTGCGCCTCTCGACCGACCTCGCGCAGGACCACCTGCAGCTGCGCCGCCTGAAGAAGCGCAAGCTGTTCCTCAAAGACCAGATCGCCAAGCTGCGGACGCGGCTGATCCCCGACCTCACCGCGTGATCGCCCTTGTGCAGCGCGTCGCCGAGGCGAAGGTCGCGGTCGGCGGCGAGACCGTGGGCGCGATCGGCCGCGGCATCCTCGCCCTGGTCGGCGTCGAGCGCGGCGACGGCGAAGCCGAGGCGCAGCGCCTCGCCGAGAAGGTCCTCTCCTACAGAATATTTCCGGATGCCGCCGGAAAGATGAATCTCTCCGTGGTCGACATCAAGGGCGAGCTCCTCGCGGTGCCGCAGTTCACACTGGTCGCGGATACGAATTCAGGCACGCGTCCGAGCTTCTCTTCCGGCGCTCCGCCCGCGGAGGGATCGCGGTTGTTTGCCTATTTCGTCGAAATGCTCGAATCAAAAATCAGAACCGCCACCGGCCGCTTCGGCGCCGACATGAAAGTCAGCCTCGTGAACGACGGGCCGGTGACTTTCTGGCTGCAGGTCTCTCCGCCGCCGAATAAGTCTTGAACCTGGCGGGCGAGACGAACTCGATCATCTGCAGGTCCTTCGAGTGGCGGATCTCGCGATGACGGATGCGCGGCGGCTGGTAGAAGCAGGTGCCGGCCTTCATGGTCACGCGGCCGAGGCCCTCGTACTCGAACACTGCCGAGCCCTTCAGCACGTAGACGAACTGCACGTCGACGTCGTGCCAATGCCATTCGCCGTGCGGCGCCTTCTCCGGGCGGGCGCGGATCACGTGCGCGACCATCTTGCCGCGCGTCGCGCGCTCGATGCCGAGGTCGCGGTACTCGAAGTAGCCACGCAGGCCGCGGCGGCTGAATTTCGAGCCCTTCAGGTGTGTGACTCGGAAGCGCATCGTGCGGGAATTCTAAGGTAACCTAAGCCCATGTTCGAGCAGTTCATCGGCACCAAGCCGGTCGAGGAGCGGCATCGGATCGACGTCGCGTCGCTCGAGTTGTTCCTGGGTTTCAAAATCGCAAAAATCGAACAGTTCAGGGGCGGCCAATCCAACCCTACCTATTGCCTTACAGGTTCTGACGGCGCGCGCTACGTGCTGAGGAGAAAGCCGCCGGGGAAACTGCTCCCGTCGGCGCACGCGGTGGATCGCGAATTCAAGGTCATCAGCGCGCTGTATCCGACCGGCTTTCCGGTCGCTAAGCCCCTCGTACTCTGCGAGGACGAGAGCGTGATCGGCACCATGTTCTACGTGATGGACTGCGTAGACGGGCGCGTGCTGTGGGACCCCGCGCTGCCCGGCATGACGCGCGAGCAGCGCGCAGCGATCTGGGACGAGCAGAACCGCGTGATCGCGCAATTGCATTCGATCGACTATCGCGCGGTGGGGCTGGAGGATTTCGGCAAGCCCGGCAACTACATCGGGCGGCAAGTCGAGCGCTGGAGCAAGCAGTACCGCGCCTCCGAGACGCAGCGCATCGAGGCGATGGACAATCTAATAGGCTGGCTGCCGAAGAACATCCCGCCCGAAGCCGGCACCACCGTCGTGCACGGCGACTTCCGCCTCGACAACACCATCTTCCATCCGACCGAGGCGCGCATCCTCGCGGTGCTCGACTGGGAGCTGTCGACGCTCGGCGACCCGCTCGCCGACTTCGCCTACCACTGCATGGGGTTCCACATTCCGCCCGACAAATTCAGGGGAGTCGCCGGCTTGCCGATCGCGGAGCTCGGTATTCCGTCGGAAGATGAATATCTGAAAAGCTATCTGCGAAGAACCCGTAGGGCAGCAGTGGATAGAGGGGTTTGGGATTTCTATCTGGCGTACAACCTATTCCGCATCACGGCGATCTGCCAGGGCATCGCGAAGCGGGTGGTGGATGGCACGGCGGCAAGCCAGCACGCGGTGGAAGCGGCGAGCAAGACCGTGCCGCTGGCCGAGCTCGGCTGGCAGCAGGCCGAGAAGATTCTGAGGAGAGCAGCGTGAACTTCGACTACACGCCGAAGGTGCAGGAGCTGCGCAAGCAGCTCATCGCCTTCATGGACCAGCACATCCACCCGAACGAGCACAAGTGGGAAGCCCACGTGAAGAGCGACAAGCGCTGGCAGCCCGTGCCGATCATCGACGAGCTGAAACCGAAGGCCAGGGCCGCCGGCCTGTGGAACCTGTGGCGGCCGAAGTCGCACGGCGGCACGCTGACCAACCTCGAGTACGCCCCGCTGTGCGAGATCATGGGCCGCGAGCACTGGGCGCCCGAAGTGTTCAACTGCTCGGCGCCCGACACCGGCAACATGGAAACGCTGCTCAAGTACGGCGCGCCGGAGCACATCAAGCAGTGGTGCGAGCCGCTCCTCGAAGGAAAGATCCGCTCGGCGTTCCTGATGACCGAGCCGGCGGTGGCCTCGTCGGATGCCACCAACATCCAAACAAGAATAATCAGAGATAAAAATGAATACCTCATCAACGGGACGAAATGGTGGTCGAGCGGCGCCGGCGACCCCCGCTGCAAGATCTACATCGTGATGGGCAAGACCGACCCCGACAACGCCTCCCGCCACAGCCAGCAATCGATGGTTCTTGTACCTTCAGATACAAAAGGAATTAAAGTGCTGCGCCATTTGCCCGTCTTCGGCTACGACGACGCGCCGCACGGCCACATGGAGATCGAGCTCAAGGACGTGCGCGTCCCTGCGTCGAACGTCCTCCTCGGCGAAGGCCGCGGCTTCGAGATCGCGCAGGGACGCCTCGGACCGGGGCGCATCCACCACTGCATGCGCCTCATCGGCCAGGCCGAGCGCGCACTGGAGAAAATGTGCCGCCGGGCCACGGATAGAATTGCTTTTGGAAAAGCAGTAGCGGATCAGGGCGTGACGCGCGAGCGCATCGCCGAGGCGCGGATCATGATCGACAGCGCGCGCTTCATGGTGCTGAACGCGGCCTTCAAGATGGACACCGCCGGCAACAAAGTGGCGAAGAAGGAAATCGCCATGATCAAGGTGCTCGCGCCGAACGTCGCCTGCCAGGTGATCGACTGGGCGATGCAGGTGCACGGCGGCGGCGGCGTGAGCGAGGATTTCGGCCTCGCGCGCGCCTACGCGCACGCGCGCACGCTGCGCTTCGCCGACGGCCCCGACGAGGTGCACCGCAACCAGATCGCCAAGCTCGAGATCGGCGAGCAGACCAGCCTCGCTGAGGCGCTCGCGAAGGTCAGGCGCCTCTAGCTGACTACCTGGCGCGCTGCTGCTTGCGCCATTCCCAGGGAGGAACCGGCTTCTCGCCCGTCCACAGGCCGACCTGCCGCAAACGCGCGTTCGCCTCGGTCTCGTACAAGGGCGAGGTCGGGAGCGTTTGCCGCGGCCGCGCCCAGGCCATGCCGTGGCGCACCTGCTCGATGCCGGCATCGGCGCCGTCGCAAGTCACCTTTCCCAGCCAGTGGCCTTTACGCGGCGGGAGGTTGGTCGCGACTTCGACCGGCTTGCCGAGGCAGATTCGCGCGAGTGAGCGCGCCGACTCCATGTAGAACGGCTGCCCCTTCTCCGGCGCGTCGACTTCCGCGAGGCGCACGACGTGGCGCCGCTTGTCCGCATCCACGATCGTCAGGGTGTCGCCGTCGATGACGCTCAGCACGCGGCCGGCGAGCGCCTCCGCGGCGGCGACGCCGGGCATGAAGAGCAGGACGAGGAGAAACCGGCGCATGGCTGCGAGCTTATCGCATACGCGGGCAACCTATAATCGTGCATGCAGGAATATCTGCGCTTCTTCGTCACGCTCACCGCGGTCCTCGACCCGTTCCTCGCCGTCCCGATTTTCCTCACGCTGACCGCGAGTCAGAGCGTGCACAACCGCGTGGTGCTGGTTCGGATCGTCGCCGTGGCCGTGTTCGTGGTGCTCGCTGCCTCGGCGCTGCTCGGCGAGGCGGTGCTGACCCTGGTGGGTGCGAGCGTGGCGGCGTTCCGCGTCGGCGGCGGCCTGGTGCTGCTGCTGATGGCGCTCGCCATGCTGCACGCCGAGGCGGGCGGCGTGCGCCAGTCCGAAGAGGAGGCTGCGCAGGTGGCGAGCGGCGAAGTCTCGGGCGTCGTGCCGCTCGCCGTGCCGCTCCTCGCCGGGCCCGGCGCCATCAGCACAACGATCATCGCCGGTCAGCAGCGCGACGGCGCCCATCTCGCGGCGATTCTCGCCTGCATCGCGGTCGTGAGCCTGCTCACCTGGGTCGTGCTGCGCGCCGGCAACGCCATCCGCAGCCGCATGGGCACCACCGGCCTCAACATCGCCACGCGGCTGCTCGGGCTTCTGCTGGCCGCCCTCGCCATCCAGACGATGGCCGAGGGGCTGAAGGAGCTCTTTCCGGGACTAGCCTAGCCGCAGTGGGTCGCGCGGCGCGCGTTCGTCGAGGATGTCGCGCATGCGCGACTCGATGGCCCCCTTGATGCGCGGATGCGTGAGGATGTAGAAGCGGTCGTCCTTCACCGCTTTCACCACG
>DASXKY010000142.1:0-5662 GCA_036496555.1 Burkholderiales bacterium | reverse complement strand
CTCTGTCGCGCGAGGATTTCACGGCGGCGCTCGAGGCGGGCTGGCGGCGCGAGGGCTACGAGGTCGTGCGGCCGCGCGGCGGACCGATCGACCTCGAGCTGCACCGCGCCGGCAAGCTGTCGCTGGTCGCCTGCCGGCGCTGGAAGGCGGAGCGCACCGGCGTCGAGCCGCTGCGCGAGCTGCACGCCGCCGGCCGCGCGCGCGAGGCGCACGAGCTGATCTACGTCGCCGCCGGCGAGGTCACCGAGCAGGCGCGCGCGTTCGCGGGAGAGAAGCGGGTCAGGCTGGTCGAAGGCGCCGAGCTGGCGATGATGCTGGGCTAAAAAGGGGTACCCATGCCGCGAATGATTCTTGAAGAAGCGAAGATCCACCCGGCGGTGCGCGAGAAGGTCGCGACCTACCGCACTGACCTGATCCGCGAGGTGCAGGCGGCGTTGGCGGCGAACGACGTCGTCGTCGTCGGCATGCGCCAGAACCCGGCGCCGAAGCGGGCGCGGCGCGCGCTCGACGCGGCGGCGATCCCGTACAAGTACCTCGAGTACGGCAGCTACTTCAGCGAGTGGCGCCTGCGCCTGGGGCTGAAGATGTGGACCGGCTGGGGCACCTTCCCGATGATCTGGGTGAAGGGAATCTTCATCGGCGGCGCGGACGACCTGCAGAAATTGCTGGATAAGGGCGAACTGAAGCGCTAGGGCGCTATCCGTGCTAGAAAAGCACGCATGAGGATCCTCGTCGTCGAGGACGACACGGTGCTGGCGGCGGCGCTCACGCGCGCGCTGAGCCAGGCCGCCTACACCGTCGACCTGGCGGAGAACGGCCCAGAAGCCAACAGCGCGCTCGACTCGGCCGAATACGACCTGGTGGTGCTCGATCTCGCGCTGCCCAAGGTCGACGGCCTGGCGGTGCTCGGCCGGCTGCGCGACCGCCGCGTGCCGGTGCCGGTGCTGGTGCTCTCGGCGCGCGACTCGCTGGAGGATCGCGTGAAGGGCCTCGACGCCGGCGCCGACGACTACATGACCAAGCCGTTCGACCTGCCGGAGTTCGAGGCGCGCGTGCGCGCGCTCCTGCGCCGCGGCCAGAACCACGCCACCAACCTGGTGCGCCACGGCCGGCTGCAGCTCGACCTCGGCGCGCGGCGCGTGTTCCACGACGGCCGGCCGATCGACTTCTCGCTGCGCGAGTACGCGGTGATGGAGATCCTCATGTCGCGCCAGGGCAAGGTGGTGACCAAGGAGCAGATGTTCGACCGCCTGTTCGGCTGGGGCGAGGACGTCGGCACCAACGCGGTCGAGGTCTGCGTGCACCGCGTGAGGAAGAAGCTCGAGCCCTTCGGCATCGAGATCCGCACCGTGCGCGGCATGGGCTACCTGATCGAGAAGGCGGCCGATGCCGACTCCAAGGACGCTGCGTAGCCAGCTGCTCGGCTGGCTGCTGGTTCCGCTCAGCCTGGTGCTCGTCGCCGACGTGGCGGCGAGCTACTTCGCCGCGCGCAGCGTGGTGCAGGGCATCTACGACGGCGACCTCGCCGAGATCGCGCGCGAGCTGGTGCTGCACGTGCGCGAGGACGGGCCGGCGCCGCTGTTCGACCTCACGCCGCAGGCCGAGCGCACGCTGCTGCTCGACGAGGTCGACAAGCTCTACTACTCGGTGCACGACGCCGGCGGGCGCGTCATCGCCGGCCGGGCGGACCTGCCCTACCCGGGCAACGGCGGCGGCGGCCTGCACTTCGCCGACGCGGCCTACGCCGGCGCGCCGATCCGCATCGCCGTGTTTTCCTCCACGCCGCGCCCCGGCGGCGAGCCGGTGGTGGTGTCGGTGGCCGAGACGCGCATCAAGCGCGAGAAGCTGACGCAGAAGCTGCTGCTCGGCATCGCGCTGCCGCAGGTCGCGCTGATCCTGCTCGCCGGCGTGCTGGTGTGGTTCGGCGTCGCGCGCGGCCTGTCGCCGCTCGAGCGGCTGCGCGCCGCGATGCAGGCGCGCTCGCACCTGGATCTCTCCGCGCTCGACGCGCGCGGCGTGCCGGGCGAGGTGCAGCCGCTGGTCGCCGCGACCAACGACTTCATGGCGCGCCTCGCCGGCGTGCTCGAGTTCCAGGCGCGCTTCATCGCCGACACCGCGCACCAGCTGCGCACGCCGGTGGCGGGCCTCAAGGCGCACATCGAGGTCGCGCTGCGAGAGAACAACCTGCAGCAGACGCGCGCCGCGCTGGCCCACCTCTACACCAGCGCCGAGCGCCTGGCGCGCCTGGTGGCGCAGCTCCTTTCGCTCGCGCGCAACGAGCCGCACTCGGCGCGCACCGAGAGCTTCACGCTGCTCGACTTCAACAAGCTCGCCCTCGACACCGCGGCGGAATGGGTGACCGAGGCCTACCAGAAGGAAATCGACCTCGGCTTCGAGGGCGCCGGCGGCGAGGTGTGGGTGCACGGCGACGCCGCGCGGCTGAAGGAGCTGATCAACAACCTGGTCGACAACGCCGTGCGCTACACGCCGCGCGGCGGCCACGTCACCGTGCACGTGCGCGCGGCCGGGCGGCCGCAGCTGGTGGTGAGCGACGACGGGCCGCGCATCCCGCTCGAGGAGCGCGAGCGGGTGTTCGAGCGCTTCCACCGCCTGCTCGGCACCCACGCCGAGGGCAGCGGCCTCGGCCTCGCCATCGTGCGCGACATCGCCTCGCTGCACGAGGCGAGGATCGACCTGGTCGACGACGCCGACGGCGTCGGCAACAGCTTCATCGTCACCTTCCCCGAGGGCGATGGCGCCCCGGCGGCAACCTTACAAACCCGAAATACGGCGGAAAGCCGCACGTAATCTGGCGGCAAGGCGGCGCTCAGGCGCGTCGAGGGGCACGGTAAGCCGCGCGGGTCAGGCTGGAGGCTCCTTCAACTTGCGCCGGAGCTCCTGCCGTGATCGAGACGTTGAACAGCCCCGATATGTGGGTGGCCCTGTTCCAGATTTGCGTGATCAACATCCTGCTCTCCGGCGACAACGCGGTGGTCATCGCCCTCGCCTGCCGCGACCTGCCGCTGAAGCAGCAGAAGCAGGCCTTTGCCATCGGCGCGATCGGCGTGATCGTGCTGATGACCATCCTCACCGCCTTCGCCGCCTACCTGATGTCGCTGCCCTATCTCGAGATCATCGGCTCGGTGCTGCTGCTGTGGATCGGCGTCAAGCTGCTGGCGCCCGGCGGCGAGGGGGGCGACGGCGAGAGCAAGGCCAGCCAGAACTTCTGGGACGCGGTGAAGACCATCATCATCGCCGACATCGTGATGAGCCTCGACAACGTGCTCGGCATGGCCGGCGCGGCGAAGGGGCACCTCGGCATGCTGTTCGTCGGCATGGTGATCACCATCCCGCTGATCCTGTTCGGCAGCGCGCTGATCATGAAGCTGATGGAGCGCTTCCCGGTGTTCATCACCTTCGGCGCGGGGCTGCTCGGCTGGGTGGCGGGCGAGATGGCGATCGCCGACCCGTCGATCAAGGACACCATCGAGTCGCACGCGCACTACATGGAGTGGGTGGCGCCGATCGCCGGTGCCGCCCTGGTGGTGATCGCCGGCCGCATGCTCGCGAAGCGCCAGGCCGCGCGCGCGGCGGCGGAGCAGCCGGCGGCGAGGGCGGGCGAGGAGGCCGCGTGAACGACGTCCTGCTGCCGATCGAGGAGGGGCGCGACGCGTCGGCCGCCGTGCGGCGCGCGATCGCGCTCAACCGCGAGGCGCCGGTGCGCGTGCACCTCCTCAACGTGCGCACGCCGCTGCCGAGCTACGTCGCGCGCTTCATCCCGGCCGACGAGCGCCAGGCGTTCCACCACGAGAACGGCATGAACGCGATGCGCGCGGCGATCGCGCAGCTCGACGAGGCGGGCATCGCGCACCGCGACCACGTGCTGGTGGGCGACAAGGCCGAGACCATCGTGCGCTTCGCGCACGAGGCCGGCTGCTCGCACATCATCATCGCCCCGCCGGCGGGGCTGCTCGACGGCCTCGGCCTGGGCTCGGTGGCCGCGCAGCTGCGGCGCCTGGTGCCGCCCGGCGACCGCTGCTCGATCGTCGACGCCGCCTAGCTAGCGGGACTTGCCCTCGAAGCTGCGCACCAGCGTCGCGCGCTGGCCGGCGGCGGCGTTGAGGAGCGAGAAGTCGGAGCCGGAGAGGATCAGCTGCACGCCCATGGCGATGTGCCGCTCGAGGAGCTCGGCGGTGTAGAGGCCGCCCATGCCGGCGAATTTGCCGTGCTTGCGGCAGGCGGCGATCACTTTGCGGTAGGCGTCGGCGACCTTGGGGTCGTTGAACTGGCCCGGGATGCCGCATTCGAAGCAGAAGTCGTTGGTGCCGATGAGGAGCGCGTCGACGCCGGTGACCGCGGCGATCGCCTCGCAGTTCTCCACGCCCTGCGGCGACTCGATCATCGCCACCACCAGCGTCTCGTCGTTGACCACGCGCGCGACCTCGCCGACCGGCATGGCGGCAAAGCCGACCTGCTGCAGCGCGCCGCCCATCGAGCGCTTGCCGGCGGGCGGGTAGCGGCAGGCGCCGGCGGCGCGCTCGGCCTGCTCCTTGGTGTCGATGTGCGGGAAGACGATGCCCTGCGCGCCGTTGTCGAGCACGCGCGAGGCGTGCCAGTGCTCGAGGCCGGCGACGCGCACCACCGGGGTGATGCCGACCGCCAGCGCGCCGGCGCAGAGCTGCGCGGCGGCGTCGAGGTCGAGCGAGCTGTGCTCGCAGTCGATGAACAGCCAGTCGAAGCCGGCGGTCTTGCCGAGCTGCGCGATGTTGACGGTGCGCGCGAACTGCACGCCCAGGCCGACGGCGAGCTTGCCGGCGCGCAGCTGCCGCAGCGCATGGTTGGGCACCACCGCCATCAGAGAACCCGGCCGCTCGCGCTGTCGATGAGGTGCAGGTGGCGCAGGTCGGCGACCAGCTTGAGCGGCGCGCCGACCTTGGCGCCGCAGCCCGGATCGACGCACGCGCACACATCCGCCCCGTTCACCGGGAAGTAGACCAGCGTCTCGTGCCCCATCGGCTCGACCACCTCGGGCGCCGCCTCGAAGGGCTGCTGGCCCGGCTCGAGGTGATGCCTCTGCTCGATCAGGTGCTCGGGGCGCAGGCCGGCGAGCAGGGAGCGGCTCCCGACATGGTTTTTATATCTGGAGACTCTTTCCCCTGGAATTTCAAAATTGATAGAACCATTCAATCTGAGGCGCAGGCCGCCGGCGGCTTCCTCGAGCTGGCAGGGAATCATGTTCATCGCCGGCGAGCCGATGAAGCCGGCGACGAACTGCGTCTTCGGCGAGTGGTAGAGCTCGTTCGGCGCGCCGACCTGCTCGATGCGGCCGGCGTTCATCACCACCACGCGGTCGGCGAGGGTCATCGCCTCGACCTGGTCGTGGGTGACGTAGACGGTGGTGGTGCGCACCTTCTGGTGGATCTTCTTGATCTCGGTGCGCATCTGCACGCGCAGCTTGGCGTCGAGGTTGCTCAACGGCTCGTCGAACAGGAACACTTTCGGGTCGCGCACGATGGCGCGCCCCATCGCCACGCGCTGGCGCTGGCCGCCGGACAGCTGCTTCGGTTTTCTGGTCAAAAGCTCGCCCAAGCCCAGAATCCGGGCGGCATTCTCGACGCGGCGGTTGATTTCCTCCTTCGGCATCTTCTTCAGGCGCAGGCCG
>DASXKY010000141.1:0-32384 GCA_036496555.1 Burkholderiales bacterium | reverse complement strand
TCTCGTTCAATCCCCCGCGAGTGCGCGCGGCCTCGACGGCGAAGCTCATCTGGATGTCGGCGGAGGTGAAGGCGTCGCCGGCGAACCACTCGTGCTTGCGCAGCTCGCCCTCCATGAAATCGAGGTTGCGCTCGAGGTTGGGCAGGATGAAGGCGCTCAGCGCCTTGTCGGCGATCGCGCGCGCGATCGGCCGCACGAGAAAAGGCGACTTGTGCTTGATGCGGTCGAAGAGGAGCTTGAGCAGCAGCGGTGGCATCGCCGAGCCTTCGGCGAAGTGCAGCCAATAGAGATAGGTCACCCGCTCCGGCGAGCCGAAGGCCGGGGCGAGGCGGCCGGCGCCGTAGCGGTCCGACAGGAATTCGATGATCGCGCCCGACTCGGCGAGCGTGAGCCCGCCGTCTGAAATGACCGGAGACTTGCCGAGCGGATGCACCGCGCGCAGCTCGGGCGGCGCGAGCATGGTCGCCTTGTCGCGGTAGTACGGCTTGATCTCGTATTCAAGGCCGAGCTCCTCCAGCAGCCACAGCACGCGCTGCGAGCGCGAGTTGTTCAGGTGGTGGACCGTGATCATCAGTCGACGATGTGGTCGGTGACGCCGAAGGGGATGCCGGACATCTTCATGGCTGCTTCTGCTCCTCGCCGCGGGCTTCGCGCAGGCAGCGCTCGCGCTGCGGCGTGATGAGAATCTTGTCGCATTCTGCCTCGCGCCAGCCACGCTGACTGTCGCGCAATTGCTGCGCCGTGCAGGCGGCCAGGAGCGCGGCGAGCAGGGCCGCGGCCACGCGGCTCACAGCTCGCGCCAGACGAAGCCCAAGGGCAGGTACTCGCGGATTTTCTTCATCATCTCGGTTCTCCGTCTGGGTTGTCCTAAAGCGGCGGGCGGCGCTTCCAGGTTTGCGTCGCCCGCTCGAAGGCATGCGCAAGCTGCAGAACGCCGAAGTCGTCGCGGTAGCGGCCGACGATCTGGATGCCGACCGGCAGGCCGCCCTTCGTGAAGCCGGCGGGCACGGAGATCGCCGGGTGGCTGGTGATGGTGATGTAGTAGCAGCTCTTCATCCAGTCGAGGTAGTTCGTCATCTTCACCCCCGCGACCTCCTTCGGCCACTCGGTAGTAACGGGGTAGGGCGGCAGCTGGTTCACCGGGCAGACGAGGAAATCATAGGTCTCCAGCAATTTCCTCATCCTGTGGAAGAGCGACGAGCGCAGCGCCTCGGCGCGGCCGACGTCCTCGGCGGAGCGGCGCTTTCCTTCCTCGATGTTCCAGATCACCGTGTCTTTCAGCTTGTCGCGATGGTCTTTCAAGAGGGCGCCGACCTTGTGGAAGAAGCCGACGGCGCGCAGCGTCTCGAAAGACTCGGTGGCGCCGGTG
Source organism: Burkholderiales bacterium (assembly GCA_036496555.1). Classification (GTDB taxonomy): domain Bacteria; phylum Pseudomonadota; class Gammaproteobacteria; order Burkholderiales; family SG8-39; genus SCGC-AG-212-J23. The sequence goes on along the minus strand of DASXKY010000141.1, from coordinate 31,015 downwards.
AAATCGGGTTCAGCGTCTTCGACGATGCATCCAAGGTCCCTGAAGATCTTTCTTTGTTCTTCTACCACCTGGGAGACCGCAGGCTCGACCGGTAGTCCACCCAAGTCCTTGCTCCACGCGATCCGCGCCTTCTTGAAGCTGCGTCCCAGCTTCTTCAGAAAAATCTCGCCAGGCTCGGTGATCGTCGACGGCGCGCGCGGGTCGGGGCCGGCCATGCCGGAGAGGAGGAAGGCGCAGTCGCTCACGGTGCGCGCGATCGGGCCGAGCGTCGAGAGCGTGTTCCACACGTTCGACTCGGGGTACGCCGAGACGCGGCCGGGCGTCGGGCGGAAGCCGACGACGTTGCAGTAGTTGCCGGGGTTGCGCAGGCTCGCGGCGAGGTCGCCGCCGTCGGCGAAGGGCAGCATGCCGCTCGCCACTGCGGCCGCCGCGCCGCCCGACGACCCGCCGGCGGTCTTGGTCAGGTCGTAGGGATTCTTGGTCGAGCCGAATACCTTGTTGAAGGTCTGGCTGCCGGCGCCGAACTCGGGCGTGTTGGTCTTGCCAAGCGTCACCACGCCCGCCGCGGCGAGGCGTTCGACTAGTGCGCCATCTTCACCAGGAATATTTTGATTAAAAACCAAAGAGCCATAGGTCGTCCGAATGCCCTTGGTGGGCATCAGGTCCTTGTAGGCGATCGGCAGCCCGGCGTAGCGGCTCTTGCGATCGGCCTTCTTCGCCGCCTTGAGCGCGAGCTCCGGCGTGAAGGTGACGATGGCATTCACCTTCGGATTGACGCGCTCGACCCGGGCGATGAAGGCTTTCACCACCTCGGTGGCGGATACCTTCTTCGCCCGGATCATCTGCGCCAGCTTGAGCGCCGGCGTAAAGCAGAGTTCTTCGCTCATGTCACATCAGGACGATATCGTATTGTTCCTGGGAATAGCTGGACTCGACCTGCGCCGAAACGGGCTTGCCGATGAAGTCCGACAGCATGGCGAGCGCGCCTGACTCCTCCTCCATCAGCAGGTCGACCACCGCCTGCGAAGCGAGGACGCGGAACTCCTTGGCGTGGAAGGCCCGCGCCTCGCGCAGGATCTCGCGCAGGATGTCGTAGCACACGGTGCGCGCGGTCTTCAGCGCGCCGCGCCCCTCGCAGACCGGGCAGGGTTCGCAGAGCACGTGCGCGAGCGACTCGCGCGTGCGCTTGCGCGTCATCTCGACCAGGCCGAGCGCAGTGAAGCCGCTCACCGTCATCCGCGTGCGGTCGCGGGCGAGCGCGCGCTTGAGCTCGTCCAGCACCGCCGCGCGGTGCTCCTCGGACTCCATGTCGATGAAGTCGACGATGATGATGCCGCCGAGGTTGCGCAGCCTGAGCTGGCGCGCGATGGCCTGCGCCGCCTCGAGATTGGTCTTGAACACCGTGTCGTCGAAGTTGCGGCTGCCGACGAAGCCGCCGGTATTCACGTCGATGGTGGTCATCGCTTCGGTCTGGTCGATGACCAGCGTGCCGCCCGATTTGAGCTCGACGCGCCGGGAGAGCGCGCGCTCGATCTCGGTCTCGACGTTGTAGAGGTCGAACAGCGGCCGCTCGCCGCTGTAGTGCTCGATGCGGCCGCGCACCTTGGGCATGTAGCTCTCGGCGAAGGCGGCGAGCTTCTGGAAGTTCTCGCGCGAGTCGACCACCACGCGCGCGGTGTCGGCGCTCGCCATGTCGCGCAGCACGCGCTGCGCGAGCGAGAGGTCCTGGTAGAGCAGCGCGGGTGGCGCCGCGGCGCCGGCTCGCTCCTGGATCGCGGCCCACAGCTGGCGCAGGTAGTCGAGGTCGGCGCGCAGCTCGTCCTCGCCCGCGCTCTCGGCGAGCGTGCGCACGATAAAGCCGCCTTTCTCGCCGGCGGGCACCAGCTCGCGCAGGCGGTCGCGCAGTGCCTGGCGGCCGCCTTCGTCCTCGATGCGCTGCGAGATGCCGATGTGCGGCCCCTCGGTCGGCGCCGAAGCGGGCAGGTAGACCAGCAGCCGCCCGGCGATCGACACCTGGGTCGAGAGCCGCGCGCCTTTCGTGCCGATCGGATCCTTCACCACCTGGACCCGCAGCGCCTGGCCTTCGGTGAGGATGCGCTCGATCGGCTTGCCGGGCTCGCCGCCCTTGATATCGGCGACGTGGAGAAAGGCCGCGCGCGAGAGCCCGATCTCGACGAACGCAGACTGCATGCCCGGCAGCACGCGAGCGACGCGGCCCATGTAGACGTTGCCGACCAGCCCGCGGTTCGCCGCGCGCTCGACGAGGAGCTCCTGCACCGCGCCGGCGCCCACGACTGCCACGCGGGTTTCCTGTGGCGTCACATTGATCAGAATCTCGTCACTCATAAGGTTCGCCGCCCGGGCGGCTCAGCGCCGTGGCAGCCTGTCGAGCAGCTGTCCTGTTTCATAGAGCGGCAATCCCATGACGCCGGAGTAGCTGCCGTGCAGCTCGGCGATGAAGCGTGCGGCGCGGCCCTGGATCGCATAGGCGCCCGCCTTGTCGTCGCACTCGCCGCTTGCGACGTAGGCGCGGATCTCGTCCTCGGCGAGCTTCCTGAACGTGACCTCCGACACCGACAGCGCGCTTTCCAGCCAATCGCCCTGCTGCAGCGCGACGGCGGTGAGCACTTCGTGGCGCGTGTTGGACAGCGCCGCGAGCATCTCGGCCGCCTCCTCGCGGCTGGCCGGCTTGCCGAAGATGCGGTCGCCGAGCGCTACCGTGGTGTCGGCGGCGAGCACTGGCGCCGGGGGCAGGGTGCGCTGGAGCATGCGCTTCCAGCCCGAATCCGCCTTCGCGCGCGCGATGCGCTCGACGTAGGCGGCCGGCGCCTCGCCGGGAAGCGGATCCTCGTTCACCTCTTCGCGCGACTCGGGGCGCGAGCGGAACAACAGCAGGTTGTAGCGCACGCCGATCTGGGCGAGCAGCTCCCGGCGGCGCGGGCTGCGCGACGCGAGATAGATGCCGCGCTCGATCGGGCCGGCCATGCGGTGCGAGTTTAACCGCCCCGGTGGTACGGGTGGCCGGTGAGAAGGGTGGCAGCGCGGTAAATCTGCTCGAGCAGGACCACCTGGGCAAGGGCGTGTGGCAGGGTCAGGGACGATAGCCGCAGCAGCAAATGCGCGCTCCGCTTCACCTCCGGCTCCAGGCCGTCCGCGCCGCCGACGACGAACGCGGTCTCGGACTTCAACAGTTCGGCGAACTGGACGCTGGTGAGGTCTTTTCCTCTTTCGTCCAGGGCGACGATTCTGGTCTTGCGTGGGATCGAGTCCACCCGCGCGACCTGGTACCCCTTCGGCATCCGCTTGGCGTACTCGGCGCAGGCCGCCTCGGCCCACGCCGGCAGCCTAGCGTCGAGGGCGACGACGTGCAGGCGCGCCACGCTTGGCGGCCTTCTTCTTCGGCGTCGCCTTCGCCGCTGCAGGTTTCACTGCCTTCCTTTTTACTTCTTTCCCGCCCCAAACCTCTTCGAGGTTGTAGAACTCGCGCACGGTCGGATGCATGATGTGCACCACCACGTCGCCGAGGTCGACGAGCACCCACTCGCCGCCTTTCGCCCCTTCGACGCCGTAGACGCGCCCGCCGGCTTCCTCGATCTTCGCGCGCACCCTGTCGGCGAGCGCTTTCACCTGGGTATTGGAGGTGCCGCTGGCGATGATCACGCGCTCGAACATGGTGGGCATCTTCGCGGTGTTGAACACCACGATGTCGTAGCCCTTCACGTCCTCCAGCGCGTCGACGACCGCGCTTTGCTTTTTTCGCAGTTCCATCAGCGGTAGAGTCCGTGCTGCGCGATATAGCGCTCGACTGCGGCCGGCACCAGGCCGGCGAGGCGCGCGCCGCGCGCCGCGCGGGTGCGGATCTCGCTGGCCGAGATCGTCAGCGGCTGCATCGGCACCGTCTCCGCGTCCTTGCCCGCCAGCTTGAAACCCGGACGCGCGAATACCGCGATGCGCGCGAGCTTCTTGACCTCCTGCGGCCGATGCCAGGTGGCGAGCGCGGCGTACTGGTCGGCGCCCAGCAGCAGGTAGAGGGAGGCGAGCGAGCCCGTCTCGGCGCGCAGGCTCTTCAGGGTGTCGACGGTATAGCCCGTGGCCTCCGGCGCGAGCTCGCGGATGTCGATGCGGTATCGCGGCTCGCCCGCCACGGCGAGCTTCAGCATCGAAAGGCGGTCCTCGGCCGAGGCGGCCGGCGCGTTGCGATAGCCGGGCGAACCGGTGGGGATCCAGAGGACCTCGTCGAGCCGCAGCTCGCGCAAGGCGGTGCCCGCGATGGCGAGGTGCGCATTGTGAACCGGGTCGAACGTGCCGCCGAGGATGCCAACTTTCAGCTGCGGACCTCGCCGTGGCCGAGCACCACGAACTTCTGCGTGGTGAGGCCCTCGAGGCCGACCGGCCCGCGCGCGTGCAGCTTGTTCGTCGAGATGCCGATCTCGGCGCCGAGGCCGTACTCGTAGCCGTCAGCGAAGCGGGTCGAGGCGTTCCACATCACCGAGCTCGAGTCGACCTCGCGCAGGAAGCGCTCGGCGCGCGCGCGGTCGCCGGCGACGATGGCGTCGGTGTGCTGCGAGCCGTACTTGGCGATGTGCTCGATCGCCTCGTCGAGGCCCTTCACCACGCGGATCGACACCACCGGCGCGAGCCACTCGGTGTAATAGTCCTTCTCAGTGGCCTTTTTGCCCTTGACGTAGTTGAGCGTCGTATCGTCGCCGCGCATCTCCACGCCCTTCTCTGAAAAGATCTTCCCTATCTGCGGAAGAACTTTGGGCGCAATGGATTCGGCCACCAGAAGCGTCTCCATGGTGTTGCAGGTGCCGTAGCGCTGGGTCTTCGCGTTGTCGGCGATCTTGATCGCCATCGCCGGGTCGGCGCTGTCGTCGACATAGACGTGGCACACGCCGTCGAGGTGCTTGATCATCGGGATACGCGACTCGCGCTCGAGCCGCGAGATGAGCTCTTTGCCGCCTCGCGGGACGATGATGTCGACGTACTCCGTCATCGTGACGAGCTCGCCCACCGCGGCGCGGTCGGCGAAGTCGACAAGTTGCACCGCCGTCTCGGGCAGCGCGGCGGCCTTCAGGCCGTCGCGCACGCATCCCGCAATCACGCGGTTCGACTGCAGCGATTCGGAGCCGCCGCGCAGGATGCAGGCATTGCCCGACTTCAGACACAGCGCCGCGGCGTCCGCCGTAACGTTGGGGCGCGATTCGTAGATGATGCCGATCACGCCGAGCGGTACGCGCATGCGCGCGACCTCGATCCCGGTCGGGCGCTTCACGCGCTCCGAGAGGCGGCCGACCGGATCTTCGAGCGCCGCCACCGCTTCCACGCCCTCGGCCATGTGCTCGATCGACGCGGCGTCGAGTGTCAGGCGGTCGATGAAAGCGGCGTCGCGGCCGGCTTTCTTCGCGTCGGCGACGTCGGCGTTGTTCGCCTCGAGGATCTTCTTCGCACTGGAGCGGATCGCCGCGGCGGTCGCGGCGAGCGCCTGGTTCTTCGCCGCGGTGCCGGCGCGCGCGACCAGGCGCGCGGCCGCCCGCGCCGCCGCGCCAGTCTCGCGCATGTAGCTCCTGACGTTCACCTTCCGATCCACCTTCTGCTCCATACGACGCATCTTAAAGCAAGACGCTAGCCGCGCAGCGCCCAGCCAAGCTTCAGCAGTTCCTCCCACGGCTCGCCCGCGCCGACGCCCTTGATCGCACGGTCGGCCGCCGCGGCGCGCGCGAGCGCCCGATCGACCTGCGCCGGCTTCGCGCGCCGCGCCGCCGCCTCGACCGCCGCCTGCACGCGGCGGTTGAAGACCCGCTCGCCGTTCTTCAGCGCGAAGAGCGCCGACGAGAGCGCGAAGAGCACGAAGGTCGGCGCTTCGCCTTCGCCGCGCAGCCCGTCGATGACTCGGGCGTAGCGCTCGAGGTCGCCTTCGAGCAGGGCTTCGGCGGCGAGGTAGGGGTCGTAGCGCGCGACGTTGCTCACCGCTTCCTGCACCGTTTCCAGCGCGAGCTCGCCCTGCGGCGCGACGAGCGCGAGCTTCATGATCTCCTGGTGCGCGGCGAGCAGATTGCCCTCCACGCGGTCGGCGAGGAACTCGAGCACTTCGCGCGGCGCGCTCTGGCGCTGGCGCGCGAGCCGCTCCGCGATCCACGCGGACAGGCGCGAGCGCTCCACCGGCCAGACGTCCACCAGCACGCCGGCGGCGAGCGCGGTGAACCAGGCGGAGCCTTGCGTCGCGCGGTCGAGCCGCGGCAGGGTGACGAGGAGCACCAGGTCCGGCGCGGGCGCGGCGCAATAGCCGGCGAGCGCTTCGGCGCCGCCGGTGCCGGGCTTGCCCGAGGGCAGGCGCAGCTCGATCAGCTTTTTCTCCGCGAACAGCGACAGGCTCTGCGTGGCGTGCGCGAACTCGCTCCAGTCGAAACCGCGGCCGGTCTCCAGCACCTGGCGCTCGGTGAAGCCGCGCTTGCGCGCCGCGGCGCGCACCGCGTCGGCGGCCTCCAGCGCGAGCAGCGGCTCGTCGCCGTGCACTGCGTAGACCGGCGCGAGCGATTTGGCGAGGTGGCCTTCTAGCTGCTCCGCGCGCAGCTGCATTACTGTGCCTTCGGCTGCGGCTTGCTCACCGCCGCGAGGCGCCGCAGGATCTGCTGCACCATGTCGCTCTGCATGTCGCGATAGAGCAGGCCCTCCTCCGTCTCCTTCGCCAGCACATCGGAGTCGTTGAAGGTGATGTCGCGCGTCAGCAGCACCGTGCTCTGCGGCAGGAAGTCGCGGCCCTTGCCGTCGTGCACCCGGAAGCCGACGCGGTAGCGCAGCTGGAACTCGCGCACGCGGCCGGTGCCGGTGAGCGAAAGGATGTCCTTGGTGCGCGTCTCCTCGGTGAACTCCATCACCGCCTCGGCGCGCTTCGGATCGTCGACCACTTTCGCGTTGGTGCCGGCCTGGATGTTGCGCTTGAGCTCGAGGCCGATGCCGCCGGCGACGGTCGGCACGTAGATGGTGCCGAAAGGCACCTCCGCCGTGCCGCGCAGCTGGAAGCCGCAGGCGGCGAGGGCGAGCGGCAGCGCGAGGAGGAGGGCGCGGCTCACACCACCAGGTTGATCAGGCGGCCGGGCACCAGCACGAACTTCTTGATCGCCTGGCCGGCGACGAACTTCTGCACGTTGTCGTTGGAGAGCGCGAGGCGCTGGATGGCTTCCTTGTCGGCCGCCTTCGGCACCTTGATCGAGCCGCGCAGCTTGCCGTTCACCTGCACCACCAGCTCGACCTCGTCCTGCTCCAGGGCCGCGGCGTCGGGCTCGGGCCACGGCGCGCGCAGTACGTCCTCGCCGAAGCCGAGCTCGCGCCAGAGCGCGTGCGTGACGTGCGGCGCGATCGGCGAGAGCAGCCGCAGCAGGATCGACAGGCCCTCCTTCGAGGTGGCGTTCCACTCCGGCAGCTGGTCGATGGCGTTGAGGATCTTCATGCACGCCGAGGCGACGGTGTTGAATTTCTGCCGTTCGACGTCGTCGTTCGCCTTCTTCAGCTCGAGGTGGATCTGGTAGCGGATCTTGCGGTCGGCCGCGGCGTCGCACTTCGCCCGCGAGAAGCGGTAGGCGAAGTCCCACACCTTCTTCAGGAAGCGGTACGAGCCTTCGACGCTCTCGTCGCTCCATTCGAGCGTGTTGGTCGGCGGCGAGGCGAACATGGTGTAGAAGCGCGCGGTGTCGGCGCCGTACTGGTCGATCAGCGCCTGCGGGTCGACGCCATTGTTCTTCGACTTCGACATGGTGCCGATGCCGTCGTACACCACCGGCGCCCCGTCGGAGTTTCGCTTCGCGGAAAGGATTTTGCCTTTTGAATCTTTCTCGATCGACACGTCCGCGGGATTGACCCACTCTCGCCGGCCGCTCGCGTCGGTGTAGTAGGACTCGGCGAGGACCATCCCCTGCGTGAGCAGATTGGTGAAGGGCTCGGCGAGGCCGGGCAGCAGACCCTCGTCGCGCATGGCGCGCGTGAAGAAGCGCGAGTACAAGAGATGGAGGATGGCGTGCTCGATGCCGCCGATGTACTGATCGACCGCCATCCAGTACATCGCGCGCTCGTCGACCATCTGCCGGTCCTGGTCGGGGCAGGTGAAGCGCGCGAAGTACCACGACGAGTCGACGAAGGTGTCCATCGTGTCGGTCTCGCGCTTGGCGGGCTCGCCGCACGACGGGCACGTGGTCTCGTAGAACGCCGGCAGCTTGTTGAGCGGGTTGCCGGTGCCGTCGGGCACCAGGTGCTCGGGCAGCCTGACCGGCAGCTGGTCGTCCGGCACCGGCACGTCGCCGCATGACGGGCAGTGAATGATCGGGACCGGGCAACCCCAATACCGTTGCCGCGAGATTCCCCAGTCACGCAGGCGCCATTGGATCTGCTTCTCCCCCAGATCTTTTTGTTTCAAATCGCGCGCTATGGCGTTTACGGCTTCACCAAAGGAAAGACCGTTGTAGGGTCCGGAATTGATGCAAACGCCGTATTCCGCGTATTCCGACCGCCACGGCGGATCGACGCGATCCCCTGCCGGGTGCCGGATGACAGGCTTGATCGAAAGCTTGTACTTGAGCGCGAAGGCGTAGTCGCGCTCGTCGTGCGCCGGCACGCCCATCACCGCGCCTTCGCCGTAGCCCATCAGCACGTAGTTGCCGACCCAAACGGGCAGTTTCTCTCCCGTAAGCGGGTGAGTAGCGAAGATGCCGGTAGGCATGCCCTGCTTCTCGATCTGTGCGAGATCGGCCTCCATCACCGCGCCTTTCTTGCACTCCTCGACGAAGGCTTTCAGTTCGGGATTTTTCTGAGAAGCAAATGCGGCAATCGGATGCTCCGCCGCCACCGCCATGAAAGTCGCGCCCATCAGGGTGTCGGCACGGGTGGTGAAGACCCAGAGGGTCTGTTTTTTGTTCTCTAAAAAATACTCAAATCCGATTCGGACGCCCTCGGACTTGCCGATCCAGTTCTTCTGCATCAGCTTCACCTGCTCGGGCCAGCCGGGCAGGTCGTCGAGCGCCTTGAGCAGATCCTCGGCGTAGGCCGTGATCCTGAAGAAGTACATCGGGATCTCGCGCTTCTCGACCACCGCGCCGGTGCGCCAGCCGCGGCCCTCGATCACCTGCTCGTTGGCGAGCACAGTCTGGTCGACCGGGTCCCAATTGACGACGCCGGTCTTCTTGTAGGCGAGGCCCTTCTTGAACAGGCGCGTGAATAGCCACTGGTTCCACTTGTAGTAGCTCGCGTCGCAGGTGGCGAGCTCGCGCTGCCAGTCGAGCGCGAAGCCGAGGCCCTGCAGCTGCTTCTTCATGTACGCGATGTTGTCGCGCGTCCACTTCGCCGGCGGCACCTTGTTCGCCATCGCGGCATTCTCGGCCGGCAGGCCGAAGGCGTCCCAGCCCATCGGCTGCAGCACGTTGTATCCGCGCATCCGGTAGTAGCGCGTGAGGACGTCGCCGATGGTGTAGTTGCGCACGTGCCCCATGTGCAGCTTCCCCGACGGATAGGGAAACATCGAGAGGCAGTAGAACTTGCGCTTCTTGGGATCCTCGACCGAGCGGAACGAGGCGTGCGCGCCCCAGTACTTTTGCGCGTCGCGCTCGACTGCCGCCGGATCGTAGGTTTCTTGCATGTGAAAAAATGCGCGGAGATAAGGGAACTGCGGGCGGATTATAGCCGCCCCCCTGCATCCAGCCGGCGCCGGGCGTCCGTATATGGCAGCACACGGGAGGTTAAGATGACGCCGCTCAAGTACCACGCATTCGTCGCCGCGCTGCTCCACGCCGCGCGCACGCTTAAGAAGGGGGACCAGAAATGAGCCAGCCGTTCTTCAGGAACGCATTCATCGCCGCGGCGCTGCTCGGCAGCGCACAGGCGCTCGCCCAGCCGGCCGCGGTCGTCGAGGGCGTGCAGATGCCCGCCTGGGTGGAACGCTCCGGGCGCAGCTCGCCGGTGGCGCCCGGCATGGTGCTGCAGGCCGGCGACCAGCTGAAGACCGGCGCCGGCTCGCGCCTGCAGGTCAAGCTCGCCGAGGGCAGCACGGTGAAGCTCGGGGAGAACGGCAGCCTGCGCATCGCCGAGATGGCGCCGTCGAGCGAGCTGTTCCGCGCCGCGCTGCGCGTCCTCGAGGGCGCGTTCCGCTTCACGACCGACATCGCCGCCAAGCAGCGCTGGCGCGAGGTGAATATCACGGTCGCCACCGTCACCGCCGGCATCCGCGGCACCGACCTCTGGGGCCGCTCGCGCGACCAGCGGGAGATCGTCTGCCTGATCGAGGGCAAGATCGAGGTCGGCGCCGAAGGCGAGCAGGCCGTGACGATGGACCAGCCGCGCCAGTTCTACCAGCGCGACAAGGGCAAGACGCAGCCGGTCGGCTTCGTCGAGGGCCAGCAGCTCAACGAATGGGCGAAGGAGACCGAGATCGAGCGCGGCAAGGGCGCCGCGCGCCTCGGCGGCAAGTGGAGCGTGCGGCTCGCCGTCGCCGACACGCAGCGCGGCGCGCTCGAGGTGTACGACGCGGTGCGCAAGGCCGGCTACCCGGCCGAGATCCAGCCGCTGAAGGACGGCGACAAGCGCAGCTACGCTGTGCGGATCCGCAACCTGCCGTCGAAGGCGGAGGCGTCGGCCCTCGCCGACCAGCTGCGCGGCAAGCACGGCGTGGAAAAGCCGGTCGTTTCGGGCTAGACGCTCCGCGATCGCAAAACACGCGGCGGGCCGCGATAAAATCGCGGCTTGTCGCTTCACCTCGAACTTCTCAACCCGGAGCAGCTCGCCGCCGTCACGCTCGGCGACGAGAACGCGCTCATCCTCGCGGGCGCGGGCAGCGGCAAGACGCGGGTCCTGACCACGCGCATCGCCTGGCTGGTGAAGGGCGGCCGCGCCTCGCCGTCGAACATCCTGGCGGTCACCTTCACCAACAAGGCCGCGCGCGAGATGCTGACGCGCGTGACGGCGATGCTGCCGGTGAGCACGCGCGGCATGTGGATCGGCACCTTCCACGGCCTGTGCAACCGGCTGCTGAGGGCGCACCACCGCGACGCCGGCCTGCCGCAAGCCTTCCAGATCCTCGACACGCAGGACCAGCTCGCGGTGCTCAAACGCCTGATGAAGTCGATGAACGTCGACGAAGACCGCTTCCCGCCGCGCGAGGTGCAGTGGTTCATCAACGGGCAGAAGGAAGAGGGAATCCGCGCGCGTGACGTGGCGGTCACCGACGAGAACACGAAGCGCTTCGCCGAGCTCTACGCCGCCTACGACGAGCAGTGCCAGCGCGAAGGCGTGGTGGATTTTCCCGAATTGCTTTTACGCTCTTTCGAACTTCTATCCAGGAACGAGATTCTGCGGGAGCACTACGCACAGCGCTTCCGCTACGTGCTGGTCGACGAGTTCCAGGACACCAACCGGCTGCAGTACCGCTGGCTGAAGCTGTTCCGCTCGCGCGACAACTGCTTCTTCTGCGTCGGCGACGACGACCAGAGCATCTACACCTTCCGTGGCGCCAACGTCGGCAACATGGCCGAGTTCGAGCGCGACTTCCAGGTGAAGAAGGTGGTCCGCCTCGAGCAGAACTACCGCTCGCACGGCAACATCCTCGACGCGGCGAACGCGCTCATTGCCAACAACCGCAACCGCCTGGGCAAGAACCTGTGGACCTCGGCGGGCCCGGGCGAGCCGCTACGCGTGTTCGAGGCCGAGTCGGACAACGACGAGGCGCGCTGGATCGTCGAGGAGGTGCAGGCGCTTTCGCGCGAAGGCGCGCCGCTCTCGCACGTCGCGCTCCTCTACCGCTCGAACGCGCAGTCGCGGGTGATCGAGCATGCCCTCTTCTCGCAGGGCATCGCCTACCGCGTCTACGGCGGGCTGCGCTTCTTCGAGCGGGCGGAGATCAAGCACGCGCTCGCCTACCTGCGCCTGGTCGCGACGCCGGACGACGACAACGCCTTCCTGCGCGTCGCGAACTTTCCGCCGCGCGGTATCGGCGCGCGCACCGTCGAGCAGATCCAGGATGCGGCGAAGGCCGGCGGGATTTCTCTGATGGCTTCGGTGGGAACATCGAAAGCCTCTATCTTCAAGAAATTGATTGAAGATCTAAGGAAGGAAACCGAGAACCTGCCCCTGCCGGAGCTGATCGAGCACGTGGTCGCGCGCAGCGGTCTGCTGGAGCACTACAAGGCTGAGCGCGAGGGCGCCGAGCGCCTCGAGAACCTGGCGGAGCTCACCAACGCCGCCGCCGCGTTCACCGAGGAGGATCGCCAGAGCGAGTCGGGTGAGGCAGTCCACCCGCTCACTGCGTTCCTCAGCCATGCGGCGCTGGAAGCGGGCGAGCACCAGGCGGGCGAGGGGCAGGAAGCGCTGCAGCTGATGACCGTGCACTCGGCCAAGGGTCTCGAGTTCGACGTCGTGTTCCTCACCGGGCTGGAGGAAGGACTCTTCCCGCACGAGCAGAGCGCGACCGAGCGCGACGGCCTGGAGGAGGAGCGGCGCCTCGCCTACGTGGCGATCACCCGCGCGCGCAACCGGCTGTACCTCTCGCACGCGCAGACGCGCATGCTGCACGGCCAGACGCGCTACAACATTCCGTCGCGCTTCCTCGAGGAGATTCCGCAGGAGCTGCTGAAGTGGCTGACGCCGCGCTTCTCGAAACAGAAGGCGTTTACGCCGGACTTTTCGCGCAGCAAGGAGTCTTTCCTGTCCAAAAAACCCGTCGCACGCGACGTCGGCGGCTTCCGCATCGGGCAGAACGTGGTGCATCCGAAGTTCGGGCCCGGCGTGATCGTCGATCTGCTGGGACAGGGCGGAGATGTGCGCGTGCAGGTGAATTTCCGCAACCACGGGCTCAAGGAGCTCGTTCTCGCGATGGCCAAGCTGCAGGCGGCTTAGCTAGCGCTCGAAGATCAGCATCAGGTAGGCGAGGAAGAGCACCAGATGCACGGCGCCGAGCAGCGCGTTGGTGCGGCCGCTCGCGAAGGTGAGCATGCTCAGAACGAGCGTCAGCACCAGCATGATCGCGTCGACCGGTGCGAGGCCGAGGACCACCGTGCGGCCGGTCACCAGGCCGATGAGAAGCACCGCGGGGACCGTCAGGCTGATGCTCGCCAGCACCGAGCCGAGCAGCAGGTTGATCGAGCGCTGCATCTGGTTGGCGAGCGCCGCGCGCACCGCGGCGAGCGACTCCGGCGAGAGGACCAGGACCGCCACCAAAAAGCCGACAAACGCCTCGGGCGCGTCGAACAGTTTGACGCCGAACTCGATCGGCAGCGCGATCTGCTTGGACAGCAGCACGATCGGCACGATGTGAGCGACCAGCAGCACGCCGTGCCAGGGGCCCGAGCGCACCTTGTGCTCCGCATGCCCAATCGATTCGTCGGGGCCGAGGAAGTATTTGCGGTGGCTGAGCGTCTGCATGGCGAGGAACACGCCGTAGAGCGCGAGCGACATGAAGATCAGGAAGATCTCCTGCGGCGTGGAGAGCGTCGGTCCTTGGCCGGAAACGGTGAAATTGGGCAGGATCAGGCCGACGACCGCGAGCGGCACGATCACCGCGAGGAAGGCATTCGCGCCTTGCAGGTTGTAGCTCTGCTCGTGGTAGCGCAGGCCGCCGAGCAGCAACGCGACGCCCGCCATGCCGTTGAACACGATCATCACCACGGCGAACATGGTGTCGCGCGCGAGGAACGAGATCGGCGGGCCGGTGAGCATCACCGCCGCGATCATCATCACCTCGATCGCGGTGACCGCGAAGGTGAGGATCAGCGTGCCGTAGGGCTCGCCGACGAGGCTGGCCAGGCTTTCCGAGTGACGCACCACGGCGAACGCGGACAGCAGCATCACCGCGAACAGCCAGAGGAAGGCGAGCGCCGCCCACAGCGGTGTCTCCAGCTTGTCCAGCATCTGCTGGTGGAAGATGAAGAACACCGCTGCGGTGCCGTAGCTGAGAGCGAGCGGCCATTCGCGGCGCATGCGGCTATTTCCGGCGACGGCCCTTGAGCTTCTTCGCCACCGCGGCGTGGAACGCCTTGATGTCCTTCTCGCGCTTGAGCACCGCGGGGACGGCGACTTCCACGTCGACGATGACCTGGCCGCGCCCGGCGATCAGGTAGGCGATCGGCGCGCGCGGGTCGACCGTTTGCGTCGGCGGAATGTAGACGCCGAGCACCTTGCCGCGCTGAGTGACGACCGAGACGCGCGTCATTGCCAGTCTCCGATGTTGAGGTTGTAGGTGAGCGAGCCCGCCCCGAGATTCCTGACTCTCAGCGTGTAGTGGATCTCGGGCGCTCCTTCCTCGACCGGCGTCTGGCGCTCGACGATGCCCTGCTCCATTGTCAGCTCGTTATTGATGTTCGCCGACTGCAGGTTCGGCGCCGCGATTGCCACGCCGACGTCCCGGCCGCCAGGCGGGTAGTAGTAACCCCAGTGGATCGTCGCGCCGGGCGCGATGGTGTTGAGACCGCCGATGTTTCTCCAAAGAGCCATGCAGCACCTCCAGTAGCGTTGCCTTGCCCCCTACGTGCTAAATTCGTCCGCCTTGAAAAACGACTACCTCGAACGGATTCTGAAAGCGCGGGTCTACGACGTCGCGTCCGAGTCGCCGCTCGAACTCGCGCCGGCCCTTTCGAAGCGCCTGAAGAACCGCCTGCTGCTCAAGCGCGAGGACCTGCAGCCGGTATTCTCGTTCAAGCTGCGCGGCGCCTACAACAAGATGGTCGGCCTGCCGGCGGCAAAGTTGAAGAAAGGCGTCATCGCCGCGAGCGCCGGCAACCACGCACAGGGCGTGGCGCTGGCGGCGCAGCGCCTGGGCTGCCGCGCCGTGATCGTGATGCCCGTCACGACGCCGCGAATCAAGATCAACGCCGTCGCCGCGCGCGGTGCGGAGGTGGTGCTGCATGGCGACTCCTACGACGAAGCCTATGCGCACGCGCTAAAGCTGAAGCGCCGGCGCGGCCTCACTTTTGTCCATCCGTACGACGACCCCGAGGTGATCGCCGGCCAGGGCACCATCGGCATGGAGATCCTCAGCCAGCACGCCGGCCCGATCGACGCCATCTTCGTCCCGGTCGGCGGCGGCGGCTTGATCTCGGGCATCGCGGCTTACGTGAAGAAGATCAAGCCGAGAATAAAAATCATCGGGGTGGAGCCGGTCGACGCCGCGGCGATGACGATTTCGCTGAAAAAGAACCGGCGCATCGCTCTGGACCACGTCGGCCTGTTCGCCGACGGCGTCGCCGTCAAGCGCGTCGGCGAGGAGACCTTCCGCTTGTGCCGGGAGCTCGTCGACGAGATGGTGCTCGCCGACACCGACGAGATGTGCGCGGCCATCAAGGACGTTTTCGAGGATACGCGCGTGGTGCTCGAGCCCGCTGGCGCGCTGGCGGTCGCCGGCGCCAAGACCTGGGTCGAGCGTCGCGGTGCCACGGGCAAGACGCTGGTCGCGGTCGCCTCGGGCGCCAACACCAACTTCGATCGCCTGCGCTTCATCGCCGAGGCCGCAGAGGTAGGCGAGCACCGGGAAGCCGTGCTCGCCGTCACCATCCCCGAGCGTCCCGGCAGCTTCAGGAAATTCTGCGCCACGCTCGGCGCGCGCAACGTCACCGAGTTCAACTACCGCATCGCCGATTCGAGGCAGGCGCATATCTTCGTCGGCGTCGAGGTGCAGGGGCGGCAAGAGACCGCGCGCATCGTCGCCAACCTGCGCCGCCATGGCCTGAAGACACTCGACCTCTCCGACAACGAGATGGCGAAGTGGCACGTGAGGCACATGGTGGGTGGACGCGCGCCCGCGAAGGACGAATTGCTGTATCGCTTCGAGTTCCCGGAGCGGCCCGGCGCGCTGATGCGCTTCCTCGACAACATGCGCAGCGACTGGAACATCAGCCTGTTCCACTACCGCAACCACGGCGCCGACTACGGCCGCGTGCTGGTCGGCATGCAGGTGCCGCGGCACGAGGCCGGCGCCTTCCGCGCCTTCCTCGAGAAGATCGGCTATCCCTGCGCCGACGAGACGCGCAACCCTGCCTACCGCCTGTTCTTGGTGTAACCGTGGCCGGTCGCGCACCGTTTCTGCCGGACAAGATCTTCCGCTACATCGTCGAGCACGTGGTACGGGAGGCGCCCGTCCTCGCCGAGCTGAGGCAAGCCACGCGGAAAGTACGCCATTCCGGCATGCAGATCGGCGCCGACCAGGGCAACCTGATGGCGCTGCTGGTGAAGCTGATGCGCGCGAAGCGCTGCCTCGAGATCGGCACCTACACCGGCTACAGCGCGCTCGCCGTCGCCCTCGCGCTACCGGAGGACGGCAGCGTGGTGTGCTGCGATATCAGCGAGGAATTCACCAGCGTCGGCAAGCCGTTTTGGAAGAAGGCGGGCGTAGAGAAAAAGATCGATCTACGCATCGGTCCGGCCCTGCGGACGCTTGATGAGATGCTTGCGAAAGACAAAGGCCGATTCGACTTCGCGTTCATCGATGCCGACAAGCCGAGCTACTGGAGCTACTACGAGCGCTGCCTGGAGTTGCTGCGGCCCGGCGGTCTAATCGCCGTCGACAACGTGCTTTGGTCCGGCGAGGTGGCCGACCCCAAGGCGAACGACCAGCAAACCATCGCGCTGAGGGTATTCAACGAACGCGTTAACAAAGACGAGCGCGTCGATACCGCCATGCTGACCATCGGCGACGGCGTCACCCTGGCTCTGAAACGCTAGCGCTTTCCCTCGAAGTACTTCTCGTCGGCGTAGCAGACTGGCGAGGAAATCTCGCCCGAGCCGCCCATTTCCGGCGCCGCCAGGAACACCAGTCCCTCCGGATCGCGCCGATACGCGCCGCGCTCGGTGACGACGAAGTCGACCGGGATGTCCCAGGACTGCGGGTGGATGGTGTCGAGCTTCGCCATTTCGTAGGTCACGCCGATTACCACCGGGCGCTTTGTAAGACTTGCAAGAGTTCGATCGAAGAAGCCCGCGCCGTAGCCCAACCGGTAACCTGCCGAGTCCCAGCCGTTCATCGGAAGGAGCACCGCGTCCGGGATGATTTCGGCAGAATGCTTCGGGTAGGGAATGTCGAGCGGCCCGACGGCGAGCTCGATGCCGGGATGCCATTCACGGAAGACGAGCGGTTGCTTCGGCGCGACGACGACCGGCAGCGCGGTCAACGCGCCGCGGCCGCGCAGCGTTCTGGCGAGATGGCGCGCGTCGTACTCGCCCTTGATCGGCCAGCAGAAGGCGAGACGGCCGCGCGCGAGCCCCGGAAAAGAGCGCTCGAGCGTGGCGTCCATCGCGCGGCGCCAGGTCTCGAGTTGCGCCGGCGTGACGCGAACTCGCGCCGAAATGAGCCGCTCGCGCTGCGTTTTGCGCCAAGCCTTGAGTGAAGCCGTGTCCATGCGATGGGTGTATGCTTTCTCTATGATTTTGAAGTATTTTGGCTATCTTAGTTCCGTGCTCGTGCTTCTTTGCACCGGGCTCGCGGCGCCCGCTTTTGCGGCAGCGAACCCGGACAAGGAATTCATCGGCGCGTCGGACGCCTACCGCGCCGGCAATGCCCTGAGTCTGGCACGGCACGCGAAAGCGCTCGACGATTATCCGCTCAAGCCTTGGGTCGACTACTGGCAGCTCGCGGTGCGTCTGGAAGACAAGCCGGCAACCGAGGTGCAGGCCTTCCTGAAGCAATACCGCTCCGCTTATGTGGGCGAGCTGCTCCGCGCCGACTGGCTGCGTGTGCTCGGGCGGCGCAAGGACTGGGCGAGCTTCGAGCGCGAGGCCTCGCTCTACACGCGCGACGATCTCGAGCTGCGCTGCTACTCGCGGCTTGCGCGCCTCTCGCAGGGCGAGCCGACCTACCTCAGCGACATCGAAGCCGTCTGGACCGAGCCGAAGGAGCTGCCCGAGGGCTGCGCGCGGCTGGTCGAGGCGATGATGAAGAGCGAGCGCTTCCCGACCACCGCGATCTGGCGGCGGGTGCGGGTGCTGTTCGAGAACGGGCAGATCACCGCCGCGAAGACAGCGCTCGGCTACCTGCCGAAAGGCGAAGCGCCCGACGAGCGCGCGCTCGCCGAGGCGGCGCGCCATCCCAAGCGCCATCTCGGGCGGCTGCCGGCGAGCCTCGAAGCGCGACCGGCGCGCGAGGTAGCGGTGCTCGCGGGCGCGCGCTATGCGCGCGACGACCCCGAGGCTATGGCGCGGCTACTCGACGGCGCGCTCGGTGACAAGCTGCCGCGAGCCGAGCTGAAATACCTCTGGGGGCGCGTCGCCTACGAGGCGGCGCGCTCGCATCACGAGTCGGCGCTGAAGTGGTACGCGCGCGCCGAAGACCAGACGCTGAGCGACGCGCAGCTCGCGTGGAAGGCGCGCGCCGCGCTGCGCCGGGGCCAGTGGCAGACGGTGCGCGAGGCGATCGACGGCCTGTCGACCGAGACGCGGCGCGACCCGGCCTGGAGCTACTGGTACGGCCGCGCGCTCGCCGCCCAGAGCGACGACACCGGGGCGCGCGCTTACTTCCTGCGCATTGCCGGCCATGCCAACTTCTACGGCCTGCTCGCCAACGAGGAGCTCGGCTATACCACCGCGCTGCCCGAGGTCGCCTACGTGCCGACCGAAGAGGAGCTTGCCGCAGCGAGAGCCAATCCCGGCCTCGCGCGGGCGCTCGAGCTGATCCGCCTCGGCCTGCGCAGCGAGGGCGTCGACGAGTGGATCTTCTCGATCCGCTCCTTCGACGACCACCAGCTCCTCGCGGCGTCGCAGGTGGCGCTGCGCGAAGGCCTCTACGACCGCGCGATCCACACCGCCGACCGCACGATGCGCTCGCACAACTACGCGCTGCGCTACCCGGTGCCTTACCAGGACGTGTTCAGCGAGTACTCGAAGTCGCAGGGCCTCGATGAGGCGTGGGTCTATGGCCTGGTGCGCCAGGAGAGCCGCTTCATCATGGAAGCGCGCTCGGCCGCAGGCGCGGCCGGCCTGATGCAGGTGATGCCGCACACCGCGCGCTTCGTCGCCGCGAAGATCGGCATGCGCGGCTACCGGCCGAAGAACGTCACCGAGGTGAAGACCAACATCGCGATGGGCACCGGCTACATGAAGATCGTGCTCGACCAGCTCGGCCACCTGGTGCTCGCCTCCGCCGCCTACAATGCGGGGCCGAACCGCGCGCGCCGCTGGCGCGACGCGCGGCCGCTCGAAGGCGCGATCTACACCGAGACCATTCCATACTCCGAAACGCGCGAGTACGTGAAGCGCGTGATGGCCAATTCCGTGTTCTACGCCGCGCTGCTGCACGAGAAGCCGGTGCCGATCAAGGCGCGGCTGGGCGTGATCCCGGCGCGCGACGGCGCCGAGCCGGCCGGCGACTACGACGACCGGGAGTAGCGTGGAGCATCGCAGCGTCCTCGCGGTCGGCGGCTCGGGCTTCCTCGGTCGCCACCTCGTCGCCGCGCTCGCTGCGCGCGGCGTGCGCGTGCTGGTGCCGACGCGCCGCGGCGAGCGCGCAAAGCACCTGATCCTGCTGCCGACCGTGGAAGTGGTCGAGGCCGACGTTTTCGCGCCGCGTGCGCTCGAGCGGCTCGCTGCCGGCCGCGACGCGGTGATCAACCTGGTCGGCATCCTGCACGGCCGCCGCGGCCGCGCCGACGAGCGCGGGCCCAACGACTACGGCCCCGACTTCGCGCGCGTGCACGTCGAGCTGCCGCAGGCGATCGTCGCCGCCTGCCGCGCGACCGGCGCGCGCCGCCTGCTGCACATCAGCGCCGTGGGCGCCGCGGCCGCGGCGCCTTCCGAATACCTGCGCTCGAAAGCGTTCGGCGAGCAGGCGGTGCTCGCCGCCGAGGACCTCGACGTCACCGTGTTCCGGCCCTCGATCGTGTTCGGCCCCGAGGACCGCTTCCTCAACCAGTTCGCCGCGCTGCTGCGCTTTCTGCCGGGCATGGCGCTGCCTTGCCCCGGCGCGAAGTTCCAGCCGGTATATGTCGGCGACGTGGCGCGCGCGCTGCTCGCCGCGCTCGACGAGCCGCAGACCCGCGGCAAGGTCTATGAGCTTTGCGGGCCGCGGACCTACACGCTGAAGCAGCTCGTCGAGTACGCCTGCGCCGTGACGGGGCGCCGGCGGCTGATCGTCGGGCTGTCCGAGCGCCTGTCGTATCTGCAGGCCCGCCTCATGGAGTGGACGCCCGGGCCCCTCATGACGCGCGACAATTATTTCTCGATGCAGGTGCCGAGCGTGTGCAGCGGCGCCTTTCCCTTCGGCATCCAGCCGCAGCCCCTCGAGGCGACGGCGCCGGCCTGGCTCGCGCCCTCGGGGCCACGCGAGCGCTACCCGCAGCTACGCTGGCGCGCGCGGCGCTAGAATGCCTTCGATGAGAATCCTGCCGGCCCTCCTGCTTTTCGTCGCCGCCGCAGCCAACGCGCAGCAGGTCTACCGCTGGGCGGACAAGAACGGCAAGGTGCAGTACGGCCAGAACCCGCCGCCGGGCGTCGCCGCCAAGGCGGTGAAGGACACGACCAGCAGCGTCGCCACGCCGAGGGCGACGTTCAATGCCGCCTCATCGGATGGCGGCCGCCCGCCGCCGCCCGGCGTATTCGAGAAGCCGAAGATCGATCCGAAGAAGCAGTACTGAGAGGCATCGCCGGCGCGCGCCCGGTCAGGACATGATTCTCGTCATCGGCAACAAGAACTACTCGTCGTGGTCCTTGCGCCCCTGGATCGCGATGAAGGTCCTCGGCCTGAAGTTCGACGAGAAGCGCATCCCGCTCTACGGCCCCGGCGCCAAGGAGCAGATCCTGCTCGAATCACCCGCCGGTAAAGTGCCCATCCTCATCGACGGCGGCGTGCGGGTCTGGGACTCGCTCGCGATCCTCGAATATCTCGCGGAGAAGCATCCCCTGTGGCCCTCCGGTCGCGAGGCGCGCGCCGCCGCCAGAGCCATCAGCGCCGAAATGCATTCCGGGTTTCCAAATCTCCGCAATCACATGAGCATGAACGTGCGCAGGCGCTATCCCGGGAAAGGCAGGACGCCGGAAGTTCTTTCAGAAGTGAAAAGAATAAATTCCATCTGGAGCGAAGCGCGCGGCCCCTTCCTGTTCGGCGAATTCTCGGCCGCCGATGCGATGTACGCGCCGGTCGCGCTGCGATTCCGCACCTATGAAGTGGCGGTCGACAACGGCGCCTACTACGACCGGATGCTCGCGCTGCCGGCGATGAAGGAGTGGATCGCCGCCGCGGCGCGCGAGAAAGAATCGATTCCTCAGTTCGACCAGTACGAGTGAAGATCTACGTTGTCGGCGGCGCAGTGCGCGACGAGCTGCTCGGCCTGCCGGTCAAGGACCGCGACCGGGTGGTGGTCGGCGCAACGCCCGACGAGATGGTAAAGCTCGGCTTCAAGCCCGTCGGCAAGGACTTCCCGGTCTTCCTCCACCCGGAAACGCACGAGGAGTACGCCCTCGCGCGCACCGAAAGAAAAAGCGGCCGCGGCTACAAGGGCTTTACCGTCTACGCCTCGCCCGAAGTCTCGCTCGAGGACGACCTCAGGCGCCGCGACCTCACCATCAACGCCATGGCCAAGGCCGAGGACGGTTCGCTCATCGACCCATTTCACGGCAGGCGAGATCTCGAGCAACGCACCCTGCGCCACGTGAGTGAAGCTTTTCCGGAGGATCCGGTCCGCATCCTTCGCGTCGCGCGCTTCGCGGCGCGCTTCGGCTTCGAGGTCGCGAAAGCGACCATGGAGTTGATGCGGAAGATGGTTGATTCCGGGGAGACCGAATACCTGGTGGCGGAGCGGGTCTGGCAGGAGTTCTCGAAAGGCCTGATGGAAGACCACCCGGAGAGGATGTTCGACGTTCTCTCCGCGTGCGGCTTCATGAGCAAGAACCTGCCGGAAATTCAGGCTGTACCGAGGCGCTTCACCGGCTCTCTTCCCATGCGCTTCGCTGCGCTGGCCTGGCACATGCCGGCGGAAAAGGCGGAAGCGCTGGCCGACCGATTGAAGGCACCGAACGATCCACGCGAACTCGGCTCGCTGGCCTCTCGCAACCGGGACCTCCTGGGCGCGGCCAAGCGTCCGGAGGAGTTCCTGGATTTGTTGAAAAAGACGGATGCGTTCCGGCGGCCGGATCGTTTCGCTGAGCTGCTTGGGGTGGCGCGCCAGGAAGGCGTCGAAACCGCCCGTTTCGAGAGGGCGCGGGCGGCGGCGGCGGCGGTCGACGCGGCCGGGATCGCGCAGCGAGGCGGCGATATCGCGAAGGCGGTGGACGAGGCGCGGCTGAAGGCGATCGCCGCGCTCAGATGAGCCGGCCGATCAGCCAGACGAGGAGCGAAAGCGCGAGCGTGCTGGCGAGCGGGATGTAGTAGATTCGTCCGCGCACCGGGATCATGAAGTCGCCCGGCAGCCGGCCGATGTGGTAGCGGCCCAGGCGCGGCGCGAGGGCCGAGAAGACTACCAACACCACCACCACGGTAATCAACCACTTCAACATGATCGATTTCTATACCTGGAGCACGCCGAACGGCCGCAAGGTCTCCATTATGCTGGAGGAGTGCGCGCTGCCGTACCGCATGCACAAGGTGAACATCGGCACGAACACCGAGCAGTTCGCGCCCGAGTACCTGAAGATCAACCCGAACGGCAAAATCCCTTCGATCGTCGACCCGGACGGCCCCGGCGGCAAGCCGATCGCGATGATGGAATCGGGCGCGATCCTGATCTACCTCGCCGACAAGACGAAGCGATTCTTCCCCGAAAAAATAAAATATGAAGTGCTGCAATGGCTGATGTTCCAGATGGGCGGCGTCGGGCCGATGTTCGGTCAGGCGCACCACTTCATGCGCGCGAAAAAGGATGAGATTCCGTACGGCAGCGAGCGCTACGGCAACGAGGCCAAGCGGCTCTATGGAGTAATGGATACTCGTCTCAAGGGGAGTGATTTTTTTGCAGGAAATGAATATTCCATCGCCGACATGGCGATCTACCCGTGGGTGGCGCGCCACGAGTGGCACCGCGTCGACCTCGCGCAGTTCGCCGCGGTCAAACGCTGGTACGACAAGGTGGGGGCGCGGCCGGCGGTGGCGAAGGGGATGGCGGTGCCGCCGGTTTGAACCAAGTTTCTAGCGGGCGTACTTCTTCAGAAAAGCGTTGATCTTTTCGACGCGCAGTTGCGGCTCGTCCGGGTCGGGCTTGGAGCCGATCACGCGGTTGATCCACTCCATGTTCTGCTGCATGCGCGCGACGACGGCGGGCCACTCGGCAGCGGTGTGGCGCTTCGGATCCGGTAGCACGTGGCACTGGCTGCAGGCGAGACGGAACGCTTCGCCCGACGGCCGGTTCACTTCCGGATAGCGCGCCGGATCGAGCGGGGTCTGCGCGTTCTCCTGCAGGTAGGCGTTCAGCGCCTGCGTCTCTTCCGGCGCCGGGGCGTGCACGCCGGCCATCATGTCGGCCATCAGCCGTCCCATGTTGCCGCGGCCTTCCATGCGCACCACCATGCGATCGACGATCGGCGGCCACTTGGCGGCGTGGTGCATCGCCGGGTTCGGCAGGTTGTGGCACTGCACGCAGTAGCGCTGCACGAGGCGCGCGCCTTCCGAACCCGGCTCGGGAAGCTGGCGAGCCTCGAAGGCGGGCGGCAGGATGCGCTCGAGCATCGGGCCGTACGGCGAGGTCTCCCAGCGCTTCCTGGCGTCCTCCATCTCGTCGGCAGAAGCCGCGAACGCGGCGACGACGAGGAGCAATGCGGCGCGGTGCATGCCTAGAGGGTGTGCGATCGGTCGTTGTGCAAGAAGCCGCGCAGCGGCCGCTCCGTGCCCCGCCCGACTGCCAGCACCTTGAAGAGCTCGCCCATCTCGGCGGGCGAGAGCAGCTTCTGCGCCTCGGCGGCGATCGGCGCATAGTGCAGGGCATTCTCGACGTTCGCTTCGCCGAGGACCTCGGTGATGCCGCAGTTCACCAGGAACTGCGCCTGGCTGGCGTAGCCGAGCACCTCGAGGCCACCCTCGCGCGCCGCCGCGGCGAGCGCGCTGAAATCGACGTGCGCGGTGATGTCCTGGCCGCCCGGCTCGAAGAACACGTCGCCGTGCGAACGATGGCGGTGGTGGCACATGAGCGTGCCCATCGAGCGGTCGGGGTGGTAGTACTCGCGGCGCGGAAAGCCGTAGTCGATGACGAAGATCGCACCGCTCTCCAGGCGTTCCGCCAAGGTCCGCAGCCAGGACCATCCAACTAAACCCAGCTCACTTACATATGGGATCGGCACTTCAATCTTTTGTGCCTCGTACCGCAGCCCTTCGGGCGCTTCACGGTCGCTCCATAGGAGCTTCCCATTCTCAAAGGTCACTCCGCGCTCGTAGATGCCGGTATCGCGCCACGCAACGGCATGGACGGGCATGGCGTCGACGACTTCGTTGCCGACGATGGCGCCGCTGAAGTGCTCGGGCAGCGCATCGAGAAAGCGGACCTTGCCGCCGAGGCGTTTCTGCTGGCGGTCGCGCAATTCGGCGCTGGTCTCGAGGATCCAGTATTCGCAGCCGAGCTCCGCCAGCAGCGTCTCTGCGAGCGCGCCGGTGCCCGCGCCGAGCTCGAGGATGCGCGGGAACTCGCGCAGCTGCCGCGCGAGCGTGCGGCCGAACAGGCGGCCAAGCTCGGGCGCGGTGACAAAATCGCCTTGCGCACCGAATTTGCGCGCGCCGCCGGCGTAGTAGCCGAGCCCCGGCGCGTGCAGCGCGAGCTCCATGTAGCGCGCAAACGAGATCCAGCCGCCGCCGGCCTCGATTTCTTTCCTGATGAGGGAGAGCACGCCGGGAATTTAACCTAGAATCCCCAGCGCTCATGGACGGATCGCTACAGGGAAAAACCGCGCTCGTGACCGGCGCTTCGCGGCGCGTCGGCGCGGCGATCGCGCGCCGCCTGCACGCGGGCGGCGCCAACCTGGTGCTGCACTACCGTAGCGCGGAAGCCGAGACCGCGGCGCTCGAAGCTGAGCTCAATGCCGCGCGGCCGAAGAGCGCCGCGCGCGTCAAGGCGGAGCTGCTCGCGCCGATCGCGCCGCGGGCGCTGGTGGCGGCGGCGCTGGAGCGCTTCGGCGGCCTCGACGTGCTGGTGAACAATGCCTCGAGCTTTTTCCCGGTCGCGCTCGGCGCGATCGAGGCCTCGCACTGGGAAGAGCTGGTCGGCTCGAACCTGCGCGCGCCGCTCTTCATCGCCCAAGAGGCCGCGCCGCATCTCGCGAAAGCGCGCGGCGTGATCGTCAACATCGTCGACATCCACGCCGAGCGGCCGCTCAAGGGCTATCCGGTGTACAGCATCGCCAAGGCGGGCCTCGCCGCGCTCACGCGCTCGCTCGCCATCGAGCTCGCGCCGGACGTGCGCGTGAACGGCGTCGCCCCCGGCGCCATCGCCTGGCCCGACGACGGCCAGTTCGCCGACGCCGAGCGCGGCCGCATCGTCGCCACCACGCCGCTCGCGCGCACCGGCACGCCGGAGGACATCGCGCAGGCGGTACACTTCCTCGCTTGCGCGCCCTTCATCACCGGGCAGATTCTCGCGGTCGACGGCGGGCGCTCGATCTTTCTCTAGGAAGCGCCATGGCCTGGATCTGGCTCACCTTCGCGGGGCTGCTCGAAATCGTCTGGGCGACCGGCCTCAAGTACACCGACGGCTTTAGCCGCATCCTGCCCTCGGCCATCACCGTCGCGGCGATGGTCGGCAGCGTCTATTTCCTCGCGCTCGCGGTGCGCACCATCCCGATCGGCACGGGATACGCCGTGTGGACCGGTATCGGCGCGGTCGGCGTCGCGATCGCCGGTATGATCCTGTTCGGCGAGCCGCGGACCCTGCTGCGGATCGGCTCGATCCTGCTCATCGTCGCCGGCATCGTCGGGCTGAAAGTCGTCACCTGATTCTGCACCTATGACCGATCCACGCAAGGACAAGTACGAGAGCGACAAGCTCGCCAAGCGCCTGCGCCACCAGGTCGGCGACGCCATCGCCGACTTCCGCATGATCGAGGACGGCGACCGCGTGATGGTCTGCCTGTCCGGCGGCAAGGATAGTCACGGCCTGCTGGATCTACTTATAGGTCTAAAAGCCAAAGCACCCGTGAAGTTCGATGTCGTCGCCGTCAACCTCGACCAGAAGCAGCCGGGCTTTCCGGCGCGCGTGTTGCCCGAATACCTCGAGTCGCGCGGCATCCCGTTCCACATCGAAGAGCAGGACACCTACTCGACGGTGAAGCGCGTGATCCCGATCGGCAAGACAATGTGCTCGCTTTGCTCCAGGCTGCGCCGCGGCATCCTGTACCGCGTCGCGGGCGAGCTCGGCGCGAACAAGATCGCGCTCGGCCACCATCGCGACGACGTCCTCGCCACCTTCTTCCTCAACCTGTTCAATGGCGGCAAGCTGAAGGCGATGCCGGCGAAGCTGGTCTCGGACGATGGCCGCCACACGGTGATCCGCCCGCTGGTTTACGCCGCGGAGGAGGATCTGCTCGAGTATTCGAAGGTGAAGAGCTTCCCGATCATTCCGTGCACCCTGTGCGGCTCGCAGGACAACCTGCAGCGCAAGGTGGTCGGCCGGATGCTGAAGGAGTGGGAAAAGCAGCATCCCGGCCGCGTCGAGTCGATCATGCGAGCGCTGACCGACGTGGTGCCCTCGCATCTCCTCGACCGCAAGCTTTTCGATTTCGCCAATCTCAAGCCGAGCGCCGCCGGTGAGATGGAACAAGGCGAGCCGCTGTTCGCAGAGGCATGAAGCCCACCGTTCTCGAATTGCGCGGGAAGAAGGGCCAGCGCCTCGCGATGCTGACCGCCTACGACTATCCGACCGCGCGCCTCGCCGCTGAAGGCGGCATCGATCTTCTCCTGGTCGGCGACTCGCTAGGCATGGTGGTGCTCGGCTACGACTCCACTTTGCCGGTCACGCTCGACGACATGGTGCATCACACCAAAGCTGCGCGCCGCGGCGCGCCGGAAGCCTTTCTCGTCGCTGACCTGCCGTTTCTCTCCTACGGCACGCCCGAGCAAGCGCTCGCCAGCGCTTCGCGCCTGATGAAGGAAGCCGGCGCCGACTCGGTGAAGCTGGAAGGCGGCGAGGACGCTGCGCCGATCGTCGAAGCGCTGGTGCGTGCCGGCGTGCCGGTGATGGGCCATGTCGGTCTGACGCCGCAGACTGCCTCCGCGCTCGGCGGCTACAAGCTGCAGGGCAAGGACGAAGAGACCGCGCGCCGCGTGCTCTCCGACGCCGCCGCGCTGGAAGCGGCAGGCTGCTGGAGCGTGGTGCTCGAGCTGATCCCGGCGCCGCTCGCAAAGCTCGTCACCGGGCGCATCGGCATCCCGACCATCGGCATCGGCGCCGGACCGGATTGCGACGGTCAGGTGCTTGTATTCCACGACTTGGTCGGAATGTTCGCGGGCTTTACGCCCACGTTCGTCAAGCGCTACACGGAGGCCGGCGCGGCCATCCGGGCGGCGATCGCGCGCTACGCCGCCGAGGTCCACTCGGGCGCCTTCCCGGCTGAGGCCCAGAGCTTCCGCATGAAGGAAGAGGTCCTTCGGCGTATCTACGGCGGGTAGCAGGGAATGAAAGTTCTCGCGAAAATCGCCTATGTCCTTCTCGCATTCCTCGCCGGCGCCACGGCAGTGATGGCGCAGGACTGGCGCACCGCGAGCCGCGAACCGACCGGCGCCGCGCCCGATCCCAAGGTGGTGCGCGAAGCAGTGGTGCAGGTCTATGGCGCGCGCACCGTCGGGGTGAAAGGCTTTTTCGGCGTGCACACGTGGGTGGCGGTCAAGCCGACCGACGCGCCCGAGTGGACGGTGTACGAGGTGATCGGCTGGCGGCTGCGCTACCAGGACACCGCGGTGGTGGTACGCAACCGCGCGCCCGACGGCCGCTGGTTCGGCTCCGAGCCCGAGCTCTACGCCGACAAGCGCGGCGCAGGCGTCGACGAGCTGATCAAGCGCATCGACGCCGCCGCGAAGCGCTACCCGTATGCGGGCGAATACGGCCTCTGGCCGGGGCCGAACTCGAACACCTTCACGGCGTGGATCGCGCGCGCGGTGCCCGAGCTCGAGGTCGACCTGCCGCCGACGGCGATCGGCAAGGACTATCTGCGCGGCTCGGTCGTGGCCAAGGCGCCGAGCGGCAGCGGCTACCAGCTCTCGCTGCGCGGCCTGCTCGGCGTGGCGGCGAGCTCGGTCGAGGGCGTCGAGCTCAATCTCCTCGGCCTGAGCTTCGGCGTCGGTCCTCACGGCCTCAAGCTGCCGCTCGTCGGCACGCTCGGACCGGCGCGGTCCTTCGCCGCTCCGGCCGCGGCCGCAGCGCAACCCTGACCCTGTCCGGCGCCGCGCTGGTCCTTTTTTCCGGGGGACAGGACTCGACCACGTGCCTCGCGTGGGCGCTCGAGCGCTACGCGCGCGTGGAAACCATCGGCTTCGACTACCGACAGCGCCACCGCATCGAGCTCGACGCACGGCCGCGGATCCTCGCTCGGCTGCGGCGGGAATTTCCGGCGTGGGCCGCGCGCCTCGGCGAAGACCGCGTCACCGACCTCGGCGTGCTGGCGGAGCTCGGCGAGAGCGCCCTGACGCGCGAAGTCGCGTTCGAGATGGGAACGAACGGCCTGCCGAACACCTTCGTGCCGGGACGCAACCTGCTCTTCCTCACGATCGCCGCCGCCCTCGCTTACCGCCGCGGCATCGAGGTGTTGGTCGGCGGCATGTGCGAGACCGACTTCTCCGGCTACCCGGACTGCCGCGATACCACCATGAAGGCGATGCAGGCCGCGCTCACCCTCGGCCTCGACCGCCGGGTCGCCATCGAAACGCCGCTCATGTGGATCGACAAGGCCGCGACCTGGCAGACGGCGCGCGAGCTGGGCGGCGAGAAGCTGGTCGCGCTGATCGTCGAGGACACGGTCACCTGCTACCTCGCCGAGCGCGGCGAGCGCCACGTGTGGGGCCACGGCTGCGGCGCCTGCCCGGCGTGCGAACTTCGGCGGCGCGGCTATGAAAAGTGGTTAGCATCGCCGAATGCTGAAAGGTAAGACCGCCCTCGTCACCGGCTCCACCAGCGGCATCGGCCTCGCCATCGCACGCGCGCTGGCGAGGCAGGGCGCGAATGTGATGCTGAACGGATTCGGCGAGCCGGCGCTGATCGAGCGCCTGAAGAAGGAGATCGCCGGCGGCGGCGTGAAAGTGGAATTCAACGGCGCCGACATGACCAAGCCGGGCGAGATCGAGTCGCTCGTGCGCGACGCCGCGGCGAAGCTCGGCTCGCTCGACATCCTGGTCAACAATGCCGGCATCCAGCACGTCGCGCCGATCGACCAGTTCCCGGCCGAGCGCTGGGACGCGGTACTCGCGATCAACCTCAGCTCGAGCTTCCACACCATCAAGCACGCCCTGCCGCTCATGAAGCAGAGGGGCTGGGGCCGCATCATCAACATCGCCTCGTCGCATGGGCTCGTTGCCTCGGTCGAGAAAGTCGCCTACGTAGCCGCGAAGCACGGCATCGTCGGCCTCACCAAGGTGGTGGCGCTCGAGACCGCGCGCACGGCGATTACCTGCAACGCCATCTGCCCGGGCTGGGTGCTGACGCCGCTCGTCCAGAAGCAGATCGACGCGCGCGCGGCGGAGAAGAGGATTCCAGTGGAAGAAGCGAAACTCGGCCTTCTCGGCGAGAAGCAGCCTTCGCTCGAATTCGTCACGCCGGAGCAGATCGGCGAGCTCGCCTCGTTCCTCTGCTCGGAGGCCGCGGCGCAGATCCGCGGCGCCGCCTATTCGATCGACGGCGGCTGGACCGCGCAGTAAGCGTCAGCTCGTCTTGATGTAGCCCGCTTCGATGCGCACGTTGAGGAGCGCCTGGCGCTTCTCTTCCTTCACTACCTTCATCGCACGCTCGAGCGCGGGCAGCAGGTCCTTCGGCTCCGTCACGGCTTCGCCGTGGCCGCCGCTTGCCTGAATGACGTGCTCGAAACGCGGCGAGGGCTCGAGCGTCGCGAACGGCGGCTCTTTCATTGCAGAGGCGTGACCCTTGGGGTAGGTCGAAAGCGTCGAGCGATGCACCGCCGCCCAGCGCGCGTTGTTGGCGACGACGAAGAGGACTGGCAGCCGCATCGCCTCGGACACGTAGTGTGCGGCGGTCGGGTTGCCGAACATGTAGGAGCCGTCGCCGAGCGCGCACACCACTGTCTTCTCCGGGCAGGCTAGCTTGGCGCCGAGCGCGGCGCCCATGCCCCAGCCCAGGCCGCCCGCTGCGGTATTGCCGAAGTAGCGGCCCGGCTCGCGGATCGTCATCTCCTCGAGCACGATCGGATACTCGTTCACCAGCAGCGAATCCTCGCCGAGCACCTTGTTGATGCAGGCGGAGAGGTACTTGCCTGTAGTGGCCGCGGGCGCAGTGCCGGCATCAGTGCGCGCCTTGCTTCTGACTTGAGAAGACTTTTCCTCGACGGTCCGGCGGCGCGACTCTACATTGGCAGAGAGATGCTTCCTGGTCCGCTCGGCGAGCGAAGCGAGCGTGGCGGTCGTCATGCCGGTCAGCGCGACGTCGGTGCGGAAACCGCGCAGCGGGTAGCGTGCGAAGAGGGGATCGGGGCCGATGTGTACGACCTTTGCGTCGGGGCGCGGGCCGCCTTCCTTCGGAATCCACGGCACGTCGCAATCGACCACCAGGACCAGGTCCGCTTCCTTGAGCAGCGCGTGCGGATCCCAGCCGCAGTGCATCGGATGCTCGGTCGACAGCGCGAGGTGGCGCGGCCGGTAATGGATCGTCGGGATCGCGAAAGCCTCGACGAACTGTGCGATCGCGCGCGAGCTCTCGACGGTGCGGCCGCCGTTCGCCGTGATGAGTAACGGCATCTGAGCCCTTCCCAGCAGCTTCGCAACTTCTTCCACGGCGTCCATATCAGCGCCCGGAGGAGAGGCAGGGGCGATGGTCGAATTTTGAGATATTTTTTTATTTGCAAAATCGGAAGCCAATATCTCGCGCGGCAGCGTCACATAGACCGGCCCCTGCGGCTCGCTCTTCGCGATGGCGAGCGCGCGGTCGATCAC
>DASXKY010000140.1:0-21247 GCA_036496555.1 Burkholderiales bacterium | reverse complement strand
AAGCCATGCGCTTGTCCATCTCCTCTTGCTTCAGCCGGCCCTTGGAAACGGTAGCCGCGTAGTTCTTCCTGATGATGCCGATGCCGTTCTCCACTGCCGCCTGATTCATGTCGATCAGCGTCACCGGGATGCCGGCGTTGGCGAAGTTCATGGCGATGCCGCCGCCCATGGTGCCGGCGCCGATCACCGCCGCTTTCTTCACCTCGCGCACCGGCGTGTCTTCTGGCACGTCGGGAATCTTCGAAGTCTGCCGCTCGGCGAAGAACATGTGGCGCAGGGCCTGCGACTCCGGCCCGCGCACCAGGCGCTCGAAGCCGGCGCGCTCCTGCTTGCGGCCTTCGTCGAAGGGCAGCGTCGCCGCCGCTTCCGCGCAGGCGACGATCTCGAGCGGCGCCGGGTAGCCCTTCGATTCCTTCGCCACCTGCTCGCGTACCTGCGCGAAGAAGGCCTGGCGATCACCGTCGAGCTTCGCCGGCATGTCGCGGATGCGGCGCAGCGGCTTTTTCTCCTGCACGGCTTTCTTCGCGAAAGCCAAAGCGCCTTCGAGCAGATCGCCCGGCACGATTTCGTCGACCAGGCCGAGCGCCTGCGCCTTCTCTGCGGGGATCGTTGCGCCGGTGGTCATCATGCGCACGGCTTCCGCCATGGGGATGATGCGCGGCAGGCGCTGCGTGCCGCCCGAGCCGGGCAGGATGCCGAGCTTCACTTCGGGCAGGCCGAGCTGCGACTTCGGCGCCGCCACGCGGAAGTGGCACGCGAGGGCGAGCTCGAGCCCGCCGCCGAGCGCGAAGCCGCCGATCGCGGCGACCAGCGGCTTGCCCATCGCGTCCTGCTGGTTGTTCACCTCGGGCAGGTCGGGCGGCAGGCGCTTCTGGTTGAACTCGCGGATGTCGGCGCCGCCGGAGAAGAACTTGGCGTTGCCGATGATCACGACCGCCTTCACTGCTGCGTCGGCGTCGGCCTTCTTCAGGTGCTCCATCACGCCGGCGCGCAGCGCGTTACCGAGGCCGTTGACGGGGGGATTGTTGAGGGTAATGACGGCGATGCCGTCGCGGACAGCGTACTGAGCCGCTTCGCTCATTTCGGAGGTGCTCCTCGGGGAAACCGATTCTAGCCTAGCGATTCTGCAGGTAGATGCGGTCGATCGGCTGGTCGAGGTCGCGGCCGGCGCGCTCGAAGCCCTTGCGCCAGTCCTCCAAGTGGCGGCGCACCCAGAGGCGGCCGGCTTCCTTGTCGCGTCGCTTCAAGGCGTCGAGGTACATGCGGTGGGCGTGCAGCAGGCGGGGGCCGCCTTCCTTGACCTTGGAGAGGATCAGCTCGGTGGTCTCCACCACCAGTGCCTCGGAGGGCTCGCGCGCGAGCTGCAGCACGCGGTTGCCGGAGGCCTTGCCAATCAGGCCGTGGAATTCGCCGTCGAGCTCGGCCACCGCCGGGCTGTCGCGCAGCGCGTGCTCGGTGCGGGCGATGTTGTCTTCCAGCGCCTCGATCAGTTCCGGCGTGGCGCGCTCGACCGCGGCCTCGATGGTGGCGATCTGGATCGGCATCGCCGCTTCGTACAGCTCGCGGAAGGTGACCTCTTGCAGCACCAGCGCGCGGCTCATGCGCGTGGCGAGGCGCTCGTAGTGGGGTAGACCGACCCACAGGCGCCGGCTCGAGTCGCGGCGCACTAGGCCGCCCTGCTCGAGCAGGCGGATGCCTTCGCGGACGGTGGAGCGGTTGACGCCGAACTGCTTGACGAGCTCCGCTTCGGTGCCGAGCGGCTCGCCGGGCCGGATGTGGCCGGCGACGATCTCGCGCTCGATCGCCTCCGCAACCTGCTGGTATGCGGGCATCGGGCTGACGCGCGGAAATCTCTGCTGCATTCGTTTCTTGACTCGGTGGAAAAGATTGTCCGACAATCGGACGAAAGACACAACGCTGTCCCCCGAGGAGGAGATGGTCGTTTCGCAAGACATAGCACCGCTACTGCGCGTGCAGGACGTGCGCGTGCGCTTCGGCGGCATCGTCGCTCTCGACGGCGTCTCCTTCGGCGTCGCGCCCGGCCGCGTGGTCGGCCTGATCGGGCCGAACGGCGCCGGCAAGACCACGCTCTTCAATTGCGTGTCGCGCCTCTACGAGTGCGACTCGGGCGAGATCGCCTTCGACGGCGTGCCGCTCCTCGGCCTCGAGCGCCATCGCGTCGCCGGCCTCGGCATCGGCCGCACGTTTCAGAACCTGGCCCTCTTCCGCAGCATGAGCGTGCTCGACAACGTGATGGTCGGGCACCACTGCCGCACGCGCGGCGGCTTCGTCGCCAACGCGCTGCGGCTGCCGCTCGCGGCCCGCGAGGACCGCGGCGCCAGGGACAAGGCGCTTTCGCTCATTTCCGCGCTCGGCCTGGACGCAGTCGCGCACGCGCCGGTGGCCGACCTGCCGTTCGGCACGCAGAAGCGCGTCGAGCTCGCGCGCGCGCTCGCCGCCGAGCCGCGGCTGCTCATGCTCGACGAGCCGGCGAGCGGCCTCAACCACGAGGAGGTGGAGGAGTTGGGCGGCCTGATCCGTTCCCTGCGCGAGAGGTTCGCGCTCACGGTGCTGCTGGTCGAGCACCACATGGGCCTCGTGATGCGCATCTCGGACCGCGTGGTGGCGCTCAACTTCGGCCGCGTCATCGCCGAAGGCACGCCCGATGAAGTCCAGCGCCACGAAGAGGTGGTGCGCGCCTACCTGGGCATCGTCAATGCTGCTTGAGGCGAAAAACCTCCGCGCCGGCTACGGCCAGACCCGCGTGCTGCACGGCCTCGACTTCGCGATCGAGCAGGGCTCGATCACCGCGCTGCTCGGCGCGAACGGCGCCGGCAAGACGACCACGCTGCGCGCCGTGTGCGCGATGGTGAAGACGCAGGGCGAGATCCGCTTCGACGGCGCGAGCCTCGCCGGGCTGCGCACCGAGGACATCGTGCGCCGCGGCGTCGCGCACGTGCCCGACGGCCGCGGCACGTTCCTGCACCTCAGCACGGAGGAGAACCTGCGCCTCGGCGCCTACACGCGGCGCGACCGCGCAAAGGTCGAGGCGGACGTCGAGCGCATGTTCGGCTACTTCCCGCGCCTGCGCGAGCGCCGCACGCAGCAGGCCGGCACGCTCTCCGGCGGCGAGCAGCAGATGCTCGCGGTGTCGCGTGCGCTGATGCTCGCGCCGAAGCTGATGCTGCTCGACGAGCCCTCGTTCGGCCTCGCGCCGCTGCTGGTGCGCGAATTGTTCGCTATCCTGCGCGAGATCCGCAGCCGCGAGGGCGTCAGCATGATGCTGGTGGAGCAGAACGCCGCGATGGCGCTCGAGCTCGCTGACCGCGCCTATCTGATCGAAACCGGTCGCGTCGTTTTACGGGGAACTTCGCAGGAATTGAAAAACAACGATTCCGTGCGGCGTTCCTATCTGGGCTATTGACGATGGACGCCTTCCTCTACCAGATCATGGCCGGGCTCGCTACCGGCGGCATCTACGCGAGCCTCGCGCTCGCGCTGGTGATGATCTACCAGGCGACGCACCTGGTGAACTTCGCGCAGGGCGAGATGGCGATGTTCTCCACCTACCTCGCCTGGAGCCTGATCGAGGCGGGCGTGCCGTACTGGGCGGCGTTCGGGCTCACAGTCGCGGGTTCTTTTCTATTGGGAATTCTTATTGAAAGAATCGTCGTGCGTCCGGTCGAGCACGCGCCGGTGCTCGCGGTCGTCACCGTGTTCATCGCGCTGCTGGTGATCCTCAACAGCCTCGCCGGCTGGATCTACACCTACACCATCAAGTCCTTCCCCAGCCCGTTCCCGCAGGAGCCGCTGTTCGGCATCCATTTCATGTCGCCGCACGAGCTCGGCGCGATCGGCGTCACGCTCGCGGTGCTGGCCGCGCTATATGTCTTCTTCCGCTTCACGCCCCTCGGCCTCGCCATGCGTGCGGCGGCGCAGAATCCGGCCTCGGCGCGGCTGGTCGGCATCCGCGTCGGCTGGATGCTCGCGCTCGGCTGGGGCCTCGCTGCGGCGGTGGGCGCGGTCGCCGGCATGATGGTGGCGCCGATCGTCTACCTCGACCCGAACATGATGAGCGGCATCCTGCTCTACGCCTTCGCCGCGGCGCTGGTCGGCGGTATCGACTCGCCCGCCGGCGCGGTGGTCGGCGGCTTCGCGGTCGGCGTGCTCGAGAACGTGCTCGGCGCCTTCGTCATCGGCAACGAGCTCAAGCTTTCCGTCGCGCTGGTGATCATCATCGGCGTGCTGCTGGTGAGGCCGTCGGGCTTCTTCGGCAAGGTGAACGTCAACCGCGTATGAGCCGGAAAGCCACAGCCCTGGCGGTCTTGCTGGTCCTGGCTTGCATCCTGCCGTTCCTGGTCAGCAACTACAGGACTTTCCAGATGACGCTGGTGCTGGTCTACGCCATCGCGCTGCTGGGCCTCAATATCCTCACCGGCTACAGCGGCCAGATCTCGCTCGGCCACGGCGCCTTCTACGCGCTCGGCGCCTACTGCGCGGCGATCCTGATGTCCAAGGCCGGCGTGCCTTACTGGGCGACGGTGCCGGTCGCGGGCGCCGTCTGCCTCGTCGCCGGGTTCCTGTTCGGTCTGCCGGCGCTGCGCCTCGAGGGGCTGTACCTGGCGCTCGCCACCTTCGCGCTCGGCGTGTCGATGCCGCAGCTGCTCAAGTACCATCACCTCGAACAATGGACCGGCGGGGTGCAGGGGATCGTGATCGAGAAGCCGGAGGCGCCCGCGTTTCTCACCGCTGCCGGCCTGCCGCTCAATCCGGACCGGTGGCTCTATTTCTTCACCCTCGCCGTGGCGATCGTCATGTTCATCCTCGCCTGGAACCTGGTGCGCGGGCGTGTCGGTCGCGCGCTGGTGGCGATCCGCGACCAGCACGTCGCCGCCGAGGCGATGGGGGTGAACGGCGCGCTCTACAAGTCGGCCGCCTTCGGCGTGTCGGCGATGTACACCGGCGTTGCCGGCGCGCTTGGCGCGATCGCGGTTCAGTTCGTCGCCCCCGACAGCTTCAACGTCTTCCTGTCGATCACGCTGCTCGTCGGCATCGTGGTCGGCGGCCTCGCTTCCATCTCCGGAGCGCTCTACGGCGCCCTCTTCATCCAGTTCGTGCCTAACATCGCGGACGAGATCTCGAAGGCGGCGCCGTGGGCAATCTTCGGGGTGTTCATGCTCGGCTTCGTTTACCTGATGCCGACGGGCGTCGCGGGCGCCATCCGCCTGCTTTTAGCAAAGAGGAGGTCACCATGAAGCACAGCATCGTCTTTCTAGCGGTTTCCCTCGGACTCGCCCTGCCGGCGGCAGCGCAGAAGAAGTACGACCCGGGCGCGAGCGACGGCGAGATCAAGATCGGCAACACCAACCCGTACAGCGGGCCGGCGTCCGCCTACGGCACCATCGGCAAATCGATCGCGGCGTACTTCAAGATGCTGAACGACCAGGGCGGCATCAACGGCCGCAAGGTCAACTTCATCAGCTACGACGACAGCTACAGCCCGCCGAAGACGGTCGAGATGGCGAGGAAGCTGGTCGAGCAGGACGAGGTGCTGTTCGTGTTCCAGACGCTCGGCACGCCCTCCAACACGGCGATCCACCAGTACATGAACATGAAGAAGGTGCCGCAGCTGTACGTCGCCACCGGCGCCACCAAATGGAACGACCCCAAGGGCCATCCGTGGACCATGGGCTGGCAGCCGAGCTACCAGGCGGAGGCGCGGATCTACGCCGCGCACATCATCAAGACGCGGCCGAACGCGAAGATCGGCGTGCTCTACCAGAACGACGATTACGGCAAGGATTACCTGAAGGGCCTGCACGACGGCCTCGGCGACAAGAAGGGCATGATCGTGAAGGAGGTGTCGTACGAGGTGAGCGACCCGACGATCGATTCGCAGATCGTGCAGCTGCAGGCCTCGGGCGCCGACACCTTCGTCAACATCACCACGCCGAAATTCGCCGCGATGGCGATCCGCAAGGCCTACGACACGGGCTGGAAGCCGGTGCAGTACCTGAACAACGTCTCGATCGGCATCAAGTCGGTGCTCGAGCCGGCAGGCCTCGAGAAGTCGGCCGGGGCGATCACGCTGGGCTACCTTAAGGAGCCGACCGACAAGCAGTTCGAGAACGACCCGGCGATCGTCAAGTGGCGCGCGTTCATGAAGAAGTACTACCCGGACGGCAGCCTGGTGGACAATTTGAACGTGTACGGCTATTCGGTGGGCGAGACGATCGCCCAGGCGCTGCGCCAGTGCGGCGATAACCTGACGCGGGAAAACGTCATGCACCAGGCGGCGAGCCTGAAGTCCTTCCGCGTCGATACGCTGCTGCCGGGCGTGAATGTCAGCACCGCGGCCGACGACTTCGCGCCGATCGAGGCCGGCCAGCTGCAGCGCTTCGACGGCAAGGAGTGGGTGCGCTTCGGCGACGTGATGGGCCGGTAAGCGGGAAGCGTTCCCGGGCCTTTCCCCGGGCATTTTTCCAGGCATCCTCCGGGGTAAACTTCTGCCCCGGAGGAGGTTCGTCATGCAAGGCCTGATGATGGACGTGCCGCTGCTGATCAGCGACCTGATCCGGCACGCGGACCGTCACCACGGCGCCACCGAGATCGTCTCGAAGACGGTCGAGGACGGCGCGATCCATCGCTACACCTACCGCGAGGCCCACGCCCGGGCCCGACGGCTGGCAAATGCCCTGAGGAAACTTGACGTAAAGGCGGCCGATCGGGTGGCGACGCTCGCCTGGAACGGCTACCGGCATTTCGAGATCTATTACGCGGTGGCCGGCAGCGGCGCGGTGATCCACACCATCAACCCGCGCCTGTTTTCCGACCAGATCACCTATATCGCGAACCACGCCGAGGACAAGGTCGTCTTCTTCGACCTGACCTTCCTGCCGCTGGTGGAAAAGCTCGCGCCGCAGCTGAAGTCGGTGAAGCATTTCGTGTGCATGACCGACCGGGCGCACCTGCCGAACAAGAAGTTTCTCGCTTACGAAGACCTGGTCGCCGCCGAGCAGCCGGACTTCGAGTGGCCGAGCTTCGATGAGAAGACGGCCGCCTGTCTCTGCTACACCTCGGGCACGACGGGCAATCCGAAGGGTGCGCTGTACTCGCACCGCTCGACGATGATCCACGCCTACGCCGCGGCGCTGCCCGACACGCTCAACCTCTCGGCGCGCGAGGTGGTGCTGCCGGTGGTGCCGATGTTCCACGTCAACGCATGGGGGCTGCCGTACTCCTGCGCGCTCACCGGCGCGAAGATGGTGTTCCCCGGCCAGCACCTCGACGGCAAGAGCGTGTACGAGCTGTTCGAGACCGAGCAGGTGACGATGAGCGCCGGCGTGCCGACGGTCTGGCTCGGCCTGCTCGCCCATCTGAAGCAGAACAACCTGCGCTTCTCGAGTCTGAAGAGCACCGTGATCGGCGGCTCGGCCTGCCCGCCGGCGATGCTTCGCGAGTTCCAGGACCTCTACGGCGTGCAGGTACTGCACGCCTGGGGCATGACCGAGATGAGCCCGCTGGGCACCGCCGGCACGCTCAAGGCGAAGCAGCAACAGCTGCCGAAGGAGGAGCGCTACGCAGTGCAGAGGAAGCAGGGCCGCGCCATCTTCGGCGTCGACCTGCGCATCGTCGACGAGAACGGAAACGAGCTGCCGTGGGACGGCAAGGCTTTCGGCGACCTGCAGGTGCGGGGCCCGTGGGTAATCAAGAGCTACTTCAAGGGCGAGGGCGGCGACCCGCTGGTGAACGACGCCGAGGGACAAGGCTGGTTCCCGACCGGCGACGTCTGCACCATCGATCCCGAGGGCTACATCCAGGTCACCGACCGCTCGAAGGACGTGATCAAGTCCGGCGGCGAGTGGATCAGCTCGATCGACCTCGAGAACATCGCCGTCGCCCACCCGGCGATCGCGGAGGCCGCGGTCATCGGCGTCAAGCATCCGAAGTGGGACGAGCGCCCGATCGTGGTGGCGGTAAAGAAGGCCGGGCAGGAGGTCTCCAAGGACGAGCTGTTGCGCTTCTACGAAGGCAAAATCGCGAAGTGGTGGA
Source organism: Burkholderiales bacterium (assembly GCA_036496555.1). Classification (GTDB taxonomy): domain Bacteria; phylum Pseudomonadota; class Gammaproteobacteria; order Burkholderiales; family SG8-39; genus SCGC-AG-212-J23. The sequence continues at coordinate 13,195 of DASXKY010000140.1, read as the reverse complement.
TGCCCGACGACGTGGTGTTCGTGAACGAGCTGCCGCACACCGCGACCGGCAAGCTCTCGAAGCTCACGCTGCGCCAGCAGCTCAAGGACTACCGCCTTGATCAGAAGTGAAGTGAAGGAAAGGGTGGCGCGGGTGAGGTTCGACCGGCCCGACAAGAAGAACGCGCTCACTCCGGAAATGTACGCGCAGCTCGGCGCCGCGCTGCGCGCTGCGGAGGAGGACTCCACCGTGCGTTCCGTACTCCTGCACGGCACGGCCGAGTGCTTCACCGCCGGTAACGACGTCGGCGACTTCCTCAACCTGCCGCGCACTCCGGGCGCGACGCCCGCCAAGGCGCTGTTCGAGGTGCTGCCCTGGATGGCGAAGCCGGTGGTCGCCGCGGTGGGCGGCCCGGCGATCGGCATCGGCTCGACCATGCTGCTGCACTGCGACCTCGTCTACGCCGCGCCCAACGCGCGCTTCCAGCTGCCGTTCGTGCCGCTCGGCCTGGTGCCGGAATTCGGCTCGAGCTGCCTGCTGCCGCGGCTCGCCGGCTACCAGCGCGCAGCCGAGCTGTTCCTCCTCGGCCGGCCGTTCACCGCGCAGCAGGCATGCGAGGCCGGCATCGTGACGCAAGTCGTCGCGCAGAACGAGCTGATCGAGCATTCGTTGAATATCGCCCTTTCTCTCGCGGCGCTACCACCCGAGTCCGTGCGGCTGACGAAGAAGCTGATGAAAGCGCGCCACGCGCCGGCGCTCGCCGCCGCGATCGAGGAGGAGACGCGCGTCTTCGGCGAGCGCCTGGCCTCGCCGGAAGCCAAGGAAGCGCTCAGTGCGTTCCTAGAGAAGCGCAAGCCTGATTTCTCGCGCTTTTAGAAGGCTCGCGGCCGCGCCGCTTTTTACCCTCGTCGCGGTGGATGTCGGCCACTACCATGCCGAGCCGGGCGTGATCTCGGCGAGCGGCATCCCGGAATTCGAATTCAATCTGAAGCTCGCTCGTGAAGTAAAAGAAGATCTCGAAAAATCCGCAATCAAAGTCCGCATGATCGGCGACAAGGGAAACATGGTGTTCCTGAACCACCGCACGCGCGCCGCCGCCGGCGCGGACTTGTTCCTGTCGATCCACCACGATTCCATGCGCGAGAGCGTGATCGGCACCAAGCGCGACGAGCTCGCCGGATTTTCGCTGTTCATTTCGCGCAAGAACCCCGAGGCGGGCAAGAGCCTCGCCTGCGCGAGCGCCATCGGCGCCGAAATGCGCGCCGCCGGCTTCACCCCCTCGCGCTATCATGCCGACCCGGTGATCGGCGAGAACCGCCCGTTCGCCGACGAGGCGAACGGCGTGCACTACTACGACAATCTCGGGGTCGCGAAGACGGCGAAGATGCCCGCGGTGCTGGTCGAGGCCGGCGTCGTCGCCAACCGCAAGGAGGAAGCGCGCATGCTCGACCCGCAGGTGCGCAGCCGCGTGGCGCGCGCGATCGCGCAGGGAGCCGCCCGATGCCTTCGCTAAAGGACCTCGCCGCGCGCGTTGGCGAGGAGGTCGGCGTCTCGCCGTGGCTCGACGTGACGCAGGAGCGCATCGACACCTTCGCCAAGGCGATCGACGACTTCCAGTGGATCCACGTCGACCGCGAGCGGGCGAAGAAATCGCCCTTCGGCGGCACCATCGCCCATGGCTTCCTTACGCTGTCGCTCCTTTCGCATCTCGCCGAGCGCACGTTCGCGTTCAGCGACCGCAAGATGGGCGTCAACTACGGCCTGAATCGCGTCCGCTTCACCTCGCCCGTGCCGAGCGGCTCGCGCGTGCGCGCGCGCTTCACGCTCGCGAAGTACGAGCCGATCGAGGGCGGCGGCGTGCAGGTGACGTGGAACACGGTGGTGGAGATTGAAGGCAAGGACAAACCGGCGCTGGTCGCCGAATGGATCGGAAGGCACTACTACTGATATGAGATGGAAAAATAAACCTGCCGGCTCCAACTGGGGCGAGTTCGGACCCGACGACCAGCGCGGCCGCATGAACTACGTGACGCGCGAGAAAGTGCTGCAGGGTATCGCCGAGGTGAAGGAAGGGCGCACGTTCTGCCTGTCGCTGCCGCTCGACTACCCCGGGGGGCAGGTGCTCAACCCGCGCCGCGCGCCGCCGCGCCTCGCCGCAACCTCACGCGAGGGCAAGCAGTTCTTCGCGCTGCCGCTCGACCAGTACAACCCGCAGATGACCGACGTCATCTGCGACGACCAGGTGCTGATGGCGCTGCAGTATTCGACGCAGCTCGACTCGTTCGCGCATGTCGGCGGGCGCTTCGACGCCGACGGCGACGGCAAGGCGGAGCTGGTGTTCTACAACGGCTGGCGGGCGGGGGAGCACATCGTGCCTGCGCCCGAGAAGAATTCGCAGGCCTGGGACCGCTTCGAGGGCAGCCAGGCCAAGGCGCTCGGCATCCAGGGCATGGCCGAGCACGGCGCGCAGGGGCGAGGTGTTCTGATTGATCTCCATTTTCATTTCAAGAGGGAAAGAAAAGCCGTCGGCTACGACGACCTCATGCGCATCCTCGACCAGGACAAGGTGGTGGTCGAGAAAGGCGACATGGTGTGCCTGTACACCGGCTTCGCCGACGTGCTGCTCGAGATGAACAAGCAGCCCGACCCGAAGCTCGTCAACGCGACCTGCAGCGGGCTGCACGGGCGCGACGAGAAGCTGCTGAAGTGGATCACCGACTCGGGGCTCGCCTGCATGTTCGCCGACAACTACGCGGTCGAGCTGATCCAGACTGCGCTCACCGATCCGCTGCCGAAGAAGCAACCCTGGCTGCCGCTGCACGAGCACTGCCTGTTCAAGAACGGCATCCACCTCGGCGAGATGTTCTACTTCACCGAGCTGGCGCGCTGGCTGCGCGAGCACAAGCGCAGCCGGTTCCTCCTCACCGCGCCGCCGCTGCGCCTGCCCGGCGCGGTCGGCTCGCCGGCGACGCCGATCGCCACGGTATGAAGGTCGCCATCGTCACCGGCGGCACCTCCGGCATGGGCGAGGCCACCGTCCAGGAATTATTGAAACGAAATTGGAATGTTGCGGTGGTATCGCGCAACAAGGGAAAACTTCCCAAAGCACTGTGTTTGAAGGGAGACGTAGCGCAAGACGCGGACTGCAGAAGCGTGGCGAAGAGTGTCCTCGACGAGTGGGGCCGCATCGACGCGCTGGTCAACTGCGCGGGGACGACCAAGTTCGTCAAGCACGAGGACCTCGAAGGGCTCTCGGCCGACGACATCCTCGGCATCTTCCGCGTCAACGTGGTGGGGCCGTTCCAGATGGTCCGCGCCTGCCAGCCGGCGCTGAAGAGCGCGTGCGGCTGCATCGTCAACGTCTCCTCGGTCGCATCGATCCTCGGCACCGGCTCGTCGATCGCCTACGCGGCGTCGAAGGCGGCGCTCGACACGATGAGCTTCTCGCTCGCGCGCGCGCTCGGGCCCGAGATCCGCGTCAACGTCGTCGCACCCGGCTACGTGAAGACGCCGTGGCAGGTCGCGGCGCACGGCGCCGAGGGCGCCGAGGCGCTCGAGCGCAAGTTCGCCGAGCGCACGCCGCTCAAGGCGGCGCCGGAGGCGGCCGACGTCGCCGAGGCGATCGCCTGGCTGCTCGAGGGCGCGCGCTGCGTCACCGGCGAGATCATCTACATCGACGGCGGCATGCACATCGCGTCGCCGCGCTGAGTTTGGAGTACGACTACGTCATCGTCGGCGCGGGCTCCGCGGGATGCGTCCTCGCCGCGCGCCTGACCGAAGATCCGAAGACTAGCGTCCTGCTGCTGGAAGCGGGCCCGCGCGACACCAGCCCGTGGATCCACATCCCGGTCGGCTACGGCAAGCTCTTCACGCGCACCGACGTGAACTGGGGGTACGAGTCCGAGCCCGAGGCGGCGCTGAACGGCCGCCGCGTCTTCACGCCGCGCGGCAAGGTGCTCGGCGGCTCCTCATCGATCAACGGCCTGGTCTACATCCGCGGCCAGCGCGAGGACTTCGATGGCTGGGGCGTGCGTGGCTGGGACTTCGCCGCGCTCGAGCCGTATTTCGAGCGGGCGGAGCGCACGCTCAAGGTGTCGCGGCTCGAGCGCCACGAGTTGTGCGAGGCGTTCATCGCCGCGGCGCGCTCGCTCGGCGTTCCGCCGAGCGAGAACTTCAACGATCCCTCGCAGGAGGGGGCCGGCTACTACCATGTCACTTCGTATCGCGGCCGCCGTCGCAGCACCGCCGTCGCCTATCTAAGAGCAGCGGAGCGACGTCCCAACCTCCGTGTCGAGGTCGCTGCGCTTGCCTCCAGAGTCATTTTCCGGAATGGGACCGCAACCGGAGTCGAATACAGGCAACACGGCAAGACCATTGCGGCTCAAGGAAGACAGATCATTCTTTGCGGAGGGACCTTCAATTCCCCGCAGCTGCTGGAGCTCTCCGGAATCGGTAGGAAATCCTTATTGGAAGAAAAAGGCATTCCGGTCGTGCACGACGCGCCGGACGTCGGCGAGCGTCTGCAGGATCACTTCTACGTGCGAACCTTCTGGCGCTGCACCAGACCGATCACGCTGAACGACGAGGTGATGAACCTGTGGCGCAAGGCGCGCATGGCGTTGCAGTACGCGCTGTTCAGAAACGGCCCGCTCACCGTGAGCGGCGGCCATGCGGCCGCGTTCGTGCGCACGCGCCCCGAGCTCACGCGCCCGGACGCGCAGATCTACCTCATCAATTTCTCGGCGCTGCTGCGCGGCGGCATCCTGCATCCGCACTCCGGCTTCACCTGCGGCGTGTCGCAGCTGCAGGTCGAGTCGCGCGGCTCGTCGCACATACGGTCGAGCGAAGCGACGCAGCAGCCCTCGATCCGCTACAACTACCTCGCCACGGAAACGGACCGGCGCATGATGGTCGAAGGCCTGAAGATCGCGCGTCGCATTTGCGAGGCGCCGGCGATGCGCGAGTACGTCGAGGCGGAGTTCACGCCGGGGCCGCGCGTGCACACCGACGAGGACTGGCTCGGCTACTGCCGCGAGATGGGCGAGACCGTGTTCCATCCGACCTCGACCTGCAGCCTCGGCCGCGTCGTCGACGAGCAGCTGCGCGTGAAGGGCGTGCAGAACCTTCGCGTCGTCGACGCTTCGGTCATGCCCGCAGTTCCTTCGGGAAACATCAACGCGGCGGTGATCGCGGTGGCCGAGAAGGCCGCCGATCTCCTCAAGGCACAATAGCGGGATGTGGGAAGCGGTCGCGATTGTCCTCATCGCTGCAGGGGCATTGCTGTGGCTCGACAGCGTGCGGGTGCGCGAGCGCGCGCTGGAAGCGGGACGCTCGGCGTGCGAGCGCTACCGCGTGCAGTTCCTCGACGACACGGTGGCCTTCGCGCGCCTGCGTCTTGCGCGCGACGAGGAAGGCCAGCTGAAGATCGCGCGCACCTATACCTTCGAATTCAGCGAGACCGGCAACAACCGCCGCCAGGGCGCGATCGTCATGCTGGGCCACCAGCTCGCCGATCTGCAGCTCGAGCCGTATAGGGCGCAATGAGGCACTCATGAGCGAGACCTGGCTCGAGGGGCGCGTAGTGGAAAACCGGCACTGGACCGACGCGCTCTTCTCGCTGCGAGTGGAGGCGCCGCGCCTCGCCTTCGAGGCGGGCCAGTTCGTGCGCATCGCGCTGGATGTGGCAGGCGAGCGCGTGGCGCGTCCCTTCTCCTTCGTCAACCCGCCGGCCGATCCTCAGCTCGAGTTCTACGGCATCGTGGTGCCCGAAGGGCCGTTGTCGCCGCGGCTCGCGCGGCTAGAGCCGGGCGAGGCGCTGTGGGTCGCGCCGCGGGCGGCGGGGTTCCTGGTGCTCTCCGAGCTGCCCGAGGCCGAATCCCTCTGGCTCATGTCGACGGGAACCGGGATTGCACCTTTCCTGTCTATGCTGCGCACGGAGACGCCTTGGAAGCGCTACCGCGAGATCGTGCTGGTGCACGGGGTACGGCACCGCCGCGAGCTCGTTTACCAGGACCTGATCCGCAGCATGCCGAAGCTCAAGTACCTGTCCTTCGTGAGCCGCGAGCCGGCGCCGGGCTCGCTCGCCGGCCGCATCCCGGCGGCCGTGGCCGACGGGCAGCTCGAGGCCGCGGCCGGCGCGCGCATTGCGGCCGAGACGTCGCAGGTCATGCTGTGCGGCAACCCGGACATGCTGAAGGACACCAGCGCTGTGCTCGTCGCGCGCGGCCTGCGCAAGCACCGCCGGCGCAGCCCCGGGCAGATCACCGTCGAGAGCTTCTGGTGAAGAGCGGCCCGCGTTTTCTCGTCGCACTGACCGCCGCGGCCGCGCTTGCGGGGTGCAGCGCCATCCGCATCGCGTACGACAACGCCGACCACTTCCTGCGCTGGCGGCTCGGCAGCTACCTCGACCTGCGCGGCGAAGAGCAGCGCGAGCTGTACCGCAGCATCGACGCGTTCCTCGTCTGGCACCGCGCGCAGGCGCTGCCGCGCTATGCCGCGCTCTCCGAGGAGGCCGCCCGGCGGCTCGACGACGGGCTCTCGCGCGAAGACCTCAATTGGGGGTACGATGCCCTGATGGCGCAGGCGCGGGAGAGCCTGCGCGCGGCGGCGACGCAGATCGCGCCCGTGCTCGACCGCATGAGCGCGGAGCAGGTGGCCTATCTCGAGAAGCGCCTCGCCGAGGACGACCGCAAGTTCGCGCGCGAGCTGCGCGGCAGCGAGGCCGAGCGCCGCAAGCGGCGGGCAAAGCGAATGCAGGAACAGCTGGAGGAATGGGTGGGCGGGCTGACGCAGGCACAGGTCGAGCGGGTGCGGCTGTACGCCGAGCGCGCGCCGCTCACCGACGAGTTTCGCGGCCGCGACCGCAAGCGCATGCAGGCCGAGCTGCTCGGCATGCTGCGCCGACACGAAGCGAAGAAGCGCCTGCCCGAGTTCGCCGCGCACTGGCAGCAGGGGCGCGAACCGGCTCATACGGCGCTTAACGAGGCATGGCGCCGCGAGTTCGACGCGATGCTGCTCGACCTCGATCGCACGCTCACGCCGGCGCAGCGCTCGCGGGCGGTGGCGACCCTGCGGCGCTACGCGCAGGACTTCGCCGTCCTCGCCAGCCGCGCCGATCCCAAAACCCGGACGCAGTGAACGCCCCCGTCTCGTCGTGAACGACCCTGTCCCGGCGCGGGCGATCGACGCGGCGGCGGAGGCGTCGCCGAGCTACGCCGGGCGCACCCGCAACACGCCGCTCGAGTTCGAGGCGATCCTCGCCAACGCCACCCTCGGCATCGCATTCACGCGCGAGAAGCGCCTCTACCTCTGCAATCCGCGCTTCGCGCAGATCCTCGGCTATGAGCCGCACGAGCTGATCGGCCAGCTGGGCGAGGTGGTCTACGTCTCGCGCGAGAGCTACGAGGCGCTCGGCCGCATCGCCGTGCCGATCCTCGCCTCCGGCCGCCAGCTCGACGTCGAGTGGGAGTTCCGCCGCAAGGACGGCTCGATCTTCGTCGCGCGCGTGATCGCGCGCTCGATGAGCGACAAGAGCACGCAGCAGGGCACCGTCTGGATCGTCGAAGACGTGAGCGAGCGCCGCCGCCACGCCGACGAGGTGGCGCGCCTGCTGCGCGAGCAGGAAGCGATCCTCGGCACCACCTCGGTCGGCATCGTGTTCGTCAAGGACCGCCGCATCGTGCGCTGCAACGGGCGCTATGAGCAGATGTACGGCTACCAGCCGGGCGAGCTCGACGGCGAGCTGACGCGCATCCTGTATCCGAACGAGGAAGAGTACGAGGCTGCGCAGGCCGGCTACGCCGGCTTCGCGCGCGGCATCGCGGTGCGGCGCGTCGGGCTGCGCATGCGCAAGGACGGCAGCACGTTCTGGAACCGCGCCGACGGCCGCGCCGTCGACCCGCAGAACCCGAGCCGCGGCGCAGTGTGGACGGTGGAGGACGTCACCGAGCAGCGCCGCGCCGAGGAGGAGCTGCAGCGCGTGCTCGCCGAGCAGCAGGCGCTGATCGACAACGTTTCGGTCGGCATCGCCTTTCGGCGCGACCGGCGCACCGTGCGCTGCAACCGCCGCTACGAGGAGATGTTCGGCTACGCGCCCGGCGAGGCGTCGGGCAGCTCGACGCGCGACATCTACTTCACCGAGGAGGAATTCGAGCAGGCGAGCCGTGTCTACCGCGAGCTCGACGACGGCCTCACCCACGTGCGCGACCAGTGGCTGCGGCGCAAGGACGGCTCGGGCTTCTGGTGCCGCCTTACCGGACGCGCGGTGCAGCCGGGCGACGCGGAAAAGGGCTACGTGTGGCTCCTCACCGACATCACCCAGGAGCACGCCGCCGAAGAGCGCGTGCAGCGCGCGCTCGCCGAGCAGGAGCTGATCCTCGACAACGCCTCGGTCGGCATCGCCTTCATCCGCAACCGCGTGGTCCAGCGCTGCAACCGCTTCCTCGAGGATATGGTCGGCGCCGGCCCGGGCGACCTGATCGGCGAGAGCACGCGCGCGTTCTTCCCGAGCGAGGAACAATGGGAAGACGCGGGCCGACGCTCCTACGGCCCGACGCCGCCGGGCGGCACCTACGCGACCGAGGTGCCGTTCTGCCGCCGCGACGGCTCGACCTTCATCTGCCGCGCGAGCGGCCGCCGCACCGACGCCGGCGACGACGAGCAGGAATGGATCTGGAGCTACGAGGATGTCACCGCCGAGCACCAGGCGCGCGAGCTGGCGGAAGCGTCGCGCGACGCGCTCGAGCGCGCGGTGGCCGAGCGCACCACCGAGCTGCAGACGGCGAACGCGCGCGCGCAGCACCTCGCCGACCACGACGCGCTCACCGGGCTGCCCAACCGGCGGCTGCTGGAAGACCGCCTCAAGCAGGCGCTCGCGCTCTCCTACCGCAACCGCAAGCAGACCGCGGTGATGTTCGTCGACCTCGACCGTTTCAAGACCATCAACGACTCGCTCGGCCACGCGGTCGGCGACGTGCTGCTGAAGAAGGTGGCCGAGCGCCTGGTGAAGCAGCTGCGCGTGGGCGACACCATCTGCCGCATCGGCGGCGACGAATTCATGGTGGTGCTGCCCGAGGTGAAGCGCTCCTCGCATGTCGCTCAGGTCGCGCAGAAGGTGATCGAGCAGCTCTCGCAGCCGATGGTGGTGGAGGAGCGCGAGCTCACCGTCACGCCCTCGATCGGCATCGCCGTCTTCCCCGACGACGGGCGCGACGCCGAGACTCTGATCCGCAACGCCGACGCGGCGATGTACCACGCGAAGGAGATGGGCCGCGCCAACTACCAGTTCTTCACCGAGCAGATGAACCTGCTCGCGGCGCGGCGTCTGGCGCTGGAAGGCGACCTGCGCCGCGCGCTCGGCCGCGACGAGATGCGCCTGCACTACCAGCCGATCGTCGACACGGTGAGCGGCAAGGTCGTGGCGCACGAGGCATTGGTGCGCTGGCAGCACCCGGTGCGCGGCCTGCTCACGCCGGACGAGTTCATCCAGGCGGCGGAGGAAACCGGCCTGATCCTGAAGATCGGCGAATGGGTGCTGCGCGAGGCCTGCATGTGGGCCACCTTCATCGGCACCGAGCGCAAGTTCCTGGTGAACGTGAACCTGTCGGCGCGCCAGTTCAACGACCCCAAGCTGCCGCAGCTGGTCTCGCACGCGCTGCGCGAGAGCGGCCTGCCCTCGGAGCTGCTCGAGCTCGAGATTACCGAGTCGACGGCGATGCAGCAGACCGACGCCACGCTGACCACGCTGAAGAAGCTAAAGGACCTCGGCGTCTCGATCGCCATCGACGACTTCGGCACCGGCTACTCGAGCCTCGCCTACCTCAAGCGCTTCCCGGTCGACAAGTTGAAGATCGACCGCTCGTTCGTCGCCGACATCGTCAAGATGAAGGAGCAGCGCGCGATCGTCGAGGCCATCGTCGCGCTGGCCCACGCCCTCGACCTCAAGGTGATCGCCGAGGGCGTCGAGAACGAGGCGCAGCGCAAGTTCCTGCGCGGCTGCGGCTGCGAGTACATCCAGGGCTACGCTTCGGGCAAGCCGGCTGACGCCGACCGCGCCGCCGAGAAATACATCTAGGGCGCTAGGTTTCGATGCGCCTCTTCTTCAGCTGCTCCTCGAGCTGCTTGATGCTGACCTCGACGCCGTGCATATTCGGGTTGACCTGCAATGCGCGGCGGAACCACTTCAGCGCCTCCTCGTACTGCTCGAGCCTGACGTAGATCTGCCCCATGCCCGACAGCGCGCCGAAATGCTTCGGGTTGCGCTTGAGCACCTCGCGGCAGTCGGCGATCGACTTCTCGTACTCGCCGGCGAGGTAGTAAACGGTCGCGCGCCGGTTCCAGCCCTCGGCGTACGCCGGCATCTTGCGCGTCACCTCGGTCAGCAGGTCGATGGCGTGGGCGTAGTCGCCCGCATCCATGTCCTCGGAGGCGAGCGCCATCGCGCGGTCGATCCCGCCGTCGCCCGAGCGGGTCCACAGCAGCCACAGGCCCTGCTCGGCGAAGCCGCGCACGAACGGGCTCTCGTCGCGCAGGCGCTGGTGGAGGAGCTCGGCGTCCTGCATGCCGCCGCGGTTGGCGATCCAGGCGATGGCCTCCGCGCGCGTCGCCGCGTCCGGGCTGACAATAGCCTGAAGCGCCTGTTCGTGAGACATCGCGCGCTCCGGCGCGGGCTGCGGGAATGCGCCTGCGGCGAGGGCTGTTAGCCCGATGAAGACAAAGATGCATCCGGTTCTTGGCATGGCGCGTATAGCATGCTGCACGGGGAAGAGTAGGGGTGACAAGTGAGGGAACACATGAAACGCAATATTCATCCGGTGCTGTTTGCGCTTGCTGTCCTGGCGGCGCCTGGCGCGGCGCTCGCCGCGGCCGATACCAACGCAAGCGGGGCGCCGGTCGACCCGGTCCTCGAGCGTGCGGCACAGGCCTCCGAACGCAAGGACTGGAAGGGCGCGCAGGTCATCCTGCAGCAAGGCCTCGCGCGCGACCCGAAAAACGCCGACTACCACAACATGTATGCGTACAACCTGCGCAAGGGCCCGAGCCCGGACATGAGCCTGGTGTTCCAGCACTACAACGAGGCGCTGCGCATCGACCCGAAGCACCGCGGCGCGAACGAATACCTCGGCGAGGCCTATCTGATGGTCGGTAACCTGCCCAAAGCGAAGGAGCAGCTTGCCGCGCTCGACAAGATCTGCTTTCTGCCGTGCAAGGAGCACAAGGATCTGAAGGCATCCATCGACGCCTACCAAGCCGCAAAGGGGAAATGACATGAAACCGTTGATGCTGGCGCTCGCTCTCGCGGCCGTTTTCTCGCCTGGCGCGGCCCTCGCCGCCGGCGAGGTCAACCACAAGCCGTTCGACCCGGTGCTCGAGCAGGCGCAGGACGCCTCCAATCGCGAGGACTGGAAGGGCGCGCAGGCCATCCTGAAGGAAGCTCTGGTGCGCGACCCGAAGAACGCCGAGTACCACAACGAGTACGCCTACAACCTGCGCAAGGGGCCCAACCCCGACATGAGCCTCGTCTTCGAGCACTACAACGAGGCGCTGCGCATCGATCCCAAGCATCGCGGCGCGAACGAGTACCTGGGCGAGGCCTACCTGATGGTCGGCAACCTGCCGAAGGCCAAGGAGCAGCTCGCCGCGCTCGACAAGATCTGCTTTTTGCCGTGCAAGGAATTCAGCGACCTGAAGAAGCACATCGCCGAGTACGAGGCAAAGGGGAAATGACCATGAAGACTCTGATCCGCGCGTTGGCCGCCGCCGTCCTTCTTGCACCCACCGTCCTCCTGGCATCCGGCGGCGGCGGGGGCGGCGGCATAAGCAGCGCAGCACCTGCCGACCCCACGCTCGAGCGCGCCAACCAGGCGATCGCGCGCAGCGATTGGGGCAGTGCGCAGTCGACCCTGAAAGATGCCGTCGCTCGCGACCCGCGCAACGCCGACTACCGCAACCTCTACGCCTACAGCTTGCGCAAGGGACCGAATCCGGACATGAGCCTCGTGTTCGAGCAATACAACGAAGCGCTACGCATCGACCCGAAGCACAAGGGCGCCAACGAGTACCTCGGCGAGGCCTACCTGATGGTCGGCAACGTGCCGAAGGCCAAGGAGCAGCTCGCGACGCTCGACAAGATCTGCTTCTTCCCGTGCCAGGAATTCAGCGATCTGAAGAAGCACATCGCCGAGTACGAGGCGAAACGCCAGTAGGTTCGCCGCAAGACCGCGCAGGCCATCGGCTATCCTAGCCGCGTGAGCCTGCGTGCCTACCGCGTCGCGCCGACCGAAGCGACGACGTTCCATCCGCGCCTGATCGGCCGCCGCGGCGCGGTCGCCTCGAACTCCTACCTCTCGGCACAAGCCGGCGCCGACGTGCTCAAGGCCGGCGGCAACGCGATCGACGCCGCCGTCGCCGCGACGCTGGTCGAGGGCCTGGTCAATCCGCAGATGCACACGATCGGCGGCGAATGCCCGATCCTGCTGCGCCTCGCCGGCGAATCGCGCGTCATCGCGGTCAACGGAAACATGGCGGCGCCGATGGCGGCCGCGCCGCAGGCGTTCCGCGCCCGCGGCCTCGCCGACGTGCCGGCCGAGGGAATCCTCGCCGCGGGCACGCCGGCGGCCTTCTCGGCGCTGACGACGGTCCTGCGCCGCTGGGGCACGATGAGCTTTCGCGACGTATCCGCGCCGGTGCGTGAGCTCGCGGCCGGCGGCTTCGCGGTGTCGGCGGGGCTACGCGACATGCATAAGCACGGCATCGCGGCGCTGCGCGAGAAGTTCCTCGCGCAGTGGCCGGGCAGCGCGGCGCTGTACCTGACGAACGGCCGGCCGCCGGAGGTGGGCGAGCTGATGAGGAACGAGCCGCTCGCGCGCATGTACGACTACCTGGCGAATGCCAGGGACCCCCACGAGGCGTTCTACCGCGGCGACGTCGCGACCGAGATCGCGAAGTTCTCGAAGGAGCGCGACGGCCTGCTCGCGCGCGGCGACCTCGAGGCCTTCGAGACACGCATCGAGCGGCCGGTTTCGCTGCGCTTCGGCGACGTGGAGCTGTTCAAGTGCGGCTTCTGGACGCAAGGGCCGGCGGAGCTGCAGACCATCGCGCTCATGTCGCGCTACGACCTGAAGGCGATGGGGCCGACGAGCGCCGACTACTGCCATCTCCTCATCGAGGCAATGAAGCTCGGCTTCGCCGACCGCGAGCAGTACTACGGGGATAGTCA
>DASXKY010000139.1:0-14718 GCA_036496555.1 Burkholderiales bacterium | reverse complement strand
TACGAGATGTACGCCCACCCGGGCTACGGCGCCTACATCTGCGGCGAGGAGACGGCGCTGCTCGAGTCGCTCGAGGGCAAGAAGGGCATGCCGCGCTTCAAGCCGCCGTTCCCGGCCAGCTACGGCCTGTACGGCAAGCCGACCACCATCAACAACACCGAAACCTTCGCGGCGGTGCCCTGGATCGTGCGCAACGGTGGCGACGCCTTCCTCGCGCTCGGCAAGCCGAACAACGGCGGCACAAAGCTGTTTACCGTGAGTGGGCACGTCAACCGCCCCGGCAACTACGAGGTCAAGCTGGGAACGCCCTTCGCCAAGCTGCTCGAAATGGCTGGCGGCGTTCGAAAGGGAAATAAATTGAAAGCGGTCATCCCGGGCGGCTCCTCGATGCCGGTGCTGCCGGCCGAGACCATGATGAAGACCGACATGGACTACGACGCCATCGCCAAGGCCGGCTCGATGCTCGGCTCGGGCGCGGTGATCGTAATGGACGAAACCACCTGCATGGTGCGCGCGCTCGAGCGCCTGTCGTATTTCTACTTCGAGGAATCCTGCGGCCAGTGCACGCCGTGCCGCGAGGGCACCGGTTGGCTCTACCGGGTCGTGCATCGCATCGAGGAAGGGCAGGGGCGAATGGAAGACCTCGCGCTCCTCGACCAGGTCTCCGACAACATCGCCGGCCGCACCATCTGCGCGCTCGGCGACGCCGCGGCCCTGCCGGTGAAGAGCTTCATCAAGCATTTCCGCGACGAATTCGTTCACCACATCGAACACAAGACCTGCCTGGTGAAGCACGACGTCGAGCCCAAGTGGGGTCGCGCCGGTGCGGTCGACGAGCACCACGAGCCGCACCGCGGCGACGCCGTGGCGAGGGCCGCCTAGATGCTGAAGGTCGAAGTCGACGGCAAGCCGGTCGAGGTGCCGCACGGCGCGACGGTGATGGACGCCGCGCACAAGCTCGGCATCTACGTGCCGCATTTCTGCTACCACAAGAAGCTTTCCATCGCCGCGAACTGCCGCATGTGCCTGGTGGAGGTGGAGAAGGCGCCCAAGCCGCTGCCGGCCTGCGCTACGCCGGTCACCGACGGCATGAAGGTAAAGACGCAGTCGCCGGCCGCCAAGAACGCGCAGAACGGCGTGATGGAGTTCCTGCTGATCAACCACCCCCTCGACTGCCCGATCTGCGACCAGGGCGGCGAGTGCCAGCTGCAGGACCTCGCCGTCGGCTACGGCCACAGCAATTCCCGCTATCAAGAGGAAAAGCGAGTCGTTCTACGAAAGGAATTGGGGCCCTTGGTCGCGGCCGAGGAGATGAGCCGCTGCATCCAGTGCACGCGCTGCGTGCGCTTCGGCGAGGAGATCGGCGGCATGATGGAGCTCGGCATGATCGGCCGCGGCGAGCACGCCGAGATCGTCGCCTTCGTCGGCAAAGCGGTCGACTCCGAGCTCTCCGGCAACATGATCGACCTGTGTCCGGTCGGCGCGCTTACTTCCGAGCCGTTCCGCTACAAGGCGCGCACCTGGGAGCTCTCGCGCCGCAAGTCGATCTCGCCGCACGACGGCCTCGGCTCCAACCTGGTCGTGCAGGTGAAGCAGAACAAGGTGATGCGCGTCCTGCCGCTCGAAAACGAGGCGGTCAACGAGTGCTGGCTCTCGGACAAGGACCGCTTCTCGTACGAAGGCCTCGACTCGCCTGACCGCCTGACGCGGCCGATGCTGAAGAAGAACGGCCAGTGGGAAGAGGTGGACTGGGAACAGGCGATCAACGCCGCGGTGCGGGCACTGCAGGGCTGGGACTTCGGCATCCTGGCTTCGCCGCACGCGACATTGGAAGAATTGTTCCTGGTTTCCAAGCTGGGTCCCGCGGATTTCCGGTTGAGGCATAGCGATTTCTCGGCTGATGGAAAGCGCGGAGGAATTCCATGGCTCGGGATGCCGATCGCGGAGCTCGGCACGCTCGACCAGGTGCTGGTGGTCGGCGCGTTCCTGCGCAAGGACCAGCCGCTCATCGCGCACCGCCTGCGTCAGGCCGCGAAGCGCGGCGCGCAGATCCACATGCTGCACTCGGTCGACGACGACTGGCGGATGAAGATCGCCAGCAAGCGGATCGTTCCGCCCTCGGATTTTGTTTCTGCCTTCGAATTTTTCGAAAAAGCCCTCAAGTCCGGGAAAAACGCGGCCGTGCTGCTCGGCAACTTCGCCCAGCAGCATCCCCAGGCCGCGCAGATCCACGCCGCCGCGCAAGCCTTGGGCGTCAAGGTCGGCTTCCTCGGCGAGGCCGCCAATTCCGTCGGCGGCTACGTCGCCGGCTTGCCCACGGCAAACGTCGACGCCGTCCTGCAGAAGAAAGCCCTGGTCCTCCTCAACGTCGAGCCCGAGCTCGACTGCGGCGACCCGCAGTCGGCCATGGCGGCGATGCGCCGCGCGCAGTATGTGGTCTCGCTGAGCGCTTACAAGACCGGGCTCGACTACGCCCATGTGCTGCTGCCGATCGCTCCGTTCACGGAAACCGCCGGCAGCTTCGTCAGCACGGAAGGCCGGCTGCAGAGCTTCCACGCCACCGTCAATCCGCTCGGCGACGCGCGGCCGGCGTGGAAGGTGCTGCGCGTGCTCGGCACGATGCTCGGCAGGCAGGGCTTCGAGCTCGACACGGTGGAGCAGGTGAGAGCCGCCTGCCTGAATGGCCGCGAGATTGCGGGTCTGCTGTCGAACAATATTTCCGCTGGGGAAACGCAGAATTCCGAAAAACCCCAGGGCTTTCAACGTATCGCGGACGTGCCGATCTACTTCGCCGACCCGCTGGTGCGCCGCTCGCCGCCGCTGCAGAAGACGAAGGATGCGCGCGCGCCGAAAGCCTGGATGAACGCGCGCCTCGCTGCACGGCTCGGCGTCACGGCGAAGGACGAAGTCACGGTGAAGCAGCACGCCGGCCAGGCGCGCCTCGGCGTCGGCCTGGACGACGGGCTGCCCGACGACTGCGTGCGCGTCGCCGCGGGACACCGCTCGACGGCGGGCCTCGGCGCCATGTTCGGCACCGTCACCCTGGAGAGGGCCTGATGCAGCAGTGGCTGCTCGCCAAGTCGGTCGGCTGGTTCGGCGCGGACTGGGGCACGGCGCTCTACGACACCGGCGCCAGCCTCGCCTTCATCGTCGCGGTGGTGGTGCCGCTGTTCCTCTGCGTCGCCTACCTGACGCTGTGGGAGCGCAAGCTGATCGGCTGGATCCAGATCCGCATCGGGCCCAACCGCGTCGGCCCCTGGGGGCTGCTGCAGCCGATCGCCGACGGCATGAAGCTCATGTTCAAGGAGATCATCCTGCCGGCGAACGCGAGCAAGGGCCTGTTCCTGCTCGCGCCGATCCTGATCCTCGCGCCGGCGCTCGCGGCGTGGGCGGTGATCCCGTTCGCGTCCAGCATCGTCGTCTCCGACATCAACGCCGGCTTGCTGTACATCCTGGCGCTGAGCTCGATGGGGGTCTACGGCGTGATCGTCGCCGGCTGGGCGTCGAACTCGAAGTACGCCTTCCTCGGCGCCATGCGCTCGGCGGCGCAGATGGTGTCCTACGAGCTGGCGATGGGCTTCGCGCTGGTGGTGGTGCTGATGGTGTCGGGCAGCCTGAACCTCTCCGACATCGTCGACGCGCAGAACCGCGGCCGCTTCGCATCGGCTGGCGTCAATTTCCTGTCGTGGAACTGGCTGCCGCTCGCGCCGATGCTGGTGGTCTACTTCGTCTCGGGCATCGCCGAGACCAACCGCGCGCCGTTCGACGTGGTCGAGGGCGAATCGGAGATCGTCGCCGGCCACATGATCGAGTACTCGGGGATGGCGTTCTCGCTGTTCTTCATCGCCGAATACATGAACATGATCCTGATCAGCGCGCTCACGGTGACCATGTTCTTCGGCGGCTGGCTGCCGCCGATCGACAGCGTGCTGACCGACGCCGTGCCCGGCGTAGTGTGGTTCGTGCTCAAGACCTTCGTCGTGGTGTCGCTGTTCCTGTGGATCCGCGCCACCTTCCCGCGCTACCGCTACGACCAGATCATGCGCCTGGGCTGGAAGGTGTTCATCCCGCTCACGCTGGTGTGGATCGCGGTGATCGGAATCTGGATGCAGACGCCGTGGAGCCTTTGGAAATGACTCGAGTGCTCGATTTTTTCAAGAGTTTCCTGCTACTGGAATTGTTCAAAGGCATGGCGCTGACCGGGCGCTACCTGTTCGCGCGCAAGATCACGGTGCAGTTCCCGGAGGAGAAGACGCCGATGAGTCCGCGCTTCCGCGGGCTGCACGCCCTGCGCCGCTACCCGAACGGGGAAGAGCGCTGCATCGCGTGCAAGCTGTGCGAGGCGGTGTGCCCCGCGCTCGCCATCCATATCGAGTCGGAACAAAGGGAAGACGGCACCCGCCGCACCACGCGCTACGACATCGACCTCGTGAAGTGCATCTTCTGCGGCTTCTGCGAGGAAGCCTGCCCGGTCGACGCCATCGTCGAGACGCGGATCCTCGAGTACCACGGCGAGAAGAGGGGGGATCTCTACTACACCAAGCCCATGCTGCTTGCCGTGGGCGACCGCTACGAGGAGCAGATCGCCCGCGACCGGGCGGCCGACGCCGCCTTCCGGTAAGGGGATAAGAACAACGATGGTCGAGACGGGGATCTTCTACGCCTTCGCGGCGGTGCTGCTGTTCGCCGGCGTGCGCGTCGTCACCGCGCGCAACCCGGTGCACGCGGCGCTGTTCCTCGTGCTCGCCTTCTTCACCAGCGCCGGCATCTGGCTGCTGCTGCGCGCCGAGTTCCTCGCCATCGCGCTGGTGGTGGTCTACGTCGGCGCGGTGATGGTGCTGTTCCTGTTCGTGGTGATGATGCTCGATATCAACCTCGAGCGGGTGCGCGAGGGGTTCTGGCGCAACCTGCCGGTGGCGCTGGTGGTCGGCGGCGTGATGGTGGCGGAGATGTTCTTCGTGCTGGCGAACCGCATCTGGGGCGCCGGCGGGCCGCGACGGCTGCCCGCCGACTACAGCAACACCAAGGAGCTCGGCCGCGTCCTCTATACCCAGTATGCCTACGCCTTCGAGATCGCCGCGGTGATCCTGCTGGTGGCGATCATCGCCGCCATCGCGCTCACGCTGCGCCGGCGCAAGGACCACCGCTCCCAGGATCCATCTGCGCAGACCCGCGTAAGGCGCGCCGACCGCGTCACGCTGGTCTCCATGCCGGCGGAGAAGGATTAGGCGCATGAACGCGCCGCTGACCCTCTCTCACTACCTGGTGCTGGGCGGGATGCTGTTCGCCATCAGCGTGGTGGGCATCTTCCTCAACCGCCGCAACATCATCGTGCTGCTGATGGCGATCGAGCTGATGCTGCTCGCGGTCAACCTCAATTTCATCGCCTTCTCGTATTTCTTCGCCGACAACGCCGGCCAGGTGTTCGTGTTCTTCATCCTCACCGTCGCCGCGGCCGAGTCGGCGATCGGCCTGGCGATCCTGGTGGTGCTGTTCAGGAACCTCAACACCATCGACGTCGAGGATCTGGATTCTTTGAAGGGTTAAGAAAAAGAAAGATGAAAGCCCTTTACCTCATGATTCCCTTGGCGCCCCTGCTCGGTGCGGTGGTGGCAGGTTTGTTTGGAAAACAGGTGGGCCGTGCCGGGGCGCACTGGGTCGCGATCCTCGGCGTCCTGGTCTCGTTCGTCTGCTCGGTCGTGATCCTGTTCCAGGTGCTGAACGGCCACACCTTCAACGGCGAGGTGTACACCTGGGCGACCAGCGGCGGCGTGAGCTTCCAGATCGGCTTCCTGGTCGACAACCTCACCGCCCTGATGATGGTGGTGGTCACCTTCGTGTCGCTGATGGTGCACGTCTACACCGTCGGCTACATGGCCGACGATCCGGGCTACCAGCGCTTCTTCGCCTACATCTCGCTGTTCACCTTCTCGATGCTGATGCTGGTGATGGCGAACAACTTCCTGCAGCTGTTCTTCGGCTGGGAAGCGGTGGGCCTGGTCTCGTACCTGCTGATCGGCTTCTGGTACACGCGCGAGAGCGCGATCTACGCCAACCTGAAGGCGTTCCTCGTCAACCGCGTCGGCGACTTCGGCTTCATCCTCGGCATCGCGCTGATCCTCGCCAATTGCGGCACCCTCGACTACGGGGCGGCTTTTGAAGGTTTGAGAGCCAATCCGGATCAAATCACGCCGATCTGCATCCTTCTGTTCATCGGCGCGATGGGCAAGAGCGCGCAGTTTCCGCTGCACGTCTGGCTGCCCGACTCGATGGAAGGCCCGACGCCGATCTCGGCGCTGATCCACGCCGCGACCATGGTGACCGCCGGCATTTTCATGGTCGCCCGGATGGCGCCGCTGTATGAATTGAGCGAGACGGCCAGGTCGGTCGTGCTGGTGACCGGCGCGGTGACCGCGCTGTCGATGGGCCTGGTCGCGCTGACGCAGTTCGACATCAAGCGCGTGGTGGCCTTCTCGACGCTCTCGCAGCTGGGCTACATGACCGCGGCGCTGGGTGCCTCGGCGTATTCCTCGGCCATCTTCCACCTGATGACGCATGCCTTCTTCAAGGCGGTGCTGTTCCTCGCCGCCGGCTCGGTGATCATCGCGCTGCACCACGAGCAGGACATGCGCCGCATGGGCGGGCTGAGGAAGTACATGCCGATCACCTACTGGACGCTGCTCATCGGCTCCATCTCCGGCGCCGGCATTCCCGGCTTCGCCGGCTTCTTCTCCAAGGACGCGATCATCGAGGCGGTGCAGCACTCGGAGACCCCGGGGCACCTGTTTGCCTACGCCTGCCTGCTGAGCTGCGTGTTCGTCACCGCCGCCTACAGCTTCCGGCTCGTCTTCATGGCCTTCCACGGCGAGGAGCGCTTCGACAAGGCGCATCCGCCGCACGAGTCGCCCGCGGTGGTAACGGTGCCGCTGGTGCTGCTCGCCATTCCGTCGGTCTGCGCCGGCTGGCTGGTCGGCGGCATCGTGTTCACGGGCTTCATCCAGAAGCCGGAGGAGGAGTACCACGGCATCTGGAGCTTCATGGCGCACGGCTTCACGCAGTGGCCCTTCTGGCTGGCTGTCGCCGGCATCGTCACGGCCTGGTATCTCTACTTGGTCAGAACTGACCTGCCGAAGAAAATCGCCATCGCATTCGGGCCCCTTTACGCGCTGGTCGAGCGCAAGTATGGGTTCGACGAGCTGTATGCGTGGCTTTTCGCCGGCGGCGCGCGCGCGCTCGGCATGGGCTTCTGGCGAGGCGGCGACCAGGTGCTGATCGACGGGCTGATGGTGAACGGGTCGGCGCGGCTGACCGGCTGGTTCGCCTCGGTGGTGCGGTTGCTGCAATCGGGCCTGGTGAACCAGTACGCCGTGTCGATGCTGTTCGGCGTGGTGATCCTGACCTACTTCTTCCTGCGCAGCTGATGCTGCTCTCGCTCGCGATCTGGGTCCCGATCGTCGCCGGCCTGCTGGTGCTCGCCGCGGGCGGCGACGAGCGCGCGCCGCTGCAGCGCCAGATCGCGCTCGCCGGCGCGGTGCTCGGCTTCCTCGTCACGATTCCGCTCTACACCGGGTTCCAGCCGGCCAATGCCGGCATGCAGTTCGAGCAGCTGGTGCCCTGGATCGAGCGCTTCAGCATCAACTACCACCTCGGCGTCGACGGCATCAGCGTGCTGTTCATCCTGCTGAACAGCTTCATCACCATCCTGGTGGTGGTCGCAGGCTGGACGGTCGTGGAAAGCAGGGTCGGGCAGTACTACGCCGCCTTCCTGGTCCTGTCCGGACTGCTGAACGGCGTGTTCGCCGCGCTCGACGCGGTCCTCTTTTATGTCTTCTTCGAGGCCACGCTGATCCCGATGTTCATCATCATCGGCGTGTGGGGCGGCCCGAACCGCGTCTACGCAGCGGTGAAGTTCTTCCTCTACACGCTGTTCGGCTCGCTGCTGATGCTGGTCGCACTGCTCTACCTGTACGGCCAGTCGCACAGCTTCGCGATCCTCGACTGGCACCAGCTGCCGCTCTCGCTGAGCGAGCAGAAGTGGCTGTTCTTCGGATTGCTGTTCGCTTTTGCCGTCAAGGTGCCGATGTGGCCGGTGCACACCTGGCTGCCCGACGCGCACACCGAAGCGCCGACCGGAGGCTCGGTGGTGCTGGCGGCGATCCTGCTGAAGCTCGGCGCCTACGGCTTCATCCGCTTCACGCTGCCGATCCTGCCCGACGCGTCGCGCGACCTGGCGTGGATGATGATCGCCGCCTCGCTGATCGCGGTGGTCTACATCGGCCTGGTGGCCCTGGTGCAGCAGGACATGAAGCGGCTGATCGCCTACTCGTCGATCTCGCACATGGGCTTCGTCACGCTCGGATTTTTTATTTTCAATCAGCTGGGAGTTGAAGGCGCGCTGATCCAGATGATCTCGCACGGCTTCGTCTCGGCGGCGATGTTCTTCTGCGTCGGCGTGGTCTACGACCGCATGCACACGCGCATGATCGCGGACTACGGCGGTGTGGTGAACACCATGCCGAAGTTCGCCGCGCTGATGATGCTGTTCGCCATGGCCAACAGCGGCCTGCCGGCGACCAGCGGCTTCGTCGGCGAGTTCCTGGTGATCATGGGGGCGATGAAGGCGAGCTTCTGGCTCGCCTTCCTGGCGGCGACGACCCTGGTCTTCGGCGCCGCGTACACGCTGTGGATGTACAAGCGCGTGATCTTCGGCCCGGTGGCCAACGCGAATGTAGCTGCTTTGAAAGATTTGGATTCAAAAGAAAAATTCGTACTGGGCGCGCTCGCGGTCGCGGTCCTGTTCATGGGCGTCTATCCGCTGCCCTTCACCGAAGTCATGCATTCGACCGTCGAGCAGCTCCTGCGCCACGTGGCGGGGTCCAAGATATGAATTGGAGCCTGCTGATCGACCACCTGCCGGCGCTGCCCGAGGTGGTGCTGCTCCTCGGCGCCTCGGCGCTGATGATCTACGACGCCGGCTCGAAGGATCCGCGGCGCACCGGCACCTACGTCGGCGCCCAGCTGGTCCTCGCCGCCTGCCTGGCCGCGACGGGGTTCGTGCTGTGGGGCGCGGGCGCCGCCCGCCTGGTGATTTTCGAGGGCCTGTTCGTCGCCGACCTGATGGGCCACGTGCTGAAGATCGTCAGCTACGGCGCCGTATGGGCCGCGCTGGTGTACTCGCGCCGCTACCTGCTCGACCGCGGGCTGCTGCGCGGCGAGTTCGTCACGCTGATGCTGTTCGCGCTGCTCGGCGCCATGGTCCTGATCAGCGCCAACAGCTTCCTCACGGTGTACCTCGGCCTCGAGCTGATGTCGCTGTGCCTGTACGCGATGGTGGCGCTCGACCGCGACTCGCCGCTCGCCACCGAGGCGGCGATGAAGTACTTCGTGCTGGGCGCGCTCGCCTCCGGCCTGCTGCTCTACGGCCTGTCGATGATCTACGGCGCGACCGGCGTGCTGGCGCTGAACGAGGTGTCGCTGCGCCTGGGCGCGCTCGCCGGCAACGCCTCCGACCAGCGCTTCCTCGCCTTCGGCCTGGTGTTCGTCGTCGCCGGCATCGCCTTCAAGCTCGGCGTGGTGCCGTTCCACATGTGGATCCCGGACGTCTACCACGGCGCGCCGACGCCGGTGACCCTGGTGATCGGCTCGATCTCCAAGCTGGCCGCGTTCGCCATGGCGGTGCGCCTGCTGGTGAACGGCATGTTCCCGCTGGCGCACGACTGGCAGCAGATGCTCGCGCTGCTCGCGCTGCTGTCGATGGCGATCGGCAACATCACCGCCATCGCGCAGTCGAACATCAAGCGCATGCTGGCGTACTCGGCGATCGCCAACATGGGCTTCCTGCTGCTCGGCCTGCTTTCCGGCGTGGTCGGCGGCAACGAGCGCAACGCCGTCGATGCCTACAGCACCGCTTTCTTCTACGCCATCACCTATGTGGTCATGTCGGTCGGCGCCTTCGGCATGGTGCTGCTGCTCGCGCGCGCCGGCTTCGAGGCCGACAACCTCGAGGACTTCCGCGGCCTCAACCGCCGCTCGCCGTGGTACGCCTTCCTCATGATGCTGCTGATGCTGTCGCTCGCCGGGCTGCCGCCGACGGTCGGTTTCTACGCCAAGCTGGCGGTCCTGCAGTCAGCGGTCGCGGCCGGGCAGGTCTGGCTCGCGGTGGCGGCGGTGGTGCTGTCGCTCATCGGCGCCTTCTACTATCTGCGCGTCGTGAAGCTCATGTATTTTGACGAACCGCGCGACGCCGCTCAGGCAGCCATGCCGATCGCCGCCAGTCCGGGCATGGCCTTCCTGCTGTCGGTCAACGGCCTGGCGATCCTGCTGTTCGGTCTGTATCCCAAGCCGCTCTTCAATCTGTGCCTGACGGCGATCCAGTCGCTCTGAAAAAGGACCTCACCGAGCATTTCATCGCGGGCGAGCAGGTCTTCGACGGCGTGCTGCTCAAGGTCTTCCGCGACCGCGTGCGCCTGCCCGACGGCACCGAATCGGGGCGCGAGTACATCCGCCACCCGGGCGCGGTAGCCATAGTGCCGCTGTTCGACGACGGCACGATCCTGCTCGAGCGCCAGTTCCGCTATCCCCACCGCCGCGAGTTCATCGAGATCCCAGCCGGCAAAGTGGATCCCGGCGAGTCGCACCTCGCGACCGCCAGGCGCGAATTGCTGGAGGAGACGGGCTACACGGCCGCCGAGTGGATGCGCCTCGGCGCGATCCACACCGCCATCGCCTACACCGACGAGGCGATCGAGCTGTTCATCGCCCGCAAGCTCACGCGCCAGGCGCAGAAGCTCGACCAGGGCGAGTTCCTCGAGACCTTCAGCCTGCCTTTCGCCGAGGCGATCCGCATGATCGGCGAGGGCGCCATCACCGATGCGAAGACGGTGACGGCGCTCCTGCTGGTCGAGAAGCGCCTCAAGCCGCAGCCCTGACGGGCACCTTGGCGAGGCGCGCCTTCTGCACCAGGTTTTGCAGGAGCTGGCCGATCAGCTTCTTCGACGTCTCGTCGGTCAGGTTGCCCTGCTCGTCGAAGCGCTGCGGGGTGTTGCTGATCGCCACTTCGGGCTGCACCACGGCGTCCATGTTGAGGAACACGAACGATTGGCGCAGGTGGTACTGGGCCCGCACGCCGCCGCCCGTGCTCATCGCCGCGCTCATCAGGGCCACCGGCTTGCCGGTCCAGGCGTTGTCGCCGTAGGGCCGCGAGGCGACGTCGAGGGCGTTCTTGAGGACGCCCGGCACGCCGTAGTTGTACTCGGGCGTGGCGATGAGGAGGGCGTCGGCGGCGCGGATCTTCGCCTTGAACTCCGCCACCTTCGCGTTCGGCGCTTTCTCCTCGTCCTGGTTGAAGTGCGGCAGCCCTTCGAGGGCGCAGATCTCGAGCCTCGCGCCGGGCGGGCAGAGCTGCTGCGCGGCTTTCAGCGCGCCGAGGTTCCAGGAAGCCTTGCGCAGGCTTCCGCAAATTCCGAGGATGCTGATCGATTCGGCCATGGAGTCCTCCGTTAGAGAGAGCGTTCCCAGCCAGAAATGTGCCTATGATTCAGGGCATGAGCACGCCGCAGCTCCGACGTCAGGACCGCCTTCTTCAAGAGGCCGAGTCGCGCGCCCTGATCACCGCCGCCTACAGCGGCCGCCTGGGCAGCGTCGGCGCCGACGGCTGGCCGTATGTGGTTCCACTGCTGCACGTCTTTTCCGGCGACGAGATCGGCGTGCACCAGGGCGCCGCGCGCGGCCATCTGCGGAGGAATGCGGACGGCGACGCGCGCGTGTGCTACGAAGTGGACGAACCGGTGAAGGTGTTCGACTATGGCCGCTTCGAGTGCGACACGGGCCTCGCTTATCGCAGCGCCATCGCGTACGGCCGCATCCGGATCGTCGACGACCGCACGGCCAAAGCGCGGTTTTTCGATGCGTTGCTCGCGAAATACGGCACTGGTGTCAGCGGCCGTCCCAAGGGCTTCTATCCGCGTCTGGACGAGGTAACGGTCTACGCGATCGCGGTCGAGCGGATCACCGGGAAGCACTGCCCGTTACCGGCGCTTTCCGAGCAGTGGCCCGCGTTGGATCGAACCAAGTCGCCGGACGCGCGCCCGGGCTAGCCGCAGACTCCCACGTAGCCGCAGGAGGTGCAGTAGTCGCATCCGTCCTTGCGGATGAGCGTGGTGTTCGAGCACTCGGGGCACTTGGCGCCGGCCATGACCGGAGTTTCTTTCTTCGAGGGTCTCTCCAGGATACCCATCTGTTGCTTCGACACGCCTTCCTCGTTCAGCAGACCGAGCATGGCGTAGCGGTGCAGCACGAGGCGTGCTACGTACGAGACGGTCGAGGGCCAGGTCTGCTGCTTCTTCGAGCCGGGGGTGAAGGCCATGAAGTCTCCCAGCGGCTCCGGGAAGTCGAGAAGCTTCCGCAGCTTCATGCCGATCCAGGCCGGATCGATGACGCGCATGTCGAGCGATAGCAGCTTGCACAGGCCGTCGAGGGCGCGCGGGTATTCGCCCGCCAGCCACATGGAGTAGGGACGCGTCGTGCCGTCGGGCAGGGCGATTTCCTTCAGGCCGAGCACGAAGTCGTCGCCGGTGCGCGGGTTGTGGACGTCGACCGACCACGACATGGTGCCGTCGGTGCCGGTCTTCGGCTCCTTCAGGCTGAACATCGTGTCCATCACCGGCGTCGAGCTGGCGAAGGCATCGGATTGCCCCTCGCCGGCGAGGCCGCCGAGCTGCTCGACGCGCCAGCGCACGAGCTGTGCGAGCGCGGACACCACCGACGGCATGCGCTTGACCTCGCCGTGCGGCGGAAACGCCATGTCGAAGGCGTCGTCGCCGGCGGTGCGAGCCAGCGTGTCAAGCTTGAGGCGCAGCCAGCCCGGATCGTTGGCGCGCATGTCCATCGATAGCGTCTTCGCCACGGCGCCGAGGCCGCGCGGCTGCTCGCTGCCGTTCACCCAGACCTCGAAGGCGTGCGCCCCGCCGGTCCCGGCTTCGCCGACGAAGACGGCGAAGTGGTGGCGCGGGTGCTCGACCATGTAGGTCCAGGACAGGTTGCCTGAGCTGAACTCCGGCCGGCCGGGCCAGCGCAGGCTGGCGAGCACCGGCGCGGGAATGCTCTTCACGGTGATGCGGCGGTTCACGTCGTCCTGCACGAAGTCCTGCGGTTCCTTGTTCACGGACAGGATGGAACCCAGCACCTTGTTCGGCCGGTAGGTGGCGAGTCCCTTCAGCCCCGACTTCCAGGCGTTGAAGTACAGGTCCTGGAACTCCGCATAGGGATAGTCCTCCGGCACGTTCACCGTCTTCGAGATGCTGGTGTCGATGAACGGCGCGACCGCGGCGACCATCTGCTCGTGCGCGGCGGCGCTGATCTCCAGCGCGGTGACGAAGTAGGGCGGCAGCGCGTCGATGTCGCCGCCGCCTGCGCGGTACCGGCGCCAGGCGTGGTCCTCGACCGGGAATTCCTGCAGGCTGCCGTCGGGCATGCGCTTCTTGCGCGTGTAGGTCCAGGAGAAAGGCGGCTCGATGCCGTTCGACGCGTTGTCGGCGAAGGCGAGGCTGATGGTGCCGGTGGGCGCGATCGACAGCAGATGCGAGTTCCTCAGGCCTCTTTGTTTTATTTCGCCTTTTACGTTTTCAGGCAGCCGCGTGGCAAAGCTTGTCCCGGACAGATAGAGGTCGGCGTTGAAGAGAGGGAAGGCGCCTTTCTCCTCGGCGAGCGCGGCGGAGGCGAGGTAGGCGCGGTCGCGCATGCCCTCGGAGATGCGCGCCGCCATGGCGCGCGCTGCCTCGGTGTCGTACTTGAGGCGCAGCATGATCAGCGCATCACCCAGCCCGGTGAAGCCGAGGCCGACGCGGCGCTTCGCCATCGCCTCCTTGCGCTGCGCCTCGAGCGGCCAGGCGGTTACCTCGAGCACGTTGTCGAGCATGCGGATGGCGGCCTCGACGACCCTGCCGAATCTTTCAAAATCAAAATCCGCCCGCGGAGAGAAAGGCGAAGAAACAAACCGGGTCAAATCAATCGACCCCAAACAGCAGCAACCGTAGGGCGGCAGCGGCTGCTCGGCGCAGGGGTTGGTCGCCTCGATGGTCTCGCAGTACTGCAGGTTGTTGTCGCGGTTGATGCGGTCGAGGAACAGCACGCCCGGCTCTGCGTGGTCGTAGGTCGAGCGCATGATCTGCTCCCACAGATCGCGCGCGCGCACGGTGCGGTACACCTTGCCGCGGTGGACCAGGTCGAAGGGCAGGTCGCGCTCCACCGCCTGCATGAACCCGTCGGTGACGCCGACCGAAATGTTGAAGTTGCTGAGGTCGCCCTGGTCCTTGGCGTGGACGAAGGCCTCGATGTCCGGGTGGTCGCAGCGCAGCACCGCCATCTGCGCGCCGCGGCGCGAGCCAGCCGACTCGACCGTCTCGCACGAGCGGTCGAAGACGCGCATGTAGGAGAGCGGGCCGCTCGCGTGCGAGCGCGTGCCGCGCACCTCGGCGCCTTTCGGCCGGATGGCGGAGAAGTCGTAGCCGACGCCGCCGCCGCGGCGCATGGTCTCCGCCGCCTCGAGGAGCGCGGTGTAGATGCCGGGCCGGCCGTCGACGGTCTCCGAGATCGAGTCGCCGACCGGCTGCACGAAGCAGTTGATGAGTGTGGCCTGGAGGCGGGTGCCCGCGGCGGAGTTGACGCGTCCGCCGGGGATGAAGCCGTTCTCGAGCGCATCGAAGAACTCCGGCTCCCAGC
>DASXKY010000138.1:0-4887 GCA_036496555.1 Burkholderiales bacterium | reverse complement strand
GAACGCAGCGCTCGAAGCGCTCGAGCGCAAGGGCGGCTGGACGCGGGTGAAGAGCGCGAGCGGCGAGGGCTGGGTGCGGATGCTTGCCCTGCGCTTTGGCGCTCCGGCGAACGCCAAGCAGGGGGATAGCGGCGTCGCGCAACTCTTCAACGCCGCGCGCACCGGCTCAAGCGGCACCCAGGTGACCACCGGCGTGCGCGGCCTGGACGAGGCGATGCTCGCCAACGCGCAGCCGAACAAGGCCGAGCTCGAGAAGATGTCGCAGTTCGCGGCGACGCCCGAGGCAGCCGCCGGCTTCGCGGCGAAGGGCAAGCTCGGCGCCCACCCGGTGGAGGAAGTGAAGTGAGGCGCCTCTTCGCCGCGCTGACGATGATCGCCGCGCTGCCCGCTGCGCACGCGCAGTTCCGGCTGCCGAACCTCGACCTCAACCATGCCATCGAGTCGGTCAAGAATGTCGGCAAAGCGACCCGGGAGATCGGCGAGCCGGAGGAGATCGCGATCGGCCGCGACCTCGCCGCGACGCTGCTCGGCGCGGCGCCGCTGGTGAACGACGCGGCGATGCAGCGCTACGTCAACAACGTCGGCCGCTGGCTCGCCGCGCAGACCGATCGCCCCGGGCTGCCGTGGCAGTTCGGCGTGCTCGATGCGCCGCAGATCAACGCCTTCGCCGTGCCGGGCGGCACCGTCTTCATCACCCGCGGCCTGCTGGAAAAGATGAAAAGCGAAGCGGAGCTCGCCGGCGTGCTCGGCCACGAGATCGGCCACGTGGTGAAGAAGCACCACCTCAAGGCGATCCAGAAGGGCGCCAGGACAGCGCTCGCCGGCGACGCGCTGCAGATGGCGGTGCAGAACAGGAACGCAGCCGCCAACGACAAGCTGGTCTCGTTCGGCAAGGAGATGTATTCGCGCGGCCTCGACAAGGACGACGAGTTCGAGGCCGACCGCGTCGGCGTGGTGATCGCCGCGCGCGCCGGTTATGACGCCTATGGCCTGCCTTCGGTGCTGCAGACGCTGCAGGCGATGAATCCGCAGGACTCCGGGCTCGCGCTGATGTTCAAGACCCACCCGGCGCCAGCCGCGCGGCTTGATGCGCTCAGCGAGAAGATGCAACCAACGCTGGACGCCTGGTCGGGCCAGCCCCAGCTCGCCGACCGCTGGCGTTCCCAGCTCAAGCGCTAGCGCACGGCGATCCGGCCGCTCTCGCCCACGCGCTCGTAGGCCCGCCAGGGCGCGCCGGGCTGCTCGCGGCAGACACCGAAGACGAAGGCGCGGTCGCCGCGTCCCGGCGTGAGGAAACGCAGATCGGTGAACCAGACGCAGCCTGCCCTGGCGTCGGTCGCCTCGAGCGCAGGCAGCTCGGCGAACCAGCGGAAAAAAGCGAGCGGCTCGGCATCCCAGGCTTCGCGCACCCGATCCTGCTGCGCCTCGCCGAAGCGCTTGCGCGTGACCCAGACCGCCTGGGCAACCGGAAGATACGGCGAGTCGATGCGCGCAAAGAAGCCATCGCCCGGCTGGTAGGGCCTCGGCTCCGTCCGGATCAAGTTGATGTGCGCGAAGCGATGAGCTTCATCGTCGCTGATGAACACGCTCCAGTTGAACGGCGAGGCCGGCCGCGGAAAGGCCCGCACGCCGGCGGCGGGCAGGCCGTGCTCGCGGGCGTACGCCTCGCCGACGCCGAGCGCCTTCTCCTTCAGCACGCCCTGGAAGCCGAGGTAGGCGAGCAGGACGGTGAACGACGCCACGGCGGGAATCCTCTGCTTCCTGAGAACGAGAGAACCGACCAAGCCGGCGATGATGATGCCGCTGAACCACAAATCGATGACGAAGGTGACGCCGAGTCCCGGGCGCCAATCGCTGAGCGGCCATAACAGCATCGTGCCGTAGCCGGTGATGAGGTCGAAGGCGATGTGCAGGCCGATGCTCATCGCGCAAACGGCGTAGAGCGCCCGCCAGCCGCCCGGCTGGCGCAGGATCTTGGCGAGGATCCACGCCACGATCGCCGCCCAGAACGGCAGCAACAGGATCGAATGCGTCGCGGCGCGATGGTTCTCAAGGTAGCTCGCCGGCCCGAAGAACGCGCAGACAATGTCGAGATCCGGCGCCGCGCAGGCGAAGAAGCCGGCGGCGATGCGCCGCGCGAGCGAGCGCGGCGCCGCGTCCCTCGGCTGCGTCGCCCGTGCGAGCAGCGCGCCCGAGAGCGCGTGTGTCAGAGTATCCATTCCAGACAAAGTTTAACCGTCGAGCGCGAAACGTCCGCCGTGCGCGCGGGACGCCACCGGCCGGCTCCCACTACGATGCAGGCTTCGCCCAGGGAGGGCCTTTGAGCGGTACCTATAGCTACTGGCTGGTAGTGGTGTCGCTGCTCGTGGCGACGCTCGCCTCGTACACCGCACTCGATCTCGCCACGCGCCTCACCGTGTCGAAGGGGCGCGCCGCCCGTCTGTGGCTGGTCGGCGGCGCGTTCTCGATGGGCACCGGCATCTGGTCGATGCACTTCATCGGCATGCTCGCCTTCAGCCTGCCGGTGCCGATGGGCTACGACGTGCCGGTCACCATGCTGTCGATGCTGATCGCGATCGTCGTCTCGGGCTTCGCGCTGTACATCGTCAGCCGCGATACGGTAGCGGCGAAGAACCTGCTCGTCGGCGGCGTGCTGATGGGCATCGGCATCGCCTCGATGCACTACACCGGCATGGCGGCGATGGAGACCTCGCCTCCGATCCAGTACGACCCGCTGCTGTTCTCGCTCTCGATCGTCATCGCCATCATCGCGTCGCTCACTGCCCTCGCCATCGCGTTCTCGCTGCGCGGCGACTCGGTGTGGATGATCTACGCCAAGTACGCGGCGGCGCTGGTGATGGGAATCGCCATCACCGGCATGCATTACACCGGCATGGCCGCGGCGCGCTTCGCGCCAGACACGATCTGCCTGACCGGGCCGGGGGTCGACAACTCCTGGATGGCGGGGGTAATCGCCCTGGTCACCTTTCTCATCCTTTCGACCACCCGTGTGCTGTCGCTCTTCGATGCGCGGCTCGCGAGCCGCACGGCGCGCATGGCGCGCTCGCTGCAGAAGGTCAACGCCGAGCTCAAGCACATGGTGCTGCACGACGCCCTCACCCAGCTGCCGAACAGGCTGCTGCTCGAGGACCGCATCGGCCAGGCGATCGGTGCCTGCGCGCGCTCGGGCGCACGCTGCGCGGTGCTGTTCGTCGACCTCGACCGCTTCAAGGCCGTCAACGATTCCCTCGGCCACTTCGTCGGCGACGAGCTGCTGCGCGCGGTCGCCGAGCGCCTGCGCACGGCGATCCGCGCCGAAGACACGGTATCGCGGCTGGGCGGCGACGAGTTCGTGGTCCTGCTGCGCAGCGTGCAGGACGAGGCCGACGTCACTGTGGTCGCGCGCAAGATCGTCGAGCTGCTCGATGCGCCGCTGCAGGCGCAGGGCAACGACCTGCGCGTGACGGCGAGCGTTGGCGCGACCATCTTCCCGGACCACGGCTCGAGCGCGCAGACGCTGATCAGCAACGCCGACGCCGCGATGTACCACGTCAAGAAATCCGGGCGCAACAGCTTCCAGCTGTTCCGGCCGGACATGAGCACCTTCTTTCCGGACCGCCTCGCCATGGAAAACGACCTGCGCAAGGCGATCGAGCGGCGCGAGCTCGAGCTGCACTACCAGCCGAAGATCGACGTGCGCAGCGGCGCCACCACCGGCGCCGAGGCGCTGGTGCGCTGGCGCCATCCGCAGCGCGGCCTCGTCGCGCCGGGCGATTTCATCCCGCTCGCCGAGGAGACCGGCCTGATCATCCCGCTGGGGCGCTGGGTGCTGCGCGAGGCCTGCCGGCAGAACCGCGCGTGGCAGGATGACGGGCTGGCGCCGATGCGCACCGCGGTGAACATCTCGGCCGCAGAGCTGCGCAACGAGGATCTCGCGGACGGCGTCGCCGCGGTGCTGCGCGAAACGGGCCTCGCCGCCGAGCACCTGGAGATCGAGATCACCGAGAGCGTCGTCATGCAGAACGCCCCCGTCGCCCTCGCCACTCTGGACAAGCTGAGCCGGATGGGCATCCATCTCGCGGTGGACGATTTCGGCACCGGATATTCGAGCCTCAGCTACCTCAAGCGCTTTCCGCTCAACACGCTGAAGATCGACGCCTCGTTCATCCGCGACCTGTCGAGCGATCACAACGACGCACTGATCGTGCAGGCGATCATCGCCCTCGCTCACAGCCTGGAGTTGCAGGTGGTCGCCGAAGGCGTCGAGCACCATGCGCAGCTCGGCTTTCTGCAGAAGTTCGGCAGCGACCAGTATCAGGGCTTCCTGTACAGCAAGCCGCTGCCTGCGGCGGAGTTCGTGCGCCTGCTGCGCGGCGGGCAAGACCAGGCCGTGCCCGTGCTGGCCTAGGCCGGCGCGCCGTGCAGAGCCCTTAAGCGGCCCTCTTCTTACGCTGCGCGTCCTTCACGTGCATCTGCGCGTACGCGCCGTGCGCCGCGGCTTCCGCGTCGCCGACGTGCACGGGCAGGCCCATGTCCGAAAGTACAGACCCCAGCGCGGACAGGCACAGCATCACGTTGTCCGGCCGGCAGCTGTAGCCCATCAGGCCGATGCGCCAGATCTTGCCGGCGAGCGGCCCGAGGCCGGCGCCGATCTCGATGCTGAACTCGTTCAGCAGGCGCTTGCGCACCTCGGCTTCGTTCACGCCCTCCGGGCAGCGCACGGCGTTCATCTGCGGCAGCTGGTATTTCTCGGCCACCAGCATCTTCATGCCCATCGCCTCCAGGCCCGCTTTCAGCGCGAGGTGGTGGCGCGTGGCGCGCGCCCACGCGTTCTCCAGCCCTTCCTCGCGGATCAGCAGGAGCGCCTCGTGCAGCGCGAACAGCGAA
>DASXKY010000137.1:0-43460 GCA_036496555.1 Burkholderiales bacterium | reverse complement strand
AAGATGGCGCCGTGGATGGGCGCACTCGAAGACAACCTCGACGTGCTCAATGGCGGGGCAGACGATGGCGGCGGTTACGGTGGCGAGTGGGGCAGGGCAGCGACGCGCGACCTGATTCGCACGCGCATCAAGGTCAAGTCGCTCAACTTCATGCGCGGCCGCACCTTCATGAACAAGTGGCTGATCATCGACGAGGCGCAGAACCTGACGCCGAAGCAGATGAAGACGCTGGTGACGCGCGCCGGGCCAGGCACCAAGGTGGTTTGCCTGGGCAACATCGCGCAGATCGACACTCCCTATCTCACCGAGGGCAGCTCGGGCCTTACTTACGTCGTCGACCGCATGAAGGGCTGGCCGCACGCGGGCCACGTCACGCTCGCGCGCGGCGAGCGCTCGCGCCTCGCCGACCACGCCGCCGAAGCGCTGTAGCAAGGAATAAGTCAGGCAGGCTGGTGTTTCACCAGCCTGCAGTTCCTTTCTGCTACATTCGGCCGGCTCACTTTTCCGGAAGAAAAATCCCAATGAGATTCCCCGTGCGCAGCTTCGCCTTTCTCGCAGCCCTTCTCGTCGCGCTCGGCGCCGCCGCGCAATCCAAGTACGAACCGCAGGTCGGCCAGGCCGGCAAGGACGTGATCTGGGTGCCGACGCCCGACGAAGTGGTCGACCGCATGCTCACCATGGCGCAGGTTGGGCCGAACGACATCCACTTCGACCTCGGCGCGGGCGACGGCAAGATCGCCATCGCCGCGGCGAAGAAGTTCGGCGCCCGCGCCACCGGCATCGAGTACAACCCCGAGATGGCGAAATACGCCAACGCCAACGCCACCGCCGCCGGCGTGGCGGGCGTCGGCCCCGGCAAGGCTACCATCCGGCAGGGCGACATCTTCGCCACCGACTTCAGCTCGGCCACCGTGGTCACGCTCTACCTGCTGCCCTCGCTCAACATGAAGTTGCGGCCGACGATCCTCGCGATGCGGCCGGGCACGCGGGTGGTGTCGCACTCCTTCACCATGGAGGACTGGGAGCCCGACGAGGTGTCCTCCGTCGACGGGCGGCGCGCCTACTTCTGGGTGGTTCCGGCGAGCGTGATGGGCGGCTGGCAGCTCGACGCGGCCGGACAGAAGGCCGAGATCACGCTCGACCAGACGTTCCAGAAGATCAGCGGCACGGTGAAGCTCGGCGTGGTGCAGGCCGGCCTGCGCGAGGCGCGGCTGCGCGGCAGCGAGATCTACTTCGCCTACGTCGATGCCGCGGGCGTGCGCCGCGACTTCGCCGGCCGCGTCATCGGCGCGAAGATGGAAGGCAACTTCCGCGACGACAAGGGCGCGGAAGGCAAGTGGAGCGCCGCGAAGAAGTAGCTAGGTAGAGAGCTTCTTGTGTGATCCGTCGCAAAAGGGCTTGCTGCCGGTCTGCTTGCAGCCGCACAGCCAGACCTTCTGCGCCTCGGCGACGCTGAACTTGACGGGGCTGAACTCGCCCGCGACCTTGTGCGAGCCGTCGCAGAACGGCTGTCGCTTCGACTGGCCGCAGGCGCACCACCAATAGTCGCCCGGCGCCAGCTCGACTGCGTACGGCCCGCGCTGCGGAATCATCGGCTCGGCCATGGCGCTCCCCCTCCCTAGTGCAGTGCAGGGAGCTTAGTACGAAGACTGATAGTTCTCAAACCGCGTGTGCTGGCCGAGGAAGGTGAGCTTCACGGTGCCGATCGGCCCGTTCCTCTGCTTGCCGATGATCACCTCGGCGATCGCGCGCTGTTCCTCCGGCAGATCGGGCTTGTAGACCACCTCGCGGTAGATGAACATGATCACGTCGGCGTCCTGCTCGATGGCGCCCGACTCGCGCAGGTCCGACATCACCGGCCGCCGGTCGGGCCGCTGGTCGACCGCGCGGTTGAGCTGTGAAAGGGCGACGACAGGTACCTCCAGCTCCTTCGCCATGGCTTTCAGCGAGCGCGAGATCTCGGAGATCTCGGTAGCGCGGTTCTCACCCTGCGTCGAGGCCGCCATCAGCTGCAGGTAGTCGATCACGATCAGGCCGAGCTTCGAGTACTGGCGCTTCAGCCGCCTCGCCCTCGCCCTCACCTCGAGCGCCGTGAGCGCGCCCGACTCGTCGATGTAGATCGGCGTCTCGTGCAGCTTCGCCATTGCCTCGGAGAGGTCGCCCCACTCCTTGTCGGAGAGCCGCCCGGTGCGCATCTTGTGCTGGTCGACGCGCGCGATCGAGCCGAGCATGCGCATCGCGAGCTGCGTGCTCGACATCTCCATGCTGAAGACGGCGACCGGCAGGCCGTTGTCGACGGCGACGTGCTCCGCGATGTTGAGCGCGAGCGCGGTCTTGCCCATGCTCGGCCGGCCGGCGACGACGACCAGATCGCCGGGCTGCAGGCCGGAGGTCATCTTGTCGATGTCGGTGTAGCCGGTCGGCACGCCGGTGACGTCCGAGGGGTTGTCGCGGTGGTAGAGGTGATCGATCTTCTCGAACACCTTGGCGAGCACCGGCTTGATCTCGAGCAGGCCCTGGTCGCGCCGCGCGCCCGACTCGGCGATCTGGAAGATCTTCGACTCCGCCTCGTCGAGCAGCTGGCCGACCTCGCGGCCGGCCGGATTGAGCGCGTCCTCGGCGATGCCGGTAGCTACTTGCGCGAGGCGCCGCTGCACCGAGCGCTCGCGCACCAGCTCGGCGTAGCGGCGGATGTTGAGCGCGCTTGGCGTGTTCTGCGCCAGCGCGCCGAGGTAGGCCGCGCCGCCGGTCTTGTCCTTGTCCTCGCTCGCCTCGATCGACTCGTTGACGGTGATGACGTCGGCCGGGCGGTTGGCCTCCATCAGCTTCGCGATATGGCGCCAGATGCGACGATGGTCGTCGCGGTAGAAGTCCTGCCCGGTGACCAGGTCGGCGACGCGGTCGAAGGCCTGGTTGTCGAGTAGCAGCGCGCCGAGCAGCGACTGCTCGGCCTCCACCGAATGCGGCGGCACCTTGAGAGATAGGAGCTGTGGGTCTTCGTTCCTCGCTGCGGGCTGCGGCAGGGCCATTCGCTTTCAGCCTTTTGTATTTATGGGGTGTTCACGCCAGCGAGCGATCATACGGACCGGCCGGCGCGTTCCAGATCGACAGGCGAAACGTGAACCCGCTTCCGCCACGGCGGATTTTTTCATCCACAGGCGAGATCGATGGCGGGGAAAATCGCAGCGAAATCAATCGCACCGGAGGATTGTCCGCCTGTGGATAGGCTGTGTCCAACTTGTGGATGCAATGTGGATGGCGGTGGAAAAGTGAAAACTAAATTTCTTGACCGCCGAAAATAAAAAGGGCCCCGAAGAGCCCTTTTTTGAAGCTGCGAAGCGTGCGACTACTGCTCGCCGAGCACCGCCACCTTGATCGTGGCCGTCACGTCGGTGTGCAGCGCGATCTGGATCGGGAACTCGCCGACCTGCTTGAGCGGGCCCTGCGGCATGCGGATCATCGCGCGCTCGACCTCGAGGCCCTGCTTGTTCAGATTTTCGACGATGTCGTAGTTGGTGACCGAGCCGAACAGGCGGCCGTCGGGGCCGGCCTTCTGCGTGATCTGAATGGTCAGCCCGTCGAGCTTCGAGCCGCGCTCCTGCGCCTTGGCCAGCTGCTCGTTCTGCGCCTTCTCCAGCTCGGCGCGGCGCGACTCGAACGCCTTCAGGTTGTCCTGCGTCGCGCGCTTCGCCTTGCCGTGCGGGATGAGGAAGTTGCGGGCGTAGCCGTCCTTCACCTTCACCACGTCGCCGAGATTGCCGAGGTTGGCGACCTTCTCCATCAGGATGACTTGCATGACGGATCCTCTCAGTGCAGGTCGGTGTACGGCAGCAGCGCGAGGAAGCGCGCGCGCTTGATCGCGTCGGACAGCTGCCGCTGGTAGCCGGCGGCGGTCCCGGTGATGCGCGCCGGGATGATCTTGCCGGTCTCGTTGACGAAGTCCTTGAGGACCTCGACGTCCTTGTAGTCGATCCACTCGACCTTGTCGGCCGTGAAGCGGCAGAACTTGCGGCGGCGGAATAGCGCCCGCTGCCCTTTGTCCTTCTTGTCCTTGCCGAACTTCCCTTTGCCCTTGCCCGCCATCTTGCGCCGTGAAGGCATATTCATGCTCCTTCGCTGAATTCAATTTCCGTTACGTGCAGCACCAGTTTCTTCGAGCGCTTGCTCTTCGCGCCCAGGAATCCCTTGAACCTGGCCTTCGCTCCGAGCTGCGACCCGGCGAGGAGCCGGGCTTGCGCCGCGAAGGCTATTGCGCCGATTTCCGCCTCCACCTTCCGCTTCGCTCCCGCCTCTTCCTGCTCCGACTCGTGCCGGATCTTGAATTCGACGGCGGCGATCCCCGCGGGGGTGTGGCGCAGCGCGCCGAGCTCGATCAGGTTCCCCTCGAGCTCGACCTTGTTCAGGCGGGCGGTGTCGGAGCCGGAGCCGCCGTCGGAGACTCGGCCGGGCGGACTTCGCCGCCGCGCTCCATCATCGACTTCGACTTCTCCTCCTTCATCATCGGAGAGGGGGTCGTCACCGGCTTGGTCATCTTGACGATCAGGTGGCGCAGCACGGCGTCGCTGAACTTGAACGAATGCTCGAGCTCGGTGAGCGTCTCGTTGTCGCACTCGATGTTCATGAGCACGTAGTGCGCCTTGTGAACCTTGGCGATCGGGTAGGTGAGCTGCCGGCGGCCCCAGTCTTCGAGGCGGTGAACCGTGCCGTTGCGCGCGGCGACGACGCCCTTGTAGCGCTCGACCATCTGCGGCACCTGCTCGCTCTGGTCGGGATGGACGATGAAAACGATCTCGTAATGCCGCATGGCTGGTTGGCTCCTTTCCTTATGGATAAGCCCCCCGCCATGCGTATGCGGTGGAGCAAGGAAGGCGCGGATTATACAGATATTTTTCTAGCCGGGGCCGTACGAGCCCAGCTCGTGCTTCACGTCTTCGACCAGGGGGCCCACCTTGCGGACGGCCCGACGGAGCCTCTCCGGCTCCGTTTCAAGGGTTCGCGCCCAGTAATCCAGGGCTTGGGGGTTGCTCTCGATCTGGGTAAGGTCCGGCGGCGTGTATTCCATGGCCTTGGGACTGCCGCGGCCGTTCAGGCGTTCCCTTCGGCCTGAGGAGGAACGTAGCTTTCGCCGGCGGCGATGGTCTTGAGGGCCGAGATCATCGCGTCGGGGCTTAGCGTCTTGGGAATGTAGCCGCGCGCGCCGGTGCTGAGCGCGAGCTTGATGGCCTTGGGGTCCTCGTTGACCGACACGACCACCACCGGAACGCGCGGAAACTTCCAGCGGAAGCGCTTCAGCGACTCGAGGCCGCGCTGTCCGGGCAGGCCGAGGTCGAGCAGTGCGAGGTCGGGCACGCCGTGGTGCGCGAGGCGCTGGAACGCCGTCTCCAGGTCGCCCGCCGCCACCACATTCGCCTCGCCGAAAGCCTTCCGCACCACGGCGGCGAGGATCTCGTGCATCAGCGGCTCATCGTCGACGATCAGGACTTCCATGCGCTCCCTGGCGCCTGCGCACCGATTCGAACAAGCATACGCCTGCGGACACGGAAACATTGAGGCTCTCGACCTCGCCGAGCATCGGGATCCGCACCAAGACGTCGCAGCTTTCACGCGTCAGGCGGCGCATGCCCTCGCCTTCGGCGCCGAGCACCCAGGCGATCGACTCCGGCAGGTCGGTCTCGTAGAGCGTCTTTTCGGCCCGCTCGTCGGCGCCGACCACCCAGATGTTGCGCTCCTTGATTTCCGCCAGCGTGCGCGCCAGATTGGTCACCATCAGATAGGGCGTCGATTCCGCGGCGCCGCTCGCCACTTTGGACACCACTGCCGAGACGCCGGCGGCGCGGTCCTTGGGCGCCACCACCGCGTGCGCGCCGGCGGCGTTGGCCACGCGCAGGCAGGCACCGAGGTTGTGTGGATCGGTAACTCCGTCGAGCACCAGGAGCAGCGCCTTGTCGATCGGCTCGAGGATCTCGTCGAGGCTATGCGACAGGTTCTTGACCTCGATGCGCGCGACCACGCCTTGGTGCCTGGCCCCGCCATAAAAGCCGTCGAGCCGCTTGGTGGGCACGCGCATCAGGCGCACGCCGGCGCGCTCGGCGGCGGCGGCGAGGTCCTTGCCGCGCGCGTCGTTGCGCGCTTCGTCGAGGAAGATCTCGATCACCGACTTTGGATCGGCGCGCAGGCGCGCGAGCACAGCGTGGAAGCCGAATACCACTCGCGGTTCCCTCATGCCGGCACCAGATCAATCTTGCGAGACTCCAGGTCCACCCGCACGAGCTTCACCGTCATGCGATCGGCGAGACGCCAGCGCTTCTTGGTACGCTCGCCCATCAGCATGTGTCGCGCGGCGTCGAACTGGAAGTAGTCGCGGCCGAGCTCGGAGATGTGCACCAGGCCGTCGACGAAGTAATCGTCGAGGGTGACGAAGGCGCCGAACGGCGTCACGCCGGTGATGGTGCCGGAGAATGTTTTGCCGACATGGTCGCGCATGTAGTAGCACTTGAGCCAGTTCTCCACGTCGCGGCTGGCATCGTCGGCGCGCCGCTCGGTCTCCGAGCAGTGCAGGCCCAGCGCTTCCCAGTCGACCCCGGCATACTGTTTTCTCTGCAGGACCGCCTTGATCGCCCGGTGCACCAGCAGATCCGGGTAGCGCCGGATCGGCGAGGTGAAATGCACGTAGGCCTCGAACGCCAGGCCGAAGTGCCCGACGTTGCTCGGGCTGTACACCGCCTGCTTGAGCGAGCGCAGCAGGATGGTCTGCAACAGGGCGAAGTCCGGGCGCTTGCGGATGCGCTCCAGGAGCTGCGCGTAGTCCTTGGGGCGCGGAATCTCGCCGCCGGGAAGCTGCATCCCCAGCTCGGCGAGGAACTCGCGCAGCGCGGTGACCTTCTCCGCCGCCGGCACGTCGTGCACCCGGTACAGCACCGGGTGGCCGTGCTCGGCGAGGAAATTGCCGGCGCAGACGTTGGCCGCCAGCATGCATTCCTCGATCACGCGGTGCGCGTCGTTACGCGGCTCGCGCACGATCTTCTCGATCTTGCCGCGCGCATCGAACAGCATGCGCGTCTCGACGGTCTCGAAATCGATGGCGCCGCGGCGCGTGCGCTGCTCGAGCAGCACCTTGAATACGGCATACAGCTGCGCGAGGTGCTCGGCCGGCTTGCCGGAGGAAATTTTCTGCCAGACCTCGGTATACGTCATCCTGGCATGCGAGCGGAACACGGCCGGGTAGAACTCGTAGCCCTCGATCTGCCCGTCCTGGCTGATCTTCATTTCGCACACCATCGCCAGCCGGTCGACGTTCGGGTTGAGCGAGCAGAGGCCGTTGGACAGCTTCTCGGGCAGCATCGGGATCACGCGGCGCGGGAAATACACCGAAGTGCCACGCTCGCGCGCATCGGTGTCGAGCGCGTCGCCGTGGCGCACGTAGTGGCTGACGTCGGCGATGGCCACCCACAGGCGGAATCCTTTGCCTTCGCGCTTCGCCACCACCGCGTCGTCGAAATCCTTCGCCGTCTCGCCGTCGATGGTGACGAAATGCAGCTCGCGCAGGTCGCGCCGGCCCTGCTTGTCTTCTTCCCGCACTTCTTCCGGGATGGATTTCGAAAGTGCCAGCGCTTTCTTCGAGAACTCGTGCGGCAGGTCGAACTTGCGCACCGCGATCTCGATTTCCATGCCGGGGTCGGCGTAGTGGCCGAGAACCTCGGCGACGCGGCCGATCGGCTGCGCCTGCTTGCTCGGCTGCGCGATCAGGTCGACGGTGACCACCTGTCCCGGCTTCGCGCGCCCCGCCTCGGCCGGCGGCACCAGGATGTCGTGCGCGATGCGGCGGTCCTCCGGCACGAGGAAGGTGACGCCGTGCTCGGCATGCAGGCGGCCGACCACGCGCCGCTTGCCGCGCTCGAGCACCTCCACGATCGTCCCGGTCGGCCGGCCGCGGTGATCGCGCCCGGTCACGCGCACGGCGGCGCGGTCGCCGTGCATCACCTGGCGCATTTCCGCCGCCGGCAGCAGCACGTGCGGCCCGCGGTCGTCGGGGACGAAGAAGCCGTGGCCGTCGGGATGCCCCTCGACGCGGCCGGGAACCACCGCGATGCGCTTCGCGATGAGCAGCGCGCCGGCGCGGTTCTGCATCACCGAGCCTGCGCGCTCGAGCTCGGCGAGCAGCGACTGGAAGCGGCGCTTCTCGCTCTTCGGCAGGCGCAGGCGCTGCGCCAGCTCCTGCGGCGTGAGCGGCGCGTCGGCGAGCTCGAGCGCGTGCAGGATCTCGCGCCGCGGATCGGCTGGCCCAACCTTGAACTTGGAGCGCTTAGCCACTAAAATCCCGCTCCCGCGGCCGAGGTGGCGGAATTGGTAGACGCACTAGCTTCAGGTGCTAGCGATCGCAAGATTGTGGGGGTTCGAGTCCCTTCCTCGGCACCAGTTTTCCTCATGCCTCGAAAGGGTGCCGCATCACGATGGTCTCATCGCGATCCGGCCCCGTCGAAATGATGTCCGCCGGCACCGCGCACAGCTCCTCGATTCTCCTGAGGTACTTGCGCGCGGCTTTCGGCAATCCCTCGTAGGTCTTCACGCCGAGGGTGCTTTCCTGCCAGCCGGCGAGCTCGTCGTACACCGGCACGCAGCGCTCCAGCTCTTCCGCGCCCACCGGCAGGATGTCGCTCAGGCGGCCGTCGAGCTCGTAGCCGACGCAGATCTTCAGCACTTCGGCGCCGTCGAGCACGTCGAGCTTGGTGATGCACAGCCCCGAGACGCCGTTCAGCTGGATCGAGCGTTTCAGCGCCGCGGCGTCGAACCAGCCCGTGCGGCGTGGCCGCCCGGTGGTGGCGCCGAACTCCTGGCCGCGCTGCCGCAGCCGCTCGCCGACCACATCGGAGAGCTCGGTCGGGAACGGCCCGCCGCCGACGCGGGTGCTGTAGGCCTTGGTGATGCCGAGCACGTAGTGCAGGTGCATCGGGCCGATGCCGGCGCCCGCCGCGGCGGCGCCCGAAACGCAATTGGAGGACGTGACGTACGGATAGGTGCCGTGGTCGATATCGAGCAGCGAGCCCTGCGCGCCCTCGAACAGCAGATTCTTGCCGGCGCGGTTGGCATCGTACAGCGCGCGCGGCACGTCGGCGACGAGCGGTGCGATGCGCGGCGCGAGCGCGAGCGTCTCGTCGAGCGTCTTCTGAAAATCGACCTTCGGCTGCTTGTAGAACTTCTCCAGCAGGAAATTGTGGTACTCGAGCAGCTCCGCGAGCTTCTGCGCGAAGCGCACCGGCTTGAAGAGATCCTGCAGCCGGATGGCGCGGCGCGCCACCTTGTCCTCGTAGGCGGGACCGATGCCGCGGCCGGTGGTGCCGATCTTCTGCTCGCCCTTCGCCGCCTCGCGCGCCTGGTCGATGGCGCCGTGGTAGGGCAGGATCAGCGGGCAGGCCTCGGAGATGCGCATCCGCGCCGCGACCTCGACGCCCGCCGCTTCCAGCTCGTCCATCTCCTGCACCAGCGCCTGCGGCGATAGCACCACGCCGTTGCCGATGTAGCACTGGACGCTGTTGCGCAGGATCCCCGAGGGAATCAGGTGCAGCACGGTCTTCTTGCCGGCGATGACGAGCGTATGGCCGGCGTTGTGGCCGCCCTGGAAGCGCACCACACCCTGCGCGCGGTCGGTAAGCCAGTCGACGATCTTGCCCTTGCCCTCGTCGCCCCACTGGGTGCCGATCACTACGACGTTGCGTGCCGTCACTTGCGTTTCGCCTTCGGTTTTACGGAAGAAAGGCTTCTCAGGTCGATGGAGAAGCCGGTCGCGGGCCGCGCGCGCCCGAACGCCTTGCCGACCTCATCGTAGCGGCCGCCGCGCGCGACGGGACCGGTCACGCCCTCACAATAAGCATCGAATACCACGCCGGAATGGTAGTGGTAGCCGCGCAGCTCGGCGAGGTCGAAGCTCGCCGGCACCGGGCACGCCTTCGCCAGCGCGCGCAGCGTGACGAGCGCTTTTCTGAGGGCAGGAATCGGCGGCAGGGCCTGTTCCGCTCGCTCGAGTATTGCCTTGTCACCGTACAGCTCGGGAAGCATCACCAACGCTTCCCTGGTTTTCGAATCGAGTTTCCGCGTAAGCGTGCGGAGCGCGGGAATGTCTTTTTTCTGCAAGGCCTCAAAAAGATCCGCCTCGCGCTCGCCGTTCACCCTTGCCGCTTGCACGATCGAGCGGAACACCGCGACGTGCCCGATGTCCAGGCGCACGCCCTTCGCGCCGGCCGCGATCAGGGCCTCGCACAGGAGCCGCTGAACCTCGGCGTCGCCCTCGACGCCCGGTTCGCCGTACATCTCGGCGCCGATCTGGATCGGCTCGCGCGTCGCCGCGGGGCCGGCCGGCCGCGTATGCAGCACGCTGCCGCAGTAGCAGAGCCGCGTCACGCCTTTGCGGTTGAGCAGGTGCGCGTCGATGCGCGCCACCTGAGGCGTGATGTCCGCGCGCAGACCCATCATCCGCCCCGAGAGCTGGTCGACCACCTTGAAAGTGCGCAGCTCGAGGTCGCGGCCGGTGCCGGTGAGCAGCGAATCGACATACTCGAGCAGCGGCGGGATCACCAGTTCATATCGGTTCGAGAAAAACAGATCCAGGATCTTGCGGCGAAGCAGCTCGATCCGGGCCGCTTCCGCGGGCAGGATGTCCTCGACGTACTCTGGCAAGACCCAGCGCATCAGGCGCGCACGAAGGCGAGCAGCAGCAGGCCGACGATCATCGACGACAGGCCGACGAAGCGGATCTGGCCGTCGCTCAACTGGGTGATGCGGCGGAACGTTTCGCGCCAGATCTTAGGCGCGAGGAAGGGAAGAACCCCCTCCAAGATCAGCATCAGGGCAAAGGCCAGGAGAAAGGTGGTGCCCATGCGTCATTTTCTGCTGGCCGGGCTCTTGCCGAGCGAGTCCCTGAAGTAGCGGAGGAAGTCCGAGTTCGGCTCGAGCACCATGACGTCGCTGCGGCCGCGGAAGGCCTGGCGGTACGCCTCCATGCTGCGGTAGAACGAGTAGAACTCCGGATTCTGGTTGAAGGCGGCGGCGTAGAGCGCCGACGACTTGGCGTCGCCCTCGCCGCGCACGCGCTGCGCGTCGCGGTAGGCCTCGGCGAGGATCACCTCGCGCTGGCGCTCGGCGTCGGCGCGGATCTTCTCGGCTTCCGCCGCGCCGGTCGAGCGCAGCTCGTTGGCGATGCGCTTGCGCTCCGCCTCCATGCGGCGGTAGACGGACTCGCTCACGTCGGGCGGCAAGTCGACGCGCTTCAGGCGCACGTCGATGATCTTCACGCCGATGCGCTCGAGGTCCAGGTCGACCTTCTTGCGCACCTCGCTCATGATCTTCTCGCGCTCGCCCGACACCACCTCGTGCAGCGGGCGGATGCCGAACTCGTCGCGCAGC
Organism: Burkholderiales bacterium; assembly: GCA_036496555.1. Classification (GTDB taxonomy): domain Bacteria; phylum Pseudomonadota; class Gammaproteobacteria; order Burkholderiales; family SG8-39; genus SCGC-AG-212-J23. Next base: position 32,063 of record DASXKY010000137.1, on the reverse strand, counting down.
GTGCCCGACACCGTCTGCTTGATCCGCGTCTGCGCGCGGAACTCGTCGCCCTGCACCGAGACGTAGTACTGCCTCACGTCGCTGATGCGCCACTTGACGAAGGAGTCAACCAGAACCGGGCGGTTGCCCTGCGTGAGAAAGCGCAGCGGTTCGGCATCGTCGAAGGTGAGGATGCGCATGTCGAACAAGCGCACGTTCTGCAACAGCGGCCACTTGAAGTGCAGGCCGGGCTCGTGCACCACCTCCTTCACCTCGCCGAGCTGGAACACGATGGCGTGCTGGCGCTGATCGACGGTGTAGAGCGTGCTCGAGGCGAGCAGCGCCACGACCACTATCAGCGCGAGGATCGGGCCGAAGGTCCTCATCAGCGCTCTCCCCGGTCGCGGCTGCGCAGCGTCTCGCGCGAGCGCGCGGCGCCGGCGTCGGACTGCGGCTCGGGCGCAGGACGCGCGGCCGGCGCCGTCTCCGCCGGGGTGGCGCCGCCTCCCTGCATCAGCTTGTCGAGCGGCAGATACAGCAGACTGCCCGAGCCGCGGTAGTCCATCATCACCTTGCTGGTGGAGGACAGGATCTGCTGCATGGTCTCGAGGTAGATGCGCTCGCGCGTGACCGCGGGCGCCTTGGCGTACTCGGTGAGCACCTGCTTGAAGCGCGAGGCGTCGCCCTCGGCGCTAGCGATGACGCGCTGCTTGTAGCCTTCGGACTCCTGCTGCAGCCGGCTCGCCGTGCCGCGCGCGCGCGGGATGACGTCGTTCGCGTAGGCCTGGCCCTCGTTCTTCTGCCGCTCGCGGTCCTGGCCGGCCTTCACCGCGTCGTCGAACGCCGCCTGCACCTGCTCCGGCGGCTGCGCGTTCTGGATGGTGACGGTGCTGACCGTAATGCCGGTCTTGTAGCGGTCGTGGATCTCCTGCATCAGGTCGCGCGACTTGTTGGCGATGTCGACCTGGGTCTCGTAGAGGATCGAGTCCATCCTGTTCTTGCCGATCACCTCGCGCATCGCGGTCTCGGCGATCTGCATCGCCGAGTCGTCGGGGCGGCGCACGTTGAAGATGTACTGCTGCGCGTCCTTCACCAGGTACTGCACCGCGAACTGCAGGTCGACGATGTTCTCGTCGTCGGTGAGCATCAGCGATTCCTTCAGCACCTTGGTTCGCACGTTGTTGCGGTAACCGACCTCGAGGGTGCGCACCTGCTGCATGTTTACGATCTCGACTGACTGGATCGGCCAGGGCACGCGCCAGCGCAGCCCCGGCGACGTCTCCTGCGAGAACCTGCCGAAGGTGAGCACCACCCCGCGCTGGCCCTCGACCACGATGTAGAAGCCGCTGGCGACCCAGACCAGCAGGACCAGCGCGAACAGGATGCCGGCGCCGCCGCCGAACTGCCAGGCCGAAGGGCCGCCGCCGCCCGCAGGCGGCTCGTCGCCGTCGCGGCGTCGTTTGCCGAACAGCTCGCCGAGCCGGCGGTTGAAGTTGCGCCACAGCTCGTCGAGGTCCGGCGGACCCTGGTTGCCGCCGCCGGGGCCCTGCGGACCGCGACCGCCGCGCCCCCAGTTGGGGTCGTTCAAGGACATGACGTCAGTAGGAGATTCAGTGAGCCTGCAGTGATTGTTCGGGGGCCGCGCCTCGCGCCGCGGTCCTTTCGCGGGCGAATTCCGCGATCGCGCCGCGCAGCAAGCCCAATCCAGCCTCGGTGCGCGCGCTCACGAAAACGCGCGAAATCCTACCATATTGATCGCGCTCGATCCTCGGCGAAAGCTCGTTTCCCGAGCCGACGGCATCGATCTTGTTCCACACCAGCAGCCGTGGCGCCGCTCCGGCGGGGATCTCGGCCAGCACCTTGTCGACTTCGGCCGCCTGCTCGTCGCGCGCCGGCGAAGCGGCATCGACGACGTGCAGGAGCAGGTCTGCTTGCACCGTCTCCTCGAGCGTGGCGCGGAACGCCGCCACCAGGCCGTGCGGCAACTCGCGGATGAAGCCGACCGTGTCCGAGACGACGACCTCGCCCACCTCGGCAAGCCAGAGGCGGCGCGTGGTCGTGTCGAGGGTGGCGAAAAGCTGGTCGGCGGCGTACGCCTTGGCCCGCGTGAGGGCATTGAACAGGGTGGACTTGCCGGCGTTGGTGTAGCCGGCGATCGAGACCGACAGCACTTCGCCGCGCGCGCGCTTGCGCCGCTGGATGACGCGCTGCTTCTTCAGCGTTTCCAGCTTCGATTTCAGGACGCGCACGCGGCTCGCAACGTAGCGCCGGTCGAGCTCGAGCTGCTTCTCGCCCGGGCCGCCGGTGCGGCCGAAGCCGCCGCGCTGGCGCTCGAGGTGGGTCCAGCCGCGCACCAGGCGCGTCGACAGATGCTGCAGGCGCGCGAGCTCCACCTGCACTTTGCCTTCGCTGGTCTGCGCGCGCTGCGCGAAGATCTCCAGGATCAGCTCGGTGCGGTCGAGGACGCGCGTGTCGAATTCCTTCTCCAGGTTTCGCTGCTGGCCGGGCGAGAGCGAGTGGTTGAAGACGACGTAGGCGGCGTTGAGCGCCTGGGCGGCGTGCGCGATCTGCTCCACCTTGCCCTTGCCGGCGTACAGCCGCGCATCGGGCCGCTCGCGGCGCCCTTTCACCACTTCGTGGCGGGTGACGCCGGCGCTCTCCACCAGGCGCACGACCTCCTCGACGCTCTCGGCATAGCCGGCGTCGCCGAAGTCCAGGCAAACGATGATCGCCGCCTGCGGATCGGCGGCTGCGGGGCGTTCCAGGCTAGGCGTCTGCGTCCGCGTCCTTGTCGGAGCCGAGGCTGATCGGCCGCGACGGCACGACGGTGGAGATGGCGTGCTTGTACACCATCTGCGTCACGGAGTTCTTCAGCAGCACCACGTACTGGTCGAACGACTCGATCTGTCCTTGCAGTTTGATGCCGTTGACGAGGTAGATCGAGACCGGGACGTGCTCTTTGCGGAGGGTGTTCAGGAACGGGTCTTGTAGCAGCTGCCCTTTGTTGCTCATATTCTTCTCTCTAGGGGGTTTTGTCGCCATACTCTAATTGATTTCTTTGGGGTTTTCTACCCTTGAGGAAACCGCGTAGGCGCAGTCACATCGGCGCATTGGGCGCGGTGGCGAAGGGCATGGTCCATCAGCACGCACGCCAGCATCGCCTCGGCGATCGGCGTGGCGCGGATGCCGACGCAGGGATCGTGCCTGCCGGTGGTCTCGATAGTGGTCGCGGCGCCGCGCACGTCGATGGTTCGCCGCGGCAGACGGATGCTCGAAGTCGGCTTGAGCGCGATCGACACCGCGACGTCCTGTCCGGTCGAGATGCCGCCGAGCACGCCGCCGTTGTTGTTCGACGCAAATCCCTGCGGCGTCATCTCGTCGCCGTGCTCGCTTCCCTTCTGCCCGATCGACTGGAAGCCGGCGCCGATCTCGACGCCTTTCACCGCATTGATCGACATCATCGCGCCGGCGATGTCGGCGTCGAGGCGGCCGTAGACCGGCTCGCCCCAGCCCACCGGCACGCCCGAGGCGACGACGTTCACGCGCGCGCCGCACGAGTCGCCGCTGTCGCGCAGCTCGTCCATGAATTTCTCGAGCCTGCCGACGCTTTCCGCGTCGGGAGAAAAGAAAGCGTTCGAACTCGCCTCTTTCCAGGACTTGAACCCGATCTTCAACGGGCCGAGCTGGGCGAGATAGCCGCGAATCTCGACGCCGTACCTCTCCTTCAACCATTTCTTCGCGATCGCCCCCGCCGCGACGCGCACGACCGTCTCGCGCGCCGAGGCGCGTCCGCCGCCGCGCGGGTCGCGGCGGCCGTATTTCTGCCAATACGTGTAGTCGGCGTGGCCGGGCCGGAACTTCTCGGCGATCGCCGAGTAATCTTTCGAGCGCTGGTCCTCGTTGCGAATCAGGAAGCCGATCGCAGTGCCGGTGGTGTGGCCGTCGTAGACGCCGGACAGAATCTCCACCGTGTCGGTCTCGCGCCGCTGCGTCACGTGGCGCGAACTCCCCGGCTTTCTTCTGTTCAATTCAACTTGAATGTCGTCGGCGGAGAGACCCATCCCGGGCGGGCAGCCGTCGACCACCCCGCCGTACGCGGGGCCGTGCGATTCGCCGAACGAGGTCACGCAATAGAGCGTGCCGAACGTGTTTCCCGACATGAACGACGCATTTTACACGCCGCCCTCACGCCGCCTGCCCTCTGCTGCGGCGCCGCTCGCTTGCCGGCTCAGTTGCTCGGCGACAGGTCGATCTCGAGCGCTTCGCCGTTCCGCAGCACCTCGGCCGCATCCTTCAGCTGGCGCCGCCGGCGCAGTTTGTCCCGGCGCGCGTCTTCGCTGAGATCGTCGGCGCCGGTGGTGATCCCTGCCGGCACCACACGGTTGTTGTTGGCGGTGTTCTCGGCGACCGAGACGTTAGGCTGCGGCCTGCCGTTCACGTCGATCAGGCCGCCGCCCGCGTTGGTGACCTGGCCGAAACTGCCGCTCGCGCTGCCGCTCGGCGCGTCGATCACCAGGCTCGGCGCCGAGCCCGAGACGCTTGCCGGTCCTTGCGACTGGATCACCACCGGCGCGGAGGCCGCGATCTCGAGGACCACGCTGCCGCCGCTACCGACGCTCACCGGGCCGTCGCTCGTTGCATGGCCGGTGACGTCGCCGCCAGCGTCGATCGTGCCGGGCGCACCGCCGACCGAGTTCAGCGTGTGCCCGCTCAGCGCGACCGCGCCGAGCGCGTCGATGTCGTAGCCGCTCACCCACAGCGCGCCCGAAAGAGTGAAGTTGTTCGCCGAGATCGTCAGGCTGCCGATCGGATTCGCCTGGCCGCCGCCGGAGACGAGGCTGATGTCGCCGCTTGCGCGAAGCGTCAGATCGTAGCTGCCCTGCAGGTCGTCGTTGAAGGCGATGTTGCCGGCGCTCGCCGTGAGCGAAGTAGGCCCGAGCAGACGCACCGGCGCGTTGAACAGGAAGCCGCCCGGTCCGCTCGCCGTGACGCTGCCGCTGATGCCCGACCCGGCAGCGCCCGCATTCAGCGTCAGGCTTTCGAGGGTGACGTTGCTGAAAAAGAGATTCCTCGGAGCGCTGAGAATCACGCTTTCGGCATACGTGCCGGCACCGACGTTGACGCTACCGCCGGCGGTAATCGCGTCGACCGCGGGCTGGATCGCGGCGAAGCCGCTCCAGCCCGCGACCCGCAGCGTGCCGCCGACCAGAACGAGGTCGCCGGACTGCCTGCCGCCGAACGTCGTGGCGCTGACGTTTGCGACGTTCGACGCCGCCCAAGCCGGATATTCGAGCAGCGCGCCCTGGCCGGCGAAGCCGCCGCCGAAGTCCGCCTCGCCGTCGCGCCCGTTGCCCGACACGCCGCTCAGGCTGATACTCGAGAGCGTGCGCGGGTCGTTGGTCCAGACGCCGACCTCGTTGCCGCTGACGTTGTTCGGCCCGATCGTGATCGAGCCCTGGCTGAGGTTGGCGCCGGGCGTGAAGATGAGGATGCCGACGGCTTCGTCGCTCGCCGGTGTGTAGTTATTGCCTGAAATGGTGTTGCCGCTGACGGTGGCCGAGGCGCCGCGGCTGATCTGGATGCCGTTCTGGGCGATGACGCTGGTCGGGCCTTCTCCGGTGACGAGGTTTCCGATGACGGTAGCCTGCGAGCCGGGCCCGTCGATGACGATGCCGCCTTTCTGGTACCCGGTGATGACGTTGTTCTCGATATCGGCCCTGCCACTGGTGGCTAGCAAGGCGCGGCCGACGAAAATCCCGACGCCGCGTTGGTTGCCGCTGAGGACGGCGCTCTCGCGCATATCGACCAGCTTGTTGGCGTGGATGTAAGCGTACGCGCCGTCGCGAACGAAAATCCCGGCGTTGAGCTCCGGCACCGGCCCCTTGAACGTGAAGCCGCTCACGTCGACGCTGGTCGCGGCTCCGCCTCCGACGGTGAGGATGCTTTTCATTGCCGAGGCGTCCGCGGTGAGCGACGTCGGCATGATCACGGTCTGGTCGGCTCCGGCGCCGACCAGCGTCAGGCTCTTGTTGATCGTGAGTTGCTCCGCGAAGGTTCCCGCGCTGACGTGCACCGTAGTGCAGGTGCAGGCGGCGTCGATGCCGCGCTGGATGCTGCCGCTCGCCTGCGTGACATAGAGATTGCCGGTCTGCCAGATGACCAGCCCGCCGATGCCGGCGTTATCGAGCGCGTGCGCGACGCGATCCTCGATGTCGAAGTTGTCGGCGCCGGAAGCCGTATGCGTGCGCGCGATGCCATCGAAGGCGGCATCGACGGCATCGACCCGCAGCCCGCTGGTGCCACCGCCGATGCTGATATCCAGCACGCCGGGTGCATCGCCGGCCGTCCTTGCGAAGCGAGTGTCGGCGAGCGCGAGCGCGCCGCTCATGTCGCTCGAGAAAAACCTGCCGAAGCCGGCGCTCGAGGAGCCGACGCTTACCGTGCCGTCACCGACGTTCGCGCTGAGCGCTCCGCCGAGGACCACCCCGCTCATGCTGACGCCGCTGGCATCGCTGTAGCGCTGGATGCCTAGCTGGGCGCGGCGATAGTTGCCCGCGATGCGCACGTTGTCGAGCGTGACGTGGCCGGCAGCGGTCATGTTGCTGACCTCGCCTTGGCCGCGCAGCTGCAGGCCATAGTCGGTGGCGACGCTCAGATTCGGCCCGCGCGTGCCTAGGACGTCGACGTTGCGGATGAGCGCGTCGCCGTTGAAGCGGAACAGATTGATGTCGGCCGAGCCGCCGGCGACCCCATTGCCGGCAAAGACCGAGTCGAGGATGTTGATGGTCGTCACCGTGCTCGGATTCGAGCCGCCATTGCTGCTGATGAAACCGTTCAGTGAGTTGTCGCGCACCACCACCCCGTCGAGGGTGATCGTGCCGAGGTTGGCGTCGTCCGCCACGCGGATGCCGTTGCCGCCGCCCTGCACCGTGAGATCCCTGATGATGACGCTCGCGGTGCCGCCGATGTTGCCGCCCACGACGATACCGTCGCCGCTGGCCGGATCGATGATCGTCGAGCCCTTGCCGGCGCCCCCGACGGTCAGCGCTTTACCGATGGTCACGTTCTCGGCGTACGTGCCGGCACCGATGTTGACCGTGCCGCCGCTCGCCGCGATGTTTATTCCATCCTGGATCCGGCCGCCGCCCGTGAGAGTCTTCTGCACGTTCACCACAGTCGAGGCGCCGACCACGGTTGCAGCGCTCAGCTCGCTCATCAGCGCGACGACGCCACCATTCACCTCGATCCGCGTGGCCTGCTGCACGCCGTTGAGGTTGATCACGCCAGAGAGGGCGTTCGCGACGTCGAGCGCGGAGAGCGCGATCGTGCCGCCGGTGCCCGTCGCGGCGAGCGTCCCGGTGTTGGTGACGGTGCCGCCGGCGAAGCCCTTCATGACGGCGATCTCGTAGAGGTTGTTGCCGTCCAGCGAAAGCGTCGCCTCTTCGGCGCTCGCCAGCACGATGCGCCCCTTCGTGGCAGTGATGGTGCCCGAGTTGATCACCGAAGGGGCGACGAGCGCGGCGAGGCCGGTTTCCGCGACGGTGATCGAGCCGCGGTTCTCGATGCTGGCGGCGGTCGCGCCGGTGATGGCGATCGGCGCGGTATTGCTCGCCATGAAGCTGTCGTCGTTGATGCGCCCGGTCGAGGCGGTCAGGCTGCCGACGTTGACGACCGCGGTCGAGCCGAACAACACGCCGTTCGGGTTGAGCAGCATCACATGACCGTTGGAAGTAATCGAGCCGTCGATAAGGCTGCGGCCGCCGTTCGAAGCCACCCGGCTGACGCTCACCGAGGAAGCGTTCGGCAGGTTATAGACGACCGCGCCGCCGGCGCCGATGCTGTAGGTGGCGAAATCGAGGATCGCCCGCTGCGAGGTCTGCGACACCGTCATCGTCGAACCGCTGGTATCGACAGACCCGGCGCCGCGCGTCAGCGTGGCGCCGGTCGGCAGCACCTGCGCCAACGCGGTTTCAGCGAACAGGGACGCCACCGCCAGGAACAGAATCTTTCTATTCATAGTCCACCTCATCAGAAACGAGCCACGATGGAACCCAGAATGCGCACGCTGTCGCCTTTGCCGTCGGCGACGTAGCTCGCCACCGGCCGCGTCAGCGGCCACGCGGCCTCGAGCGTCGCGCTGAGCGTGCGGAAGGCGAAGAGCCGCGTGCCAAAGCCGGCGGAAGCGAGGCTCTGCGCCGGCCGCGCCCCCGACACGGGATCGTCCTGGTACCAGACCTTGCCGCCGTCCCAGAAGCCGTACAGCTGCCAGCTCTGCAGTCCGCCGGCGCTGCCGCGGCCGAAATAGGCCGGCTCGATGCGCGCGGCGAGTGCGCGGTCGCCGATCAGCTCAGCGGGCTCGTACGCGCGGCCGAAGCGCCGGCCGCCGAGCGCGAACTGCTCCGACGAAAGCAGCGGCTCGCTGGTCCATTGGCCGCCGAGGCCGAGCGTCACGCCGAAGCTCCCACCGAGGGGCTGGAAACGCTCGTAGTCGAAGGTCGCCTTGCTGAACTCGCCGCTCGCGCCGGCGCGGCTCTTCAGCGGGTCGTCGGGCTTGGTACCGCCGAGGCCGCGGCTGTACTCGACGTAGAGCGTGTTCTGGCCGTCGAGGCGGTCGAGCTGCAGCCAGGCGACGCCCAGCCGCAGCGCGCGGATGCGGTCCTCGATCACGCGCGTGCCAAGAATGTCGCTGTCGATGTCGCGATAATCGAACGCCGCACGGGCGAGCAAGCTCGAGTTGCGGCTGCGAACGAAGGGATAGGCGAGCCAGAGTCCGGCGGCGTCGGCGCGGCCGCGGATCTCGAAAGCCTCGAGCACGTCGCCCGGGCGGGTATGCGTCGTCGATAGGTTGGCGCCTAGGCGCAGCCCTTCCGTAGTCAGCACGCGGCTGTAGGCCAGCTCGCCGTAGCCCATCTCGGAAGGGCCGGCGGCGGTGGCGAGCACGCGCAGCTGGTCGTCGCCGGCGATGCGATTCACCGCAACGCTCGCGCTCAGCTGGCCGGGGCCGAGGTAGCGCGAGCCGTAGTTGTCGAGGGAGACGTAGCCCTCGACGCGCTTCGGCGAGACCAGCAGGATCAGGTCGGCGGCGCCCGGGGCCTGCGACGGCGCGAGCACGCTGCGCACCTGCACACCCGGCAGCTCGTTGGCGATGAGCAGGTAGCGCTCGAGCATCGCCGCCCGGAGCGGTCGCGAGGCGCGAATCTTCTCGCCGAGCGCGGCGAGAGTGTCGCGCGCGTCGCCGCCGTTCTCGACGCGCACATTTGCGACGTAGCCCTCGATCACGCGCAGCGTGAGCGCGCCGTCGGCGAGCGACTGCGGCGGCACCACCACCTGCGAGAGGATGTAGCCTTCGCGCCGGTAGCTTGCGGTGAGAGCGCGCGCGAGCTCGAATATCTCGCTGGCCGCGATCTCGCGTCCGAGGTATGGCGCGGCCTGCGCCTGGAGGCGCTCGACGGGCAGCGCGGTCACGCCCTCGAAGCGCACGCTCTTCAGCGTGACGCGCACGCCTTTCAGGGCCTCGGGCGCCCCGCGCTCCTGGTCTTTGATCTCGGGAATTTCGGCTCCGCGCGGCGCGCGCGGCCGTTCGAGCCGGTCCTGGATGCGGCCCGGATCGATGGTCGGCGGAAGCTGCGGCACGACTTGCGCGTGCGCCGCACACGCCGTCGCCGCAAATGCGATCAAGGCGGCAAGACGCGCAGCGCCCGTCGACAAGCCTTTCTCCCCAAAGGAAACTGCTACCAGCCAGCGTGACTTATTTCCACTCGATGATCCGGGGCGGCATGCGACGCCGTCAATCGATCTTTACATTCTTTTGCGATCGGTTTTGCGATCGGACGATTCGAAAAACCCGCGCGTCTCAAAGATGCTCGCGGCGAACGCCTTGCCGCCTGAGCGCAGGCGTCGCTTCAGCACGAAATCGAAGAGCAGCGGGTTGTGCTGGCGGATTTCCGAAAGGATCGGACCGCTTTCCTTATCGAGGAGTCCAAGAGTTATCAGGTAGTCCACCGAATAGACCGGCATGACGCCCGGCAGCGGATAGTCGGAGCCGTTGAGCAGGCGCGCATGCCACTCCCCGCGCTCGATAACCTCGGCAAGGACTGGGCCGGCGCGATTGGTCTGCGTCATGGCCGAGATATCGGCGTAGCAATTCCCGCGGTATTGCTCGAAGACGCGCTTGAAGAGCGCGAAGCTCGGCGCGCGCGGGCCGTTGGGCCCGCGGTCGAGGTCGAAGTCCTCGCCAAGCGAAGCGCAGTGGGCAATGACCACCCGCGCGCCCGCGTCGAGCGCGCGGCGCAGCCTCAGCGGGTTGCCCAGGTCGTGCATGCCGCTGCCGATCGCGGCGCGCTCCTCGCCGGCATGCGAGATGAGAGGCAGTCCGAGCCTCGCCAGCTCGCGGAAGAACCGCTCGCACTTCGGCGAGGCCGGGTCGATGTTCATCGACGAAGGCAGCCACTTCACCGCCACGGCGCCGCCGGCCTCCGCCTCCTGCAGCGCATCGACGGCGTCGGCGCGGTAGGGATGCACGGAGGCAGCCCAGCGGAAGTACTGCGGATACTGCTGCGTCGTTTCGCGGGCATAGGCGTCCGGCACATAGAAGGTGGTGCGCTCGAGGTCGGGCGCGCCCCGCTCGTCGTGCACGCGGTCGAAGGCGAACAGCACCATCCTGACCCCGGGGCGCATGCCCTCGACGAGGTTGCGCATGCGCTCGACGTAGGCGCGATCGACGCTCCCCGTCGCGTCGTGAGCGCAGCCAGCGTTGAGGAAGAACAGGCGCCGCGCGTACTGCGCCGGACTGAGCAGGCTCTCCATCTGCGGATTGACGTAGACGCCGCTGCCCGAGTCGCCGGTGCCGAGGAGGTGGGCGTGGCTGTCCCACACGCGCGCCGGATCGATGCCTTCCCACGCCGCGCGCACGATCTCGTGCTCGGCCAGCCGCTGCGGCAGCCGCGCGAGGCAGGGATTCCAGAGGCCCTGCTCGGGCCAGAACCGCCAGGCGGCGGCAGCGCCTATCCCGGCGAGAACTCCCGCCCCGTAAAGAAACCCTCGTCTTTTCAGAAGGGCTTCAGGCGGGCCAGTTCTTGATGTAGCCCTTGAGCATCTTGTTCTCGAAGTCCTGCTCCTCGAGTACCGCCTTGGCGACGTCACGGAACGAGATGACGCCGAGCAGGCGGTCGTCCTGCATCACCGGCAGGTAGCGGGCACCGCTCTCGAGCATGGTGCGCCGCAGGTCGTTGACTTCCATGTCGGGCGCGGCCGTCACCGGGTCGCGCACCATGATGTCGGACACTTTGAGATCGCCGAGCGCGCCGTTACGCGAAGCGAGCGCCCGCAACAACTCGTGGAAGGTGAGCATGCCGACCATGCGGCCCTGCTCCATGACCACTAGGGAACCGAGATTCTCCTTAGCCATCGTCGCCACCGCGTCGGCGGCCCGGCCGGCTGGGTCGATGCTCAGCAAGCGGCTCCCCTTGACGCGCAGGATTTCCTTAACTTGCATGGTGGACCTCCGTCTGCTTCCCAGAATACTCTTTTCGGTTATGACGCAAAAGACGGTTCTCGTGACGGGCGGCGCGCAAGGCATCGGGAGCGCGATCGCGGCCTTACTCTGGGCACGCGGCTACCGCGTCGCAATAGCGGACCTTAAGGCCCCGGCCAGGAAGAACGAGGTGTTTTTCTTCCGCCAGACCGACGTGTCGCGCGAAGCGGCGGTGCGCGCCTGCGTGCACGCGGTCGTGAAGTGCTTCGGCCGGCTGGACGCCCTCGTCAACAATGCCGGAATGGCCGGCCCGCAGGACCCACCGGTGGACAAGCTGCCGCTGGCGCGCTGGAACCGGCGGATCGCGGTCAACCTCACCGGCCCCCTGCTGATGGCGAAGCATTGTGCGCCGCACCTGCGCCGCGCGCGCGGCGCGATCGTCAATATCGCTTCGACGCGCGCCCTGCAGTCGGAGCCGAACACGGAAGCCTATTCCGCGACCAAAGGTGGTCTCGTCGCGCTCACCCACGCGCTCGCGATCAGTCTCGGCCCCCGCGTGCGGGTGAACTGCGTCAGCCCGGGCTGGATCGCCCACGAGCCGGTGCGGCGCAAGGACCACGCGCAGCATCCTGTCGGCCGCGTCGGACGCGACGAAGACGTCGCTGGGATGGTCGCCTACCTGCTGTCGGAAGCCGCCGGCTTCGTCACCGGGCAGAACTTCGTCGTCGACGGCGGCATGACTCGCAAGATGGTCTACGTCGAATAGCGCGCGCTGCTTTAGCGCACGAGGATCGTCGCAAGCAGCAGCAGCGTGCCCATGCTCACGCAGTCGGTAGCCGTGGTGAGGAAAATGCTCGACGCGGTGGCTGGATCGAATCCCATCCGCTTCAGCCCCACCGGCACCAGGACGCCGGAGAGGCCGCTCGCGACGCACGAGAACACCATCGCCGCGAACACCACGAAGGCGAGCATCAGCGGCTGCTGCTGGTGCTGTGTCACAGCGGTGACGTACATGCCGACCGCCGCGGCGAAGCCAACGCCGGCGCCATTGAGGCAACCGACCCACGTTTCCTTGCCGACCAGAGGGCGCGCCTGGCCCGGCTTCATCTCGCCCAGCGTCATGCCGCGCAGCGTCACCGCGAGTGCCTGGCAGCCGGTGTTGCCCGACTGGCCGGCGAGCACCGGCAGGAACAGCGCAAGGATGACCAGGCGGTCGATCGTCTCCTGGAAATAGCCGACGACGGCGGCGGCGAGGAACGCAGTGAGCAGGTTGAGCTGGAGCCACGGATGCCTGAGCTGCAGGCTGCGCCACCATGGCGTGGTCAGGCGCTCTTCCTTGTCGATCGCAACCAGGCTGCCGGCCTGCAGCGAGATCTCGATCGCCTGCGCCTCGAACATCGTTTGTCCGCGCACCAGGCCGAGCAGCCGCTGCCCGGCGCCGACCACCGGGTAAACCGGATAGTGCCGGTCGAGCACCAGCTTCATCGAATCCTCGAGGCGCGCCGAGGCGTGCAGCGCGAAGACGTCCTTGATCATCACATCGCCGAGGCGCTGGTCGTTCTCGTTGAAGAGCAGATCGCGCATGGTGACGATGCCGAGCAGGCGCTCTTGCGGATCGAGCACGTAGACGTAGGTGATGAAGGCGCTCTTCACCATCTCGCGCAGCGATTCGATCGCCTCGCCGACGGTGCGCTCGGGCGGAAACACCGCCAGGACCGGCTCCATCATGCGGCCGACGGTATTCGCCTCGTAGAGCGCGTTGCGCTGCCACTGGTGCGCGATCTCATCCGGCACAGCGGCGAGCGCGCGCTCCCGCGCGTCGTCGCTCAGCGCGGCGAGCACGTCCTGCGCGAACGCCGGCGAGAGCTTGATCAACGCCGCGGCGATTTCCGCGCCGCCGAAATGCTGAAGCTTGCCGGCAGCGCCGTCGGCGGAGCGAGTCTTGATGTCGTCCGCCAGATCGGCGGCCGAGCGCTGAATGGTCGGACGGTCAAGAGCGTCCATCGGGGCCTCCCTGTCTTTGTTCTAGCTTCCCGAACGCGCAGAATACCTTAGTCTTTCCAGGGCATCCCCAAAGCCGCCCTCCCCGCCGCGCCCGTGGCACAATGTCTCCATGACGCCGCGGGCTATTACCATCCGCCTCGCCGAGCCGCGCGATGCCCAGCCGATCGCCCTGATGTCGCGCGACTTCATCGAGGCGGGCCTCGGCTGGAAATACGACGCACCGCGCGTGCTGCGCGCCATGCGCGACCGCGATACGGTGGCCGTGGTGGCCTGCGAGGGCAGCAAAGGTGCGGGGCGCGGCGCGGTCACCGGCTTCGCGATCATGGAGTTCGGCGAAGAGCGCGCGCACCTCGTGCTGCTCGCGGTCCGTCCGTCTCACCGGCGCCTCGGCATCGGCCAGCGTCTGTTCCAGTGGATGCTTCAGTCTGCGCGCACGGCCGGCCTGGCGAGCATCCACCTCGAGCTGCGCGCGACGAACGACGGAGCGCGCCGCTTCTACCGCTCGATGGGCTTCTACGAAACGGTGCTGGTGCCTGGCTACTACCGCAGCGGCGAAGGTCGCAAGGAAGGCGCGCTCAAGATGTTGCGCGTGCTGCGCGTGCCGGGACCGGTTCCATACACCTGGAAGCCACCGCGCACCGAGGACACCTAGGGAACGATCGCGAAGCCGATCCTGAACTGGGATTTGTGCCGCAGGTTGTAGTCGAGGATGTCCTCGCCGTAGCCGTTGAAGTACTGGAACTGCAGGTAGCCGCCGATCGGTCCGAACTTGAGGTCGCGGATCCGCTTCGACGCGTCGATCAGCACGCTGCCCTTGCCGCCGCCCGGCGTACGTACCACCGGCGTCACGATCCACTCGCCTCCTGCGTCGTAGCGGAAGCGCCAGTCGACGAAGCCGCGGTATTTCTGGATGTCGGGGTTGTCCGACTTGTCGAGGTAGCCGTAGATTTTCGGCGTGAACTCGAAGCTGCCGCCCTCGCGCAGCGTCCAGCGCCATTCGGGCCGCACGAAGAGGATGTTGATGGAGCGCGACAGTTCGCCGTCCTGTCCGTTCGACTCGTGCTCGAAGCCGGCGCGCAAGCCGTCGATCCAGGTCTTGCTGTCGGTGCGCTCCCAGCGCCAGAAGAGGGACGGCCGGTAGCTCGTGTCGCGAAACGGCTTGGAGGAAGCCTCGAGATCCCACAGCGAATTCTGCGTGTAGCCGAAATAGAGGCCGGCCAGCCAGGGCTGATCCTTGCCGAAGCCCGAGCTCTGGTCGAACAGCCGGTACTTGAACGAGAGCTGGAAGCGCGCGCTCCAGCCGCCGCGCGAGCCGACCACGAAGTACATCGGGTCGTTCTCCGAAAGCGGCGGCTCGAGGCCGCTGCCGCCGTACTGGCCGGTGAGCGTGCCCAGCGTATCGGACTTGCCGGGCTTGCCCGCCACTACTAGCGAGAGCACGCTCGACGAGCGCCCGACGAGCTCCATCGCCACCAGGCCGGAAACGTCCTTAGGCATGTCACCGGCATAGACACGCTGCGCGCCGGTGGGCACGCCTACCGCGATGAGGGTGAGGATGCGCTCTTCCGGACGCACGATGAGCCGCACCTGCACCTCATCGGGCGGGTCCTGCTCAGGCGGCGCAATGATCAGGATCTCGAAGCGCTCGCCGGCCGCGGCGCGACCGTCGGCGGAAGCGAGGATCCAGTCCGGCAGCGTACCCGACTCGGCGGCGAAGCAGCGCGCGCATATCGACAATGACAGCGCCAGCGTTAGCAGCGCGATCCGTCTCACGGCACGTTCCAGTCCTGTGCGTGCGAGAAGCGCTCGACCAGGAAATCCACGAACCGCCGCACCTTCGCCGAGAGGTGCTTGCGGCTGGGATACACCGCATAGATCGGCGCCGGCGCCGGAACGTAATCCTGCAGGAGCGGCACCAGCCGGCCCGCGCGCACCTCGGGACCGACGATGAAAGCCGGTTCGAGGACGATTCCCGCGCCGCGCACGGCGGCCTCGGCGAGGAGATCGCCGTTGTTGCTGTGCAGCCGGCCGCCCACCCGCACCGCGCGCTCGCCGCCCGCGGGGTCGCGGAAGCGCCACACGTTTTTCGGCGTCACGTACTCGTAGGTGAAGCAGTCATGCCGCTGCAGGTCTTCGGGATTTTGCGGCGCGCCGCGGCGCGCCAGGTATTCAGGCGACGCGCAAGGCACGACGCGCGTCTCACCGAGCTTGCGCGCAACAAGGTGCTCGGCACCCGCCGTGCCGACACGGATGCCGAGATCGAAGCCTTCTTCCACCAGGTCGACGATGCGGTCGGAAAGCGACACGTCGAAGCGTACCTCGCCATGCTCGGCGAGGAAGTCGGCGATGGCGGATGCCAGGTGGCGCACGCCGAAGTTCACCGGCGCGGTGAGCTTGATCGTGCCGCGCGGCACCACCGCGGCACGCGAAGCTTCCTGCTCCGCTTCCTCGAGATCGGCGAGCACCTGCACGCAGCGTTCGTAGAACGCGCGCCCGCTTTCGGTCAGGCTGACCCGCCGGGTGGTCCGATTAAGCAGGCGCGTCTGCAGATGCGCTTCCAGCTCGGCGATATGCCTCGAGGTGGCCGTAGCCGAAAGGCCGAGTTGCTCGGCGGCCTTCGAAAAACCTCCCTGCTCAACGACTTGGGAGAACACCCGCATGGCCTCGAACCGATCCACTCAGCCAGACTATACTCGGTTTCGGGATAGTCAATCCCATTTGAACAGGTTTATCCCGCTATTCGGCCGTCTGATACTTGCGGAAGTGATCCCTAACCTAATCAGAGAGAGGAGCTGCTCATGAAGCTGTACTACTCCCCCGGCGCTTGTTCACTCTCGCCGCACATCGTGTCGCGCGAGCTCGGCCTGCCGGTCGAGCTGAAGAAGGTCAACAACAAGGACAAGACGTTCGACGGCGGCGGCGACTTTCGCAAGGTCAACGCCAAAGGCTACGTGCCCGCGCTCGAGCTCGACAACGGCCAGGTGCTGACCGAAGGGCCGGCCATCGTGCAGTACCTCGCCGATCAGAAGCCCGACGCCGGCCTTGCGCCGAAAGCGGGCACCTTCGAGCGCTACAAGCTGCAGGAGTGGCTGAACTTCATCACCTCGGAGCTGCACAAGGGCTTCTCGCCGCTGTTCCGGCCAAACACGCCGGAAGACTACAAGCCGGTCGCGAAGGAGAACATCGGCAACCGCCTGCAATGGCTCGACCAGCAGCTGGCCGGCAAGGACTACCTGATGGGCAAGACATTCACGGTAGCCGACGCGTACCTGTTCGTGGTCGTCGGCTGGTCGAAGCACGTCGGCATCGACACGTCGAAGTATCCGAACCTCAGCGCCTACCTCGCGCGCGTCGGCGCGCGCCCGAAGGTACAGGAGGCACTCAAGGCCGAAGGGCTGGTGAAGTAGTGCCGCTGCCGAGCGTCTTCGTTTCCCACGGCTCGCCCATGCATGCGCTGCAAGCCGGCGCGGCGGGCGACGCGTGGAAGGCGCTCGGCCGACGCCTCGGCAAGCCGCGGGCGATCGTCACCGCCTCGGCGCACTGGGAAACCAATCTGCCGATGCTCACCGGCAGCGGCAAGCCGGAGACGATCCACGATTTCTACAACTTTCCCGAGTCGCTCTATCGCCTCCGCTATCCGGCGCCGGGCGCACCGGAGGTCGCGCAGCGCGCGCAGGCGCTGCTGAAGGCAGCGGGATTCACGGCCGCCATCGACGGCACCCGCGGGCTCGACCACGGCGCATGGTCGCCACTCCTCTATATGTATCCCGAGGCGGACGTGCCGGTGGTGGAGCTCGCCGTGCAGCCCGAGCTCGGCACGCGCCATCACCTCGCCGTGGGACGCGCGTTGCGGCCGCTCGCCGACGAAGGCGTGCTGGTCATGGGCTCGGGGCATATGACGCACAACCTGCGGGACTGGGCTCGCGGCGCCGGACAGCCTGCGCCGTACGCGAAGAGCTTCCAGGAATGGGTGCGCGAGAAGATCGAAGCGCACGACTATGACAGCCTGGCCGAGTACCGCTCGCTCTCGCCCGACGGCGCGCGCTCGCATCCGACCGATGAGCACTTCCTGCCGCTCTTCGTGGCCCTCGGCGCAGCGCCTGGGAAGGGGCAGGCCGAGCGCGTCTACGATGCCATCGACAGCGGCGTACTGGCGATGGACGCTTACGTCTTCAACTAGGGCACCTATCCGCCCAGGGCGCGGAACAGATCAGCGATCGCGGCGCGGTGGGCGCGCAACGCCTCGATGCGCGCGCTGCGCGCGGCGAGCAGGTTGCGCTCGGCGTCGAGCACGTCGAGCTGGCTCGCCACCCCGTTCTCGTAGCGCAGCCGCGCGAGCCGCAGCGTTTCGGTGAGCGCCGCGGCGCGCGCCGTCTCCGCCTCGTAGCTTTCGCGCGAGCGCATCTGGACGACGAGCGCGGTGCGCACGTCGCCGAACGCCGAGCGGATCGCCTGCTCGTATTGCAGGATCGCGGCGCGCTCGCGCGCCTTGGCCTGGTCCGAGCGCGCCGCCAGCCGGCCGCCGGCGAAGATCGGTTGCGTGATGCCCGCGGCGAGTTGCCAGGTGGCCGCGGGCGTGCCCGCAAACAGGTTGGAGAACGCGGCGCTCTCGCTGCCGAAGAACCCGGTCAGCGTGATCGACGGGAACATCTCGGCTCGCGCCACCGCGACGCGCGCGTTGGCGGCGGCGAGCTGGCGCTCGGCGCCGACGAGGTCCGCACGCCGCAGGAGCAGCTCGGAAGGCATGCCCGAGGGCAGCACCGGCGGCTGCATCGGCTCGCCCTCGGCCTGCCGCACGTGCACCGAGCCGGTGAAGACCTCCTTCGGCGTGCGGCCGAGCAGCACCGCCAGGGCGGCCTCTTCGCGGTCGCGATCGCGCTCGAGCGGCGGCAGCTGCGCGCGCACCGAAGCCGCCTCGGCCTCGAGCTGGCGCAGCTCGAATTCGGAGGTGACGCCGGCCGCGTTGCGCTTACGCTGCAGCGAGAGGCCTTCTTCGCGCAGCTGCACCGTGCGCCGGGTGAGAGCGACCTGCTCGTCGAGGGCGCGCAAGGCGAAGTACGATTTCGCCGCTTGGGCGGCGAGGGCGAGCCGCACCGCGTCGCCCTCGGCCTCGGTCGACTGCAGATCCGCCTCCGCCGCTGTCTTGCCCGCGCGCAAGCGGCCGAAGAGATCGAGCTCCCACGACACGTTGAGCGAGGCCCGGTGGTCGTTGTACTCGCTCGGGATGCCCGGGAAAGCGGTCGCCGTGCGCGTCGAGACCTTCTGCCGGCTCGCCTGGTAGCCGGCGCTGACGGCGGGGAAAAGGAACGAGCTCGCCTCGCCGAGCAGGCCCCGCGCCTCGTCGACGCGTGCCAGCGAGATCAGCACGTCCGCGTTGCCGGCGAGCGCCTCGTCGATCACCTTGTCGAGGTCCGGATCCTGGTAGATGCGCCACCATTTGCCGTCCTCGGCATAGCGCGGCGCACTCTCCTTCCACGCCTCGGGCAGCTCGACTGCCGGCCGCTCGTAGTCGACAGGGTGGATGCAGCCCGCGAGAAGCAGCAGGCCGGCGAAGAGGAGCGGCCTATTCTTCACGGCGGCGCGGTGCATGGTGCGCGGTCTGGACAGGCTTGTGCGTGACGTTGCGGGCCATCTCGGCCTCGTGCTTGATGTCGGCGGTGGAGCGCTTCTCGGTCAGGTGCCGGTCGGTCATCAGCTTGAAGAACATCGGCACAAAGAAGATGGCGAGGAAGGTGGCAGCGAGCATGCCGCCCATCACGCCGGTGCCCGCGGAATGGCGCGCGCCGGCGCCGGCGCCGGTCGAGACCACCAGCGGCATGACGCCGAGGATGAACGCCATCGAGGTCATCAGGATCGGGCGGAAGCGCAGCCGCGCCGCCTCCACCGCGGCAGCGGACGCCGACAGGCCCTGCTCGTGTTTCATCACCGCGTACTCGACGATCAGGATCGCGTTCTTCGCGGCCAGGCCGAGCAGCGTGACCAGGCCGATCTGGAAATACACGTCGTTGGTGAGCGGCGTGCGGCCAAGCAGCGGCGTGAAGACCAGGTTGTTGACCCAGATCACCGCCAGCGCGCCGAACGTGCCGAACGGCAGTGCGAGCAGCACCGACAACGGCAGCGACCACTTCTCGTACTGCGCAGCAAGGATCAGGAACACCATGATTGCGGCGAGCGCGAGCGCAAGACCCGAGGTGCCGGCCGATTTCTTCTCCTGGTAGGAAGCGCCGCCCCAGTCGAAGCTGGTGTTGGGCGGCAGGACCTTGGTGGCGATCTCCTCCACGGTCTGGATCGCCTGGCCCGAGGAGATGCCGGGGGCGGCCTGGCCGAAGATCTTCACCGCCGGCAGGTTGTTGAAGCGGTCGAGCGCGTCGGGCCCGGCGCTGTAGCGCACGCTGGCCAGCGCAGCGAGGGGGATCATTTCATTCTTCTCGCTTCTTACAAAAACTTTGCCGATGTCGTCGGGCCGGTCGCGATACGACGCCTCGGCCGACATCAGCACCTGCCAGGTGCGGCCGAATTTGTTGAAGTCGTTCACGTAGTAGCTGCCGAGCGTCGCCGCCAGCGTGCCGTATACGTCCTCCAGCGGCACGCCGAGCGCCTTCGCTTTCTCGCGGTCGACGTCGACCGAGAGCTGCGGCACCGTCGGGCGCCACAGCGTCTGCACGAAGCCGAGCCGGTGGTCCTGATGCGCCGCGCCGAGGAAGGCGCCGAGCGCCTGCGCCAGCTGCTGCGGCCCGCCGTCGCCGCGATTCTGGATGTAGAACTCGAAGCCGCCGGCGGTGCCCAGGCCGAAAATCGGCGGCGGGCCGAAGGCGAGCGCGAGGCCCTCCTTGATGTGGCCGGTCTTCATGAAGAAATCGCCGACCACCTGTGGCGTGGACACCTTGCGCTCGCTCCAGGGCTTCTGCGTGACGAAGATGGTGGCGGCGTTGTTGCGGAAGCCGCCGCCGAGGAAGTCGAAGCCGGTGAAGGCGACTACGTCGAGATTGTTCGGGTTGGACTGGATCGCCTGCAGCACCTCGGCGACCACCTTGTCGGTGCGCTGCAGGGTCGCGCCGTCGGGAAGGACCACTGCCGCGATGTAGAAGCCCTGGTCCTCGTCGGGTACCAGGCTTCCCGGCGTGATGCGCCAGAGCAGGATCGCGGCGCCGACCATGACGGCGAAGAGGGCGAGGCCGATGCCGCCGCGGCGGATTACCCAAGCGACGCCCGATTCGTAGTGGTCCGTCATGCGCAGGAAGCCGCGGTTGAAGACGGCAAAGAATCCACGTCGGGGCTTTTCCTCGGGCCGCAGCACGATGACGCACAGCGCCGGAGTGAGCGTGAGGGCGACGACGCCCGAGATCACCACCGCGATCGAGATGGTCACCGCGAACTGGCGGTACAGCTCGCCGGCCAGCCCGCCGAGGAACATGATCGGCACGAAGACCGCGCACAGCACCAGCACGATGGCGATGATGGGGCTGGTCACTTCGCGCATCGCTTTGATCGCGGCGTCGCGCGGCGGGATACCCTCCTCGTGCATGATGCGCTCGACGTTCTCCAAAACTACGATGGCATCGTCGACTACGATACCGATGGCGAGCACCATGCCAAACAGCGTCAGCGTGTTGATCGAGTAGCCGAGCATCAGCAGGCCGGCGAAGGTGCCGATCAGCGAAACGGGGACCGCAGCGAAAGGGATGAGCGTCGCGCGCCAGCTCTGCAGGAACAGGTACACCACCAGGAATACCAGCGTCATGGCGATGAGCAGCGTTTCCACCACTTCCTTGATCGATACCTCGACGAAGCGCGTGGTGTCGTAGGGCACCGAGTAAGCGAGCCCCTCGGGGAAGCGCTTGGAAATTTCCGCCACCGTCTTTTTCACGTCGTCCGCCACCGCGAGCGCGTTGGCGCCTGGCTGCAGGAACACGCCCATCAGCGTCGAGGTCTTGCCGTTGATGCGGCCGATGAAGTCGTAGTCCTTCGAGGCGAGCTCGACGCGCGCGACGTCCTTCAGGCGCAGCGAGGAGCCGTCGGCGTTGGAGCGCAGCAGGATCTCCTCGAACTCCTTTGGATCGCTGAGGCGCCCCTTGGTGGTGATGGTGAAGACCAGCTCCTGGTCCTTCGGCGAGGGCGACTGGCCGACCTTGCCGGCGGCGAACTGTGCGTTCTGCTCGTTCAGCGCGCGGATCAGGTCGGCGGTGGTGAGGCGGTGCTGCGCGAGCTTGTCCGGGCGCACCCAGATGCGCATCGCGTAGTCCTTGGCGCCGAAGATCTGCACGTTGGTGGTGCCGGGCACGCGCTTCACCAGATCGAGCACGTTCATCGTCACGTAGTTCGAGATGAAGACGTCGTCCTGGCGGCCTTCCGGGGAGTAGAAAGCGAGCACCTGCAGGAACGCGGAGGAACCCTTCTCCACCGTCACGCCCTGGCGGCGCACCTCTGCCGGCAGCCGCGGCTCTGCCTGCTTCACCCGGTTATTGACGTTGAGCGCCGCCTTGTCGACGTCGGTGCCGATGTCGAAGGTGACCTGGATCTGCACCACGCCCTGCGAGGTCGAGGTCGAGCTCATGTAGATCATGTGCTCGACGCCGTTGATCTGGTTCTCGAGCGGCGCGGCCACCGTCTGCTCGAGCACCTGCGCCGAGGCGCCCGGGTACACCGCCTGCACCGTGACCACCGGCGGCGCAATCTCCGGGTACTGCGCGACCGGCAGCACGCGCATCGAGGCAAGGCCGGCGATCACAACGAAGATCGAGAGGACGGCCGCGAAAATGGGCCGGTCGATGAAGAATCTGGAGAACATGGCTACTTCTTCGCCGCTGGTTTTTGCTGCTGCTGCTCGGGTTCTTTTTTCTCGGCGATACGCACCGGCGCGCCCGGACCGAGCTTCATCACGCCGTCGGTGATCACCTTGTCGCCCTGGCCGAGCCCCTTGGTGATGATCCAGTTCTCGCCCGCCCATTCACCGACTTCCACCGGGCGGGGCTGCGCGGTGCCCTTGTCGTCGACCGTGAACACGATCTTGCCGCCCTGCGGGTTCTCGAGCACCGCGCGCTGCGGCACCGCGACCGCGTTCGGGATCGACGCGCCATTCAGGATCACGCGCACGAACTGCCCGGGCTGCAGCGCGCCGCCGCTCGGGTTGGGCAGCTCGGCGCGCGCCTCGCGCGTGCCGGTCGCAGGATTGACGCGTACGTCGGAGAAATTCAGGCGCCCGGTCTTGCCGTACAGCGAGCCGTCGGCGAGACGCAGCTGCACCTCGAAGCCGCCCTTCGGCAGCACCAGGCGCTTGGCGTCGACCTCGCGCTGCAGGCGCCCGGCGTCGTTGTCGGGAATGCCGAAGTTGACCCAGATGGGATCGACCTGCATCACCGTGGTGAGCAGCACGTCGGGGCCGGACACGAGCGAGCCTTCCGAGCGCTGCGAGCGGCTCGCCACGCCGGCGGCCGGCGATTCGACCTTGGTATAGCTGAGGTTGAGGCGCGCCTCGACCAGCCTCGCCCGCGCCGACTTCTCGTCGGCGGCGGTGATCGCCTCGTTCGACGCAGCGTCGTCATACTCCTTCTGGCTCACCGCCTTCTCGGCATAGAGTGGCTTGAAGCGCGCGGCGTTGCGCGCCGCCTGCTCATGGCGCGCCTCGGCGGCGGCGACGTCGGCCTCGGCGCGCAGGAGCGCGGCCTGGAACGGCGCCGGGTCGATCGTGTAGAGCGACTGGCCCTTCTCGACGCGCCCGCCTTCCTTGAAGTTGCGCGACAGCAGAATGCCGGTGACGCGCGCGCGCACCTCGACTTCGCGCGAGCCGGCGGTCTGGCCGACGTACTCGAAGGTCACCGGCACTGCGCGCAGCTCGACGGTCATGGCGTTCACCTCCGGCGGCGGCATCCCGGCCCCGGGACCGCCATGGCCCTTGCCGCCTTTGTCCTGGCCCTCTGACTGCCCGCACGCAGCCAGTACCAGCACTGAGCCGAGGAGCAGGAAGTGTTTGAAACGCATGGTGATGTCTCGGGAATGTTGCGACGCGGAAAGGCTGGGGATTGTACGGCTCTCACTAGACACGATTGTTTCCCTCCGGTTACCGCTTCGAAACCGGCGCGAGGTCGGCGACGGCGCGCAGCGCCTCGCCATCGACGCCCTTTAGCGCGGCCGCAAGCTCCCGGCGCACCGCCTCCACCTTCTTCGCGCCGGCGGCCTGTCGCTCGCGGCCGAGCGCCGTGATCGCGGCGCGCAGGCTGCGGCGGTCGCTGGGATCGTCGACGCGCTTCACCAGCTTCTCGCTCTCCAGCCGGTCGACGAGCTGCGTGATATTGGAGCGCACGCAGGCGCATTGCGCGGCAAGCTCGCCCAGACTGATCGGCTCGCGGGCCTCGACCAGCTGCGTCAGCGCGGCGAGCTTGGCCCCGGACAGCCCGACGTCGGCGAGCGCCTGCTCGAGGCGGCTTTCAACCGCGCCGGCCGCCTGCAGCAGTGACCACATCACGTCCTGTGCCGGCCGGCGACGTTTGTTCATCGATGAACTATACAGCCATGGAAAGTCCAGCGTCAAGGGCGCCGGCGCGGCCGTCCCTCTATACTTCGCCGGCCGATGAAACGCAGACCGCGCGCGCACCGCGAGGACCTCGGGCTCACGAAGGCCGAGTTCGCCGTGCTGCGGCGCCTCGACACGCCGCAGAAGATTCAGGCCTTCCTCTACGGCCTGCGGCAGAACTTCGAGCCGAACGGCGACACCTGCCGCCCGGTGCGCGAGGTGCTGCGCGCACGGCGCGCGCACTGCATCGAGGGCGCCATGCTCGCCGCCTGCGCGCTGTGGATACAGGGCGAGCCGCCGCTGCTGATGGACATGCGCGCGGTGCGCGACTTCGACCACGTGGTGGCGGTCTTCAAGCGTCGCGGCTGCTGGGGCGCGATCTCCAAGACCAACGGCATCGGCCTGCGCTGGCGCGACCCGGTCTACCGCTCCTTGCGTGAGCTCGCCATCTCTTATTTCCACGAGTACACCAACAAGCTCAACCACAAGACGCTGCGAGAGTACTCGCTGCCTTTCGACTTGCGGCGCATCGATCCGCGGATCTGGGTGGACGGGAAGAAAAACGCGTGGAGCGTATGCGAGGCGCTCGACGACCTGCGCCACTTTCCGCTGGTCGATCGCCACCACATGAAGTCGGTCACGCGCCGCGATCCCTTCGAGCGCCGCGTCGGCGGCCTGCTACAGTACCGGCGACCGCCCGCCAAGGAGCGCTGAGGCCGCCATGCCAACCAATGTCAAGGTGATCCACGCCACCGATTTCATCCGGGCCAAGCCCGAAGGTCCGGCTTACCTGGACGAGGCGGAACGGCTGCTCCAGGACATCGTGCAAGCCGGCGCCGGCCTGCACGACTTCGAGGTGCTGGTCGACACCCGCTCGGTCTCCGGCGCCCTCTCGGCCACCGATTTGTGGCGGCTGTCGGAGAAGCTGACCGGCTTCCGCGGCAGCTTCGCGCACAAGACCGCGATCCTCTGCCCGCTGGAGAAGTTCGACCGCGGCCGCTTCTTCGCGCTGTGCGCCGAAAACCGCGGTTTCAACGTGCGGGCGTTCACCTCGTACGAAGAAGCGATGGAATGGCTGATCGGCGGCTAATACGGCTGGTCGGCGGCTAATACTTTGGTCCGATTACCCCGGGCCGGGAGAACTGGTCCAATGAGACCCATGAAGAAGGTCGCCGTCCTTGCCCTCCTGCTGCTCGCCCTGCCGGCGAGCGCGCAAACCCTCGAGCGCATCCGCAAGCAGGGCGAGATCCGCCTCGGCTACGTCGAGGGCGCCGCGCCCTTCTCCTCGGCCGAGGCCGGCAATGAGCCGCAGGGCTACTCAGTCGAGCTGTGCCGCGCGGTCGCCGACGGCCTCGCCGGGCAGCTCAAGAAGGAGAGCCTCCGGCTGCGCTGGGTGAAGCTCACGCTGCAAAACCGCATCGAAGCGGTGCGCAAGAAGCAAGTCGACATCGAATGCGGCACCGCCACCTGGACGCTGTCGCGGCAGAAAGTCGTCGACTTCAGCCTGATCACCTTCGTCGACGGCGCGAGCCTGCTGGTCGGCGCCCAGTCCGCCGTCGGCCAGCTCGCCGACCTCGAAGGCAAGCGCATCGCGGTGATTACCGGCACTACCACCGAGCCGGCGCTACGCAATGCGCTTTCCCGGCGCTCGGTCAAGGCAGAAGTGGTACCGATCAAGACCCGCGACGAAGGCCTGCAGCTGCTCGCCGGCGGCAAGGTCGAAGCGCTCGCCTCCGACCGCACCGCGCTCGTCGGGCTGGTGGTGATGAGCAGCGAGGCGCGCGGCAGCTTCAAGCTGCTCGACCAGGACTTCTCGATCGAGCAGTACGCGCTGATGCTGCCGCGCGGCGACTACGAATTCCGCCTGGCGGTGAACCGCGAGCTCGCCCGCGTCTACCGCAGCGGCGAGATCGAGAAGATCTATGCACGCTGGCTCGGGCCGCTCGGCCCGCCCAGCCTGCTGCTGTCTGCGACCTATTACATCCAGTCGCTCTCGGAGTAGGCAGCGATGCGGGCCACGCTGCGCGCCGCCCTGCTCGCCAGCCTCGCCGGCGCGCCGCTCGCCGCCGCGGCGCAGACCTGCACGGTGTGTGGCGTGGTGAGCACGATCCGCGAGGTCAATGCCGGCCCGGCGGCGGGCGCGCAGCAGCGCGAGCCCGCGCCGGTCGGCTCGCCTTCGGCGCTCGATACGAGGCCGGTGGTCGGCACGGTGGCGCGCTTCGAGTTCGACCGCAGCCTGCCGGGCAACGACGCGGCGTGGCGGCTGGGCGCCGCCGGCACGCCCGAGATGCAGCGCCGCCTGGGGGACACCTACTACGAGCTGACGGTGGCGATGGACGGCGGCGAGCGCCGCACCCTGCAGCGCCGCGACGGCAACCGCTTCCACGTCGGCCAGCGCGTCGCGCTGCGCTCCGGCGAGCTCGAACCGATGTAGCGCAAGGGGAGAATCCGGCATGGCCGAAAAACGCGGACTGATCATCCACTTCATAGACGGCTCGAAGAAGCTGCTCGAATTTCCGCAGCAGGTGGCGGACTCCGACGTCGCCGCGGCGGCGAAGATCAGGGAGGCGCTCGAGGCGCGCCATCTGGTGATCGAGGCCGACGGCGCGCTGGTGGTGATTCCGTTCGAGAACGTGAAGTACCTGCAGGCCTACCCCGCGCCGAAGAAGCTGCCGCCCAACGCCATCCGTGGCGCGAGCTTCAAGGAGTAGCCGACAAGCTTTGCAACCAAGGGAGATTCCGATGACCATCCTGAAACGCTTTGCCCTTCTCATCCTGCTGGCCGCGGCGCTGCCAGCCGCAGCGCAGAACACTCGCGGCGGCAAATCCGAGTTCTACATCGCGCCGGTGTTCACGAACTCAAAGAGCTACAGCTTCGAGGGCGGTTCGACCGCACGCAGCGATACGGGCTATGGCCTCACGCTCGGCTACGCCTTCAACTTCGACCAGCACACCGCACTCGGCGTGGATGTCGCCTGGAGTAGCATCGACTACCGCGCCACTGTGCAGCCCGGCCTCGGCAACAACAATACGCCGGTCGACATCCGCGGCACGATGGACACGTGGACGGTACGGTTCCTCGGCAACTATTACTTGACCAAAGGCAACATCGCGCCGTTCGTCACCGGCGGGCTCGGCTGGTCCTACATCGACACCAACATTCCCACCTGGCTGCCGCAGAACGTCTGCTGGTACTACCCGTGGTACGGCTCGTACTGCTCGTCCTACGTGCCGACGGCGACCAGCACCAAGTTCAGCTACAACGCCGGCGTCGGCGTGCGCATGGAGATGGGCAAGGGATTTATCCGCGCACTGGTGAACGAGCAATGGGCCGACTTCGGCGGCTCCTACGGCTCCAGTTCCTGGACGCAATACCGCATCGATTTCGGCATCAAGTTCTAAGGGAGATCCCATGAAGCACATCACTCTCGCCGCAGTACTCTCCAGCGCCGCGCTCGCGGCTCCGGCGTTCGCTCAGCCACTCAAGGGCGCCTCCGTCGTCGCCGACCAGGTCGAGGCGGTGGTCACCGTGGTCTCGGTCGATGCGAAGGCGCGCCAGGTCGTCGTGCGCGGGCCGCGCGGCAACGAGGCCACGCTGACCGTACCGAAGGACGCGCAGAACCTCGACAAGGTGAAGAAGGGTTCCCGCTTCAAGATGAAATACGTGGAAGCGATGGCACTCAGCATCCACAAGGGCGGCGCGCCGAACGCAACCGCCTCCGAGGACGTAACACTCGCGCCGAAGGGCGGCAATCCGGGCGGCATGATCGTGCGTACCGCCCAAATCTCGGCGGTGATAGACGCCATCGACTACACCAACCGCTACATTGCGGTGCGCGGGCCGAAGCAAAACACGCTCGCACTCAAGGCCGCCGACGACGTCAAGCTCGAGGAGCTGAACGCCGGCGATCGCATCGCGCTCACCTATACCCGGGCGCTGGCGATGGAGATGATCCCGCAGCCCGCGGCGGAGAAGTCGGCGCCGAAGAAGAAAGCCGCGGCGAAGAAGAAGGACGGCTAGCGCGCTAGTGCGCCGGCTGCGGATCGGCCGGCGCGGGCTGCACCACCAGCTTGCCGGGGATCTTCAGCGTGCGCTCGAAGATGCCGAGCAGGCGGTCGGTCACCGCGCGCGCGCCGAGCGGCACGACCAGCGGGTCGCGGATGTCGCCGCGCACTTCCACCGGAAGTGCGGCGAGCGTGCCGCCGAGTACATCGCCGACGAGCGGCACCGCGCCGACCACGCGGTCGACGTTGGTAAGCAGGCCGACCAGCACGTTGAGATGGGTGTCGGCGGCGACGAGACCGATGCGGCCGTTCGCCGCGACGCGCGCGGCCTCGCTGTCGAAGAAGCCCTCCTCCAGCAGGAAGGCGCCGTTCTCGAACTGGCCCTTCGCCGTCATGCTGCGATAGGCAAAGCCGTCTTCCTGCATCGTTTTCATGGAGACGATGTCGCGCAGCGAAAGAATATTGCCGACCAGCGCGAATTTCTTCACGCGGCCATCGCGCACGTCGGCCTGCACGCTGCCCGAAAGATTGCGCAGGAGCTCCTGCTGGCTCTTGCCCTGCGTGCGCAAGTCGGCGGTCAAATCCGCGGTGCCGCTGATGTCCAGATTGCCTCCGGTCAGGCAGCGCGCCATTCCTTCGAGCTGCTGTCCGCGCACGCTCGGCTTGCCGCTGACGGCGAAGGTCTTCGGCGTCGCCTCGTAGACGAGGGGGAGCGACACGCCGCACATTTTGGCGTCCGTCAGCTGGAGGCGCGCTCGCTCGCGTTCGAGGCTGAGCCGGCCCTCGAACGGCTCGACGCGACGCTCCTGATATTGCAGGAAGGCCGCCCGCAGCTCGACGGTGCCCGTCAACGGCAGCGGCCACAGCTTGGAGGGGCCGCCTGGCGCGGGAGGCTTTTCACCGGGCTTCTCGGGCGGCAGCAGCTTGTCGATCACCACGCCGGGGGACTCGAGGCGAGCGTCGATGTTGGGACCGGCGGCGGTCCGCCAGACTTCCGCGCGCAGGTCGAACGGCTGCTCTTCCCAGTCGAAGCGCGCCTTCGCCACGCGCAACCCGGTCGACTCCGCGGTGATCTCGGCCGCATGGATGCGGACCCTCTTCGCGAGCACCCAGGTCAGATCGAGATCCTCGATCGAGAGGCGGCCTTCCGCCTGCGTGCGCTCGGGCCGCGCGCGGTCGACCGTGACGCGCAGGTCGCCTCGCGCCGTGCCCGAATCCGACGGCAGCGCCTGACGCAGCAGCGCGGCGACGCTGCGGCCTTGCAGGCGGCCGGAGAAGCTCCCCTGCAGCAGCTTCTCGCTGACGCGGGCAGTAATCGTCGCGTCGCTCATGGCGTCCTTGACGGCGAGGCGCTGCAGATCGAGATCCCCGTCCCGCGACGCGAGGCGCACGGCGAGCTGCGGGCCGTCGGCGACGTTGAATTGCGCGTCCAGCTCGAGCGGGCCGCCCGGACGCCAGGCGATGCGCCGCGCCGTGAAGCGCAGCGGCGTCTTCGGCTCGACACCGGCCGGGGCGCCTGCGCGCTCAAGTGCCCAGCGCACGAGCCTCTCGCCGGCCGCTCCTTGCCCGATCGCAGCCTCGACCGATCCTTCGCCCAGCGCGTACGCACCCGAGACCTCGGCCTTCGCGTCGAGCAGCCCGACGGCAAGCCTGTCGAGCCGCACGCGCGAGCGCTCGACGCCGACCGTCCCGCCGGTCGCGCTGATCGGACCCGGCAGCGCCTTCAGGGTCGCGCTCACCTCGCGCGGCGCGACGAGCACCTCGAAGTCCACGGCGGCGGGCCGATCGAAGGGAAGCGTCATGCGCTTGAGCGTCACCTCGACGCGCCCCGAGACGGCATCGAGCGCGTCCAGCGGCAGACGTTCGCGCAGCCACGGGAACCACTGGCCGAGCGCGACGCTGGCGCGACCCGAGGCGGCGGTGAGGCGCAGCGGCGCGCCGAGGGCGAGCCGCGCCTCAAGCCCAGCGAAGGTGGATTCGCCAAGCGCTCCCTGTCCGCCGCTCAGCGTCAGCTCTTCGCCGGCGAGCGCGAGCTCGGCCTGCTTCACCGAGAGCTTCCAGGGCAGCTGCGGCAGCGCGAGCTCTTCGACAGTGACGAGGGCACGCGCCGAAAGGTCGGCGTAGCCGACGTGCGCCTCGACCCGCGCCCGCTTCCAAAGGTTGCTCGCCGCCGCGATTTCGAGCTCCACGCCGTCGTGGCCGGTGCGCGCCTTCACATCGAGCTCGCGCAGCTCGAGCGCCGGCGCCGCGAGGACGATCGACGCCGCTTCGACGCGCACGGCGGTATCCGGCGCGAAAGTCTGCAGCGCGTGCGCCGTCGCCGCCATGACCTGGCGGTACACCGCGAGCGGGTCGGGCGCCTCGCCCTGCTTCGCGCCGCCGACGGCATCGATGCGGATCTCGGGACGCGCGAGCGAGAGCGAGGCGATCTCCGGCTGGCCGCGCAGCAGCGGCCACAGCCGGAGGTAGACGTCGACCTGGTCGGCCCGCACGGCGAGCGCACCGGGGATTTCGATGCGCACGCGGCGCAGTTCGCCGTGCGGCGCCGGCAGCAGGCGCAGCTCGAGACCCTCCCAGGCGATCTGGCCGCCGAGCGCGGCGGCCAGCCGGCTCTGGATCACCGCCCGCGCCGCCGGCGTGTCGACCAGACGCACGCCGACGGCGACGAGCGCGATGACGGCGATGGCCACGGCGGCGAAGCCGATGGCCAGCCATTTGCCCCAGGCGCGGGGGCGCGGCGTGTTTGATGCGGCGTCGATGATGCGGCAGCATGGCGCAAGCCCGTGCGACTGACAACCACTCTCGTCGCCGCCGCGCTCGGCCTCGCCGCCGCGCCGGCCCTCGCCGTCGAGCCGGCGATGCTCAGCCGCGACATCGGCGTCGAGCCGGAGAAGAAAGTCGCCGAGACGCGCGTGTTCGAGGACATCGTCGTCGCGCCGATCCCGATCGCGAACCCCACCATCGGCACCGGCCTCGCCGTAGTCGTGATGCCCTTCTACAAGCTCGGCGCCGACTCGCCCCTATCGAACACCGCGCTCGCCGCCGCCTATACCTCGAGCGGCAGCTGGGCAGTCGGCGCGGCGCAATCGACGCGGCTGCCGCGCGACCGGCTGCGCCTGGATGGCTTCCTCGGCTATGGGGAGCTCCACTACCGTTTCTTCGGCACCGGGTCGGCCGCCGGCACTGCCGGCGCCTCGGTCCCGATCGAGCAGAAGGCGCTCGCGCTGGTGCCCGAGCTGCTGTACCAGGTCGGCGGCAGGACATTCCTGGGCGTGCGCTACCGTGGCGTGCGCGTAGAAACCAGCCTCGACACGGAAACGGCGTCACCGGAGTTCGCCGCCCTGGGCGGGTTGTCATTGACGGTCGTGAGCTCGGGCCTCGGCCCGGTGGTCGTCTTCGATACGCGCGACAACGATATGAGTCCTTCATCGGGCGTGCTGGCCGAGCTGCGCGGCAACTACGCCGACCCGAACCTTGGCAGCGACTTCAAATACAGCACGTACTCCGCGTCGGCGAACTACTATCACCACCTCGGGCCCGGCGTCCTCGCTCTGCGCGCCGCCGCCTGCCAGGCGTCCGGGAACACGCCGCTCTTCGACCTGTGCCTGTACGGCAGCGGCAACGACCTGCGCGGCTACGAGGTCGGTCGCTATCGCGATCACGCGATGTTCGCGACGCAGGCGGAGTACCGCTTCCCGATTTATGGCCGCTTCGGCGGCGTGGCCTTCGGCGGCACCGGCAAGATCGCGCCCTCGTTCGGCGAGATGAGCGGCGAGCCGCAGTTGCCGAGCTACGGCGCCGGGCTACGCTGGCTCGCCTCGGCAAAGGCGCACGTCAACCTCAGTATCGACGTGGCGAAGGGCCGCGACGATACTAGTGTCTACGTCTACGTCAAGGAAGCTTTCTAGGGAGAAACCCGATGCGCCTGTCTGCTCTCATCCTCGCCGCGGTGCTCGCCGCGCTCAGCGCCGCCGCCTCGGCGCAGAACTGGGTCGGCATTCTGAAGAACACGCCTGCGGAGCGCTTCGACGAGGAGGACCTGCAGCTGTTCCTCGACAACGGGCGCAAGGCGCTCAACGAGGCGCCGGACAA
>DASXKY010000136.1:0-3485 GCA_036496555.1 Burkholderiales bacterium | reverse complement strand
ATCGAGATGCTCAACGCCGAGACGATCCGCCTCGACGGCGCGATCCGGATGGCGCCTAAGTGATCTGTCTCAGGTTCTGCTGGTAGAAGCGGGACCGCTGCACGTAGCCGTCGGCGATCTTCAGGAGGAAGTCCTTCTCCTCCTGCTTCAGCTCGCGGACGATCTTCCCCGGCGACCCGAGCACGAGGACGCCGTCGGGAATCTCCTTGCCTTCGGCGATCAGCGTGTTGGCGCCGATCAGCGTCGACTTGCCGATCTTCGCGCCGTTCATCACCACGCTGTTGATGCCGATGAGCGAGCCGTCGCCCACGGTGCAGCCGTGCAGCATGACTTTGTGCCCCACGGTGACGCGGCGGCCGAGAATCATGGGATAGCCCGGATCCACGTGCAGCACCGAGCCGTCCTGCACGTTGGTCTGCTCGCCGATCGTGATCTGGTCGTTGTCGGCGCGGATCACCACGTTGAACCACACGCTGACTTCGTGCTCGAGCGTCACCGAGCCGATGATGCTTGCGTCGGGCGCGATGTAGTGATGGGCGCCGCGCAGGACCACGCGCCGCTCGCCGATGGAGTAGAGGGGCATACAGCCATCATAATAGTGCAGTGAAAATCTTCGTCCTGCCGTGAAGATTCTCGTTCTTGGGGCCGGCGTGATCGGCGTCACCGGCGCCTGGTACCTCGCCGAGGCCGGGCATGAAGTGCTGGTGGTCGAGCGCCGCCGCGACGCGGGCATGGAGACCTCGTTCGCGAACGGCGGCCAGGTCTCAGCCGGCAACGCCGAGCCTTGGGCGCAGCCCGCCGTGCTGCCCAAGGTGTTGCGTTGGATCGGCCGGGAAGACGCGCCGCTGCTATTCCGGCCGCGCGCCGACTGGGCGCAGTGGGAATGGAGCCTGCGCTTCGCGCTCGAGTGCCTGCCGGGGCGCTTCGAGCGCAACTGCCGTGCGCTCGCCGGCCTCGCCGCCTATAGCCGCGACAGCCTGCGCGAGCTGCGCGACAAGCTTGGCCTGCAATACGACCAGCTCTCGCGCGGCATCCTGCACTTCGCCACCACGGCATCCGAGTTCGAGGCGATGGCACGGCATGCGGAGGCCATGCGGGTGCTCGGCGTTGAGCGGCGCGTCCTGTCAGCGGCGGAATGCGCCGTGCTCGAGCCGGCGCTCGCGCACTCGGAGAAACCGGTGGCGGGCGGCATCTACACGCCGCAGGACGAGTCGGGCGACGCGCATCGCTTTACGCGCGAGCTGGCGCGACTCGCTGCTGCGCGGGGGGTCACTTTTCAATTTGGAACGACAGTGGAATCGCTCGAGACCGCCGGTGAAAAGGTTGTTGCCCTCCGGACCCACGACGGCGGCCGGATAGTGGCCGACGCATACGTGGTTTCCCTCGGAAGCTATAGTCCGCTGCTGCTGAAGGCCCTGCGGATACGCATTCCGGTCTATCCGTTGAAGGGCTACTCGATCACGCTCGCCCTCGGCCCCGGCGAGCAGGCCGCCGCGCCGAGCGTGAGCCTTACCGACGAGGCGCACAAGATCGTGATCTCGCGGCTGGGCAACCGCCTGCGCGCGGCTGGCACCGCCGAGCTCGCGGGTTACGACACCGGCGTGAACGAGGCCCGCTGCGCAGCGATCGTGCGCCGCATCCGCGAGCTTTTTCCGCGCCTCGCCGCCGCGCCGGCGGTGGACAACTGGGCCGGCCTGCGGCCCGCCACGCCGAACAACGTGCCGGTCATCGGCCGCACGCGTCTGGAAAATCTGTTTCTCAACACCGGCCACGGCACGCTCGGCTGGACGCTCGCCTGCGGCTCCGGGCGCGCGCTCGCCGACCTTGTTTCCGGGCGCCGGTCGCCCATCCGGTTCGATTTCCATGCGTAACAGCGAATCTCTCTTCGTGGACGTTCGTGGACTGCGCTATCACGTGCGGCGGTGGATTTGCGCCGGCGCCCCAAAGATCGTGCTGCTGCACGGCTGGATGGATATGTCGGCATCCTTCCAGTTCCTGGTCGACGCTTTGCGGCACGAGTGGGACGTCTACGCGCCCGACTGGCGCGGCTACGGCATGACGGATTGGGGAAAGTCCGACTCCTACTGGTTCCCTGACTACATCGCCGACCTGGATTTCCTCCTCGACGAGGTCGACGGTGCGCCCGTCAACCTCGTCGGGCACAGCCTGGGCGGCAACGTGGCGACGCTCTACGCTGGCGTGCGGCCGCCGCGCGTGCGCAAGCTCGTCAACCTCGAAGGCTTCGGCATGCAGGCGACGCGTTCTGAGCAGGCGCCGCGGCGCTACGCGCGCTGGCTCGACGAGTTGCGCGAGCCGTCACGCCTGCGTCCGTATCAGAGCTTCGCTGCCCTGGCCGACCGGCTGCAGGAAAACAACAAGAGACTTTCAAGAGAAAAAGCGGAATTCCTGGCGCGGCACTGGGGACGCGAGGAGGGCGCGCAGGTCGTGCTGCGCAGCGATCCGGCCCACAAGATCGTCAATCCGGTGCTCTACCGCTACGAGGAAGTCCGCGCCTGCTGGCAGCAGGTCGCCGCGCCGGTGCTCTGGGTGGACGCCGGCGGGTCCGACACGCTGAAGCGGCTGGGGCTCGACGCCGCGCAGCATGCCGAGCGCCGCGCCGCTTTCGCCAGCCTGAAGTACACCACCATCGAGAACGCGGGCCACATGCTGCACCACGACCAGCCCGAGGCGGTGGCGCGCGTCATCGAAGAGTTTCTGCTCGCCTAGTGGCACAGTACTTCTCGATCCATCCGACGCACCCGCAGCTGCGGCTGGTCCGCCGCGCGGCCGAGATCGTGCGGGACGGCGGCCTTATCGCCTATCCGACCGACTCGTGCTACGCGCTCGGCTGCCACCTCGGCGACGCGAAGGCGGTCGAGCGGCTGCGCCGCGTGCGGCGCATGGGCGAGCGCCATCACCTGACGCTGATGTGCCGCGACCTCTCCGAGATCTCGGCTTACGCGATCGTCGACGACGCCCGCTTTCGGCTGCTCAAGCGCGCGACGCCGGGCAGCTATACCTTCATCCTGCGCGCGACGCGGGAGGTGCCGCGGCGCCTCGCGCATCCGAAGCGCAAGACCATCGGCGTGCGCGTGCCGGCGCACCCTGTGGCGCACTTGCTGCTCGCCGAGCTGAACGAGCCGATGCTCTCCGCCACGCTGCTCCTGCCCGGGGAAACGCTGCCGCCGAGCGGCGCGCAGGAGATCCGCGCCGCGCTCGAGCACCAGATCGACCTCGTCCTCGACGCCGGCTCCTGCGGCACCGAGCCGAGCACAGTCATCGACCTGACGGGCAACGAGCCGGTGGTGGTGCGCGCCGGCAAAGGCTCTCTCGAGCTGTTCGCGCTCGGCGGCGTCTGACGACGCGCGTCTGATAAAATCGACGAAAGAGATGGACGTCAATTCCCTCGTTCAGACGGTCGCCATCTACGCCCTCCCGGTGCTGTTCGCTATCACGCTGCACGAGGCGGCCCATGGCTACGTCGC
>DASXKY010000135.1:0-12618 GCA_036496555.1 Burkholderiales bacterium | reverse complement strand
GCGCTTGAGGAGCCGCGCGCCGTCGAGCTCGATGGGCAACGCCGGAATATGCGAGATCTTGCCGTTGTGACGGGTCTCGAGCAGGCCGCCGGAAGCGTTGAGGTGAGGATCGTCGAGAAGGTCCCAGGGCTTCGCAATCGGCGCGAACGGCATGCCGATCGCCTCGAGCTTCGCGGCGAGCCTGGTTTGAGTGTGGCGCTTCGTGATTTCGTTGATGCGTGGAATGAGCCATGAGCGCTCCTTCACGCGCATGGCGTTGGTCTTGAGTCTCTGATCCTTTTCCAAATCCTCGATTTCAAATTCGCGGCAAAAGATCTCCCACTGCGTGTCGGTGACCACGCCGACGAACAGGCGCCCGCCGCCGGCGGTGTCGAAGATGTCGTAGACGCCCCAGGCGGGCCGCTTCACCGACATCGGCGGCGGCGCTTCGCCGGTGAGCTCGTACTGCGCCATGTGCTGCGCCACGAGGTACGCGGTGCTCTCGAAGAGCGCGCTGGTCACGCGCTTGCCGCGCCCCGTCTTTTCGCGCTCGCGCAGCGCCGCGAGGATTCCCACCGCGGCGAAGGTGCCGCCAAGGATGTCGACCACCGACGAGCCCGCGCGCAGCGGCCGGTCGGGCAGGCCGGTCATGTAGGCAAGCCCGCCCATCATCTGTGTCACTTCGTCGAGCGCGGGGCGATGCTCGTAGGGGCCCTTGAGGAAGCCCTTCAGGGAGCAGTAGATGAGCTTCGGATTCTTCTTTTTCAGCTCTTCGTAGGAGAAACCCAACTTGTCGAGCGCCCCGGGCCTGAAGTTCTCCGTCGAGACATCCGCAGTCTGGAGAAGCCGTAGGGCAACATTCTTGCCCTCAGGACGCTGCAAATCTATCGCAATACTTTTTTTGTTCCGGTTAAAAACGGGGAAAAAACCGGCACCGGCCGCCTCAAGGCGCCGCGTGTTGTCGCCGGCGAGCGGTTCGACCTTGATCACTTCGGCGCCGAGGTCGGCTAGCACGAGGCCGCAGGAGGGGCCCATTACCATGTGCGCGAACTCGATTACGCGCACCCCATCAAGCGGCAGCACGGAATCCTTTAGGGGCGCCCGCAAGCACGAAGTGACCGTACGTCTGTTCCTGCGGAATCGCTTCGACCATCAGCTTGCGCGCCGCCATCAGCTTGTCGAGGTCGATGCCCGTGCCTACGCCCATCGCCTCGAACATGAACACCAGGTCTTCGGTGATGACGTTGCCGCTCGCGCCGGGCGCGAACGGGCAGCCGCCGAGCCCGCCGAGCGAGCCGTCGAAGTGGCGCACGCCCTCTTCGTACGCGGCGAGCGCATTGGCCAGGCCGAGGCCGCGCGTGTCGTGGAGATGGGCCGCCTCGAGCTTGCCGCCGATTTCTTTTCGCACGCGAGAAAAGACTCTCTTGATCTGAGCCGGATTCGCATACCCGACGGTGTCGGCGAGCGCCACGCAGTCGCAGAACTCGGCGAGCGCTACGGCGATCCGCACCACCTCGTCTTCGGGCACTTCGCCCTGCATCGTGCAGCCGAACGCGGTGGACACCGCGCCTTCGATCTCGACGCCCGGGTGCGGCAGCAGCGCACATTTGCGCACCTCCTCGATCATCTGCTCCGGCGTCATGCGCACGTTCGACTCGCTGTGCCTGCGGCTCGCCGAGACGGGGAAGGTCACCTTATGCGCGCCGGCCTCGAGGGCGCGCTGGAATCCCTTGAGATTGGGCGCGAGCGCAACGACCTTCAGATTTGCTATTCCGATAGAAAACCGCACCACATCGGCGGTGTCCGCCATCGCGGGAATCACCTTCGGCGGCACGAAGGAGCCGACCTCGATCTCCTGCAGGCCGGCGGCGGCGAGCGCGGCGATCCAGCGCTTCTTCGCCTCGGTCGGCATCAGGTGGTGCGCGTTCTGCAGGCCGTCGCGCGGGCCGACCTCGCATATGTGAACGCTCGGCATGGACCGATTCTAAACCCGGCGCTTCTCGAGGACACCGATCGCAGCGCCGCACGCCGCGCCGGCAGCGGCGAACGCGAGCAGCGCCCAGAGCGTCGCTTCCCAGCCGCCGAAGCGCGACGCAATCCAGGCGATCGCGAGCGGCCCGAAGAACTGGCCGAGGTTGGAGAATTGCAGGACGATGCCGTTGCCGGTAGCGATGTGCCCCGGCGTAGGGGCGTGCACTGGAAGCCCGGCGAACACAGAGGCGGGAATGACGCCCGTGCAAAGCGAAAACACGAGCACGAGTGCGAACCGCGCCGTGTCTGGCAGTGCGCCCGACAGCATGCCGATCTCGCAGGCCGCCGCTATGGTGCAGGCGATGACTACGAGACGGCCGCGCGCGAAGCCGTGCGAGAGCAGCCAGCCTCCGGCGAGATTGCCGGGAATGTTGGCGAGCACCATGAGCGCGGTCGCGGTGGCGGCCATCGCGGTCGAGGCACCATGCTCGGCGAGGAAGGTCGGTAACCAGACCATCACCGTCGTCCACTGCGCGACATAGCAGGCGAAGATCGCCGCCATCAGCAGGTTGCCCTTCTGCGCCAGCGACTCGGCGATCAGGCGCATCGACCCGACCTGCGCCGGCGGCGAATCCGGCACGGCACGGGCGAACACCACCGCCGCGACAACCGCCGCCGCGGCGATGGCGAGCCACAGCGAGCGCCAGCCCCATGCACCGATGAGGAGGGGCGCCGCGAGCAGGGCGAGCGTGCCGCCGGTCGGCATGTAGGAGCTCCACAGTCCGAGCGCCTTCGAGCGCTCGCGCGGGCCGGCGGCGAGGCTGCTCATCAGCGCTGGTGCCGGCACCGCGAACAGGATAAAGCCGACGCCTTCGAGGAAGCGCGAGGCGAGCAGCAGCGCGAAGCTCGACACGGTTGCGCCCAGCGCGCCGCCTGCCGCCATCAGGCCCAAGCCGGCGAGCGCCATCGGCTTGCGGCCGAAGCGATCGCCCGCCATGCCTGCGAGCGCGCCGACCAGCATGCCAAGCACGTTGAAGGCGGTAACGATCAGCCCCGACTCGACGAGCGACAGGCCGAGTTCGGCGCGCATCGGCGGCAGCGCCGGCGGCACCTTGGTCATGTACGCGCCGGTGACCAGGCCGCCAGCGTAGACGGCCCAGATGGCGCGCCAGTTTGTGGTCGTCACGCCGCCGTGACGGGCAGCTTCAGCTCGACGATCTTCTTCGACCACTCGGCTGGGCCGGTGTTATGCACCGAGGTGCCGCTCGCGTCCACGGCGACGGTGACCGGCATCTCGTGCACCTCGAACTCGTAGATCGCTTCCATGCCGAGGTCCTCGAACGCGAGGACGCGCGACTTGCGGATCGCCTTGGCGACGAGGTAGGCAGCGCCGCCGACTGCCATCAGGTAGGCCGCCTTGTGCTTGCGGATCGCGTCGATCGCGACTGGCCCGCGCTCGGCCTTGCCAACCATGCCGATCAGGCCGGTCTTCGCGAGCATGGTCTCGGTGAACTTGTCCATCCGCGTGGAAGTAGTCGGACCGGCAGGTCCGACCACTTCGTCGCGCACCGGGTCGACCGGGCCGACGTAGTAGATGACGCGGTTGGTGAAGTCGACGGGCAGCTTCTCGCCCTTCGCAAGCATGTCCTGAATTCTCTTGTGAGCGGCATCGCGTCCGGTGAGCAGCTTGCCGGAGAGCAGCAGGCGCTGGCCCGGCTTCCATGAAGCGACTTCCTCGCGCGTCAGCTTGTCGAGATTCACCTTCTTCGAGCTCGCGTCCGGCTTCCAGGTGACCGCCGGCCAGTCGGAGAGCTGCGGCGCTTCGAACTCGGCGGGCCCCGAGCCGTCGAGCACGAAGTGCGCGTGGCGTGTCGCCGCGCAGTTGGGAATCATCGCCACCGGGCGGTTGGCTGCGTGCACCGGATACGTTTTTATTTTTATGTCCAAAACAGTAGAGAGTCCGCCCAAACCCTGTGCGCCGATGCCGAGCGCGTTCACCTTGTCATAGAGCTCGATGCGCATCTCGTCGACCTTGCTCTTCGGCCCGCGCGCCTTGAGCTCGGCCATGTCGATCGGCTCCATCAGCGATTCCTTTGCCATCGCCATCGCCTTCTCGGCGGTGCCGCCGACGCCGATGCCGAGCATGCCCGGCGGGCACCAGCCCGCGCCCATGGTCGGCACGGTCTTCAGCACCCATTCCACGATCGAGTCGGAGGGATTCAGCATCACGAATTTCGACTTCGCCTCGGAGCCGCCGCCCTTCGCAGCGACGTCGATCTCCAGCTTGTCGCCCGGCACCAGCTGCACGCTGATGACTGCCGGGGTGTTGTCCTTCGTGTTCTTGCGGCCGAAGTCCGATTCGTCGAGCACCGAGGCGCGCAGCTTGTTGTCCGGGTCCAGGTAGGCGCGGCGCACGCCTTCATTGACCGCCGCCTCGAAGTCCTGGAAGTCGAAGCGCACGCTCATGCCGACCTTGGCGAACACGTTGACGATGCCGGTGTCCTGGCAGATCGGCCGATGGCCTTCGGCGCACATGCGCGAGTTGGTGAGGATCTGCGCGATGGCGTCCTTGGCCGCGGCAGACTGCTCGCGCTCGTAAGCGCGCCCGAGCGCGCGAATGTAGTCGGCTGGGTGGTAGTAGGAAATGAATTGCAGAGCGTCGGCGACGCTCTGGATCAGATCGGCCTTGCGGATTGTGGTCATACGATTTCTAATTGTAGGGCGATTGGAGGAGGGCAGCGATGGCGAACATCGAGACGGTGTTGCAGGAAACGCGGGTCTTCAAGCCGGCGGAGGCTTTCGTCAAGCAGGCCAACGTTTCCGGCATGGACGCCTACCGCAAGCTGGTGGCCGAGGCGGAAAAAGACTTCGAAGGATTCTGGGCCCGCCTCGCACGCGAGACGCTGCTTTGGTCGAAGCCCTTTACCAAGACGCTCGACGAGTCGAAGGCGCCATTCTTCCGCTGGTTCTACGACGGCGAGCTGAACGCCTCCTACAACTGCCTCGACCGACACCTGAAGT
Source organism: Burkholderiales bacterium (assembly GCA_036496555.1). Classification (GTDB taxonomy): domain Bacteria; phylum Pseudomonadota; class Gammaproteobacteria; order Burkholderiales; family SG8-39; genus SCGC-AG-212-J23. Next base: position 7,647 of record DASXKY010000135.1, on the reverse strand, counting down.
CGCAGCCGGACAAGGCCGCGATCATCTTTGAGGCCGACGACGGCAAGGTGACCAGGATCACCTACCGGGCCCTCTACCACGAGGTCTGCAAGTTCGCGAACGGCCTGAAGGCCTTCGGCATCAAGCCGGGCGAGCGCGTCCTGATCTACATGCCGATGTCGATCCAGGCGGTGGTCGCCATGCAGGCCTGCGCGCGCATCGGCGCCACGCATTCGGTCGTGTTCGGCGGCTTCTCGGCGAAGAGCGTGCAGGAGCGGATCATCGACGCCGGCGCGGTGGCGGTGATTACCGCCGACGGCCAGTTCCGCGGCGGCAAGGAGATTCCGCTCAAGCCGGTGGTCGACGAGGCGCTCGGCATGGGCGGCTGCGAGAAGATCGCGAAAGTCGTGGTCTACAAGCGCTCGGGCAGCCAGGTGGCGATGAAGGCCGGCCGCGACCTGTGGTGGGACGAGGCGACGAAGGGCCAGGCCGACACCTGCGAGCCGGTCAACGTCAACGCCGAGCATCCGCTCTTCATCCTCTATACGTCGGGCTCGACCGGCAAGCCGAAGGGCATCCAGCACAGCACCGCGGGCTATCTGCTCTGGTGCATGCTGACCATGAAATGGGTGTTCGACCACAAGCCGAGCGATATCTTCTGGTGCACGGCCGACGTGGGCTGGGTCACCGGTCACTCCTACGTCTGCTACGGCCCGCTCGCCGTCGGCGCCACCGAGATCATCTTCGAGGGCGTGCCGGTCTATCCCGACGCGGGGCGCTTCTGGAAGATGATCCAGGACCACAAGTGCACGGTTTTCTATACCGCGCCGACCGCGATCCGCTCGCTCATCAAGGCGGGCGGCGATCTGCCGAAGAAGTACGACCTGTCCTCGCTGCGCATCCTCGGTACGGTGGGCGAGCCGATCAATCCGGAAGCGTGGATGTGGTACCACGAGACGGTGGGCGGCGGGCGCTGCCCGATCGTCGACACCTGGTGGCAAACCGAGACCGGCGGCCACATGATCACGCCGCTGCCCGGCGCCACACCCACCAAGCCGGGATCGGCGACGCTGCCGCTGCCAGGTATCTTCGCGAATATCGTCGACGAGACCGGCCACCCGCTTGCCAGGGGCAAGGGCGGTATCCTGGTCATCAGCAAGCCGTGGCCGTCGATGCTGCGAACGGTCTGGGGCGACCCCGAGCGGTACAAGAAAACCTACTGGCCCGACGACTTCAAGGGCAAGCTCTACCTCGCCGGCGACGGCGCAAGCACCGACGAGGAGGGCTATTTCCGCATCGTCGGCCGCATCGACGACGTGCTCAACGTGTCCGGCCACCGCCTCGGCACCATGGAGATCGAATCGGCGCTGGTCGCCAACTCCAAGCTGGTCGCGGAGGCGGCGGTCGTCGGCCGGCCCGACGAGCTGACCGGCGAAGCGGTGTGCGCCTTCGTCGTGCTGAAGGGTGCGCGCCCGAGCGGCGAGGAAGCGAAGAAGATCGCGAAGGAGCTGCGCGACTGGGTCGGCAAGGAAATCGGCGCCATCGCCAAGCCGAAGGACATCCGCTTCGGCGACAACCTGCCGAAGACGCGCTCGGGCAAGATCATGCGGCGGCTGCTGCGCTCGATCGCGAAAGGCGAGGAGATCAAGCAGGATGTCTCCACGCTGGAGAATCCGGCGATCCTCGATCAGCTGAAGCAGGCGCAATAGCGCAAACGCCGCCCGGGGAGGGCGAGGAGGAGGGATGGAGAAATTCGACGTTCGCGGGCAGCGGCTGGCGGCGCTGTTCCTGCTCGGCGTGCTCCTGTTCAGCTACCCGGTGCTCGCTGCGTTCAACGTGCAGGCGACGCTCGCCGGCATCCCGGTGCTGTACGCCTACTTCTTCATCGCCTGGGGCGCGCTGATCGCGCTGATGGCGCTGGTCATCGAGCGGAAGGCCTGAGGCCGGCGCGTGCTCGAGACCTGGGTCGTCATCGTCACGTCGTTCGCCTATCTCGGGCTGCTCTTCGCCATCGCCTATTACGCCGACGCGCGTGCCGACGCCGGGCGCTCGCTCATCGCGAGCCCCTACATCTACAGCCTGTCCCTCGCCGTGTATGCCACGGCCTGGACGTTCTATGGCAGCGTCGGCCGCGCTGCGGAGAACGGAGTCGGCTTCCTGCCGATCTACATCGGCCCGACGCTGATGATCGCGCTCTGGTGGGTGGTGATGCGCAAGATCGTACGCATCAGCAAGCAAAACCGGATCACCTCGCTGGCCGACTTCATCGCCTCGCGCTACGGCAAGAGCGCGCTGCTCGGCGGCGTGGTAACGGTGATCGCGGTGATCGGCATCCTGCCGTACATCTCGGTGCAGCTGAAGGCAGTCTCGGCGAGCTTCACCACCGTGCTGCAGTACCCGGAGCTCCTGTCGGCGCCGCGCCACGGCGACGTCCCGCTGGTGCGCGACACCGCTTTCTGGGTCGCGCTGATCCTCGCCGCGTTCACCATCCTCTTCGGCACCCGACACCTCGATGCCGCCGAGCACCACGAAGGGATGGTCGCTGCCATCGCATTCGAATCGGTGGTCAAGCTGGTCGCCTTCCTTGCCGTAGGCGCTTGGGTCAGCTGGGGGCTGTACAACGGCTTCGGCGACATCTTCGCGCGCGCGGCGGCGGACCCTGCGCTGCGGCCGATGCTCGCCCCGCTCGGCGGAGCGGGTGGTGACTATTCGAGCTGGATCTGGCTGACGATCCTCTCGATGCTGGCGATCATGTTCCTGCCGCGCCAGTTCCAGGTTACCGTGGTCGAGAACAAGGATGAGAAGCACCTGAGCAAGGCGATCTGGCTGTTCCCTCTGTACATGCTCGCGATCAACGTCTTCGTGCTGCCGATCGCCTTCGGCGGCCTGCTGCATTTCCCGCGCGGGGCGGACGCCGACGCCTACGTCCTTACCCTGCCGATGTCGCAAAAGCAGGAGCTGCTCGCGCTGGTGGTGTTCATCGGCGGACTGTCGGCGGCGACCGGCATGGTGATCGTCGAGACCATCGCGCTGTCGACCATGGTCTGCAACGACCTCGTCATGCCGGTGCTGCTGCGCCTGCCCGGCCTGCGCCTGAACGAGCGGCGCGACCTCACGCGGCTGCTGCTCGCCATCCGCCGCGGCGCCATCGTGCTGGTGCTGCTGCTGGGCTACCTGTATTTCCGCCTCGCGGGTGAGGCCTACGCGCTGGTTGCGATCGGCCTAATCTCGTTCGCCGCAGTTGCGCAGTTTGCCCCCGCCGCGCTGGGCGGCATCTTCTGGAAGGGCGGCACGCGACGCGGCGCGCTCGCCGGGCTGTGCGCGGGCTTTGCGGTCTGGTTCTACACGCTCCTGCTTCCGGCGTTCGCGCGTTCGGAGTGGCTGCCGATCGGCTTCCTGCAGCACGGCCCGTGGGGCATCGAGCTGCTCAAGCCGCAGGCGCTGTTCGGCGTCGCCGGCCTCGATCCGACCACGCACGCGATGGTTTGGAGCATGCTCGCCAACGTCGGCGCCTTCGTCGCGGTGTCGCTGACGTGGGCCCCGGGCGCGGCCGAGCACCGCCAGGCGAGCTTGTTCGTCGACGTCTTCAAGCGTCCGGCGTTGCCGGCCGGCGCGTCGTTGTGGCGAGGCACCGCGGCGGCGCCGGAGCTCTACGACCTGCTCTCGCGCTTCGTCGGCGCGCCCGCGGCGGAGGAGGCGTTCGAAGACTACGCTCGCCTGCGGGGCCTCGAGCTGCCGATCGCGCGCCTGCCCGCCGACGCCGACCTGGTCCACTTCGTCGAGACGCAGCTCGCCGGCGTGATCGGCGCGGCGTCGGCGCGCATCATGGTGGCCTCGGTGGTGAAGGAGGAAGCGCCCTCGCTGCAGGAGGTGCGCGCGATGCTCGACGAGGCTTCGCAGATCATCGTCTACAGCCACCGCCTCGAGCAGAAGTCGCAGGAGCTCGAGCGCGCCACGCGCGAGCTGCGCGCGGCCAACGAGCGCCTCACCGAAATCGATCGAATGAAGGACGAGTTCGTCTCGACGGTCTCGCACGAGCTGCGCACGCCGCTCACGTCGATCCGCGCGTTCAGCGAGATCCTGCACGACCATCCCGGGCTGCCCGAGCCCGAGCGCGCCCGCTTCCTCGGCATCATCACCAAGGAGACCGAGAGGCTGACGCGCCTGATCAACCAGATCCTCGACCTGTCGCGGCTGGAATCGGGCCGCGTCGAATGGCGCGAGTCGCTGGTCGACCTGCGCGAGGTGATCCGCGACACGCTCGCCGCGAACAGCCAGCTGTTCAAGGAGCGTGACGCGCGGCTCGAGGCGAAGCTGCCCGAGCGCGTGCCCAAGGTCCGCGCCGACCTCGACCGCATCGTCCAGGTGATCGTCAACCTCCTGTCGAACGCGGCTAAGTTCGTCGAGCCCGGCCGCGGGCGCGTGGAGGTGACACTGGTCACGGAAGACGGCTTCGTGCGGGTGGACGTGCGCGACAACGGCCCCGGCGTCGCGCCGCGCGACCGGCGGGTCATCTTCGACAAGTTCCGCCAAGGCGGCGATCCGCTGACCGGCAAGCCGCAGGGCAGCGGCCTCGGCCTGCACATCAGCCGCCACATCGTCGAGCATTTCGGCGGCCGTATTTGGGTAAGCAGCGGGGCCTCCGACGGCGCTGACGGGGGCGCCTGCTTCTCGTTCACGCTGCCGGTTGCCTCGGGGCGGGCGCTGGAGCGGGCCGCTTGAGCCGCAAGGTGCTGATCGCCGAGGACGAGCCGAGCATCGTCACCTCGCTTGAGTTCCTCCTGCAGTCGAATGCCTACGAGGTGCGCGTCGCGCGCGACGGCGAGGAGGCGGTGCGCCTGGCGGAGGCCTTCGTTCCCGACCTCGTGCTGCTCGACGTCATGATGCCGATGAAGAACGGCTTCGAGGTGTGCCGCACCATCCGGCTGAACCCTGCGCTGGTCGATACCAAGATCCTGATGCTCACCGCGCGCGGGCGTGAAGCCGAGCGCGACCAAGGGCTCGGCGCCGGGGCCGACGGGTACATGACCAAGCCTTTCTCTACGAAGGATCTGTTGGCGAGCGTGAAGGGGTTGCTGCGTGAATAGCCCTGCCGGGCACGCGCCGACCGCCTACGTCGTCGATGACGACGAAGCGATCCGCACGCTCTGGCGCTGGCTGATGGAGTCCAATGGCATCGCCGTGCGCGCCTTTGGCACCGCGACCGAGTTCATCGAGTCCTACGAGCGCGACGCGCCGGGCTGCCTGGTGCTCGACCTGCGCCTGCCCGGAATGAGCGGCCTCGAGCTGCAGGACTACCTCAAGCGTAACGGCATCGAGATTCCCATCGTCTTCGTCACGGCTCACGCCGACGTTCCCACCGCGGTGACCGCGATCAAGAGCGGGGCAGTCGACCTGATCGAGAAGCCCTTCAACTACCGCCAAGTCCTTTCGATCATCGAGAAGGCGTTCCAGCGCGATGCCGAGAACCGCGGCCGCCGTGGCCGCCACGCGGAGATAGCGCAGTGCCTCGCCACGCTCACCGAGCGCGAGCGCGAGGTGCTGCGGCGCATCATCGACGGCAAGCCGAACAAGATCATCGCGGCCGAGCTCGATCTCAGCGTCAAGACCGTTGAAGTTCATCGCGCCAAGGTCATGGAGAAGATGGGCGCGGAGTCGGTCGCGGAACTGGTGCAGCGCACCATAGGGTTTCCCCTAATAGAGCCCTCCGCATCAGGGGGATAGCATGCCCCTGACCCAAAACGGGGCGAAGTCGGCTCCGCCTTGGGGAACCAATAACGAGGAGGGGTAATGGCAACCACGGCACAGGCTCACGACTTCAGCGGGGAAGAGAAGCGAGTCATATTTGCTTCGTCGCTCGGGACCGTATTCGAGTGGTACGACTTCTATCTCTACGCGGTGCTCGCGCCGTTCTTCGCGGCACTGTTCTTCCCGCCGGGTAACCAGACCGCTGCGCTTCTCTCCGCGTTCGCTGCTTATGCAGCCGGCTTCCTGGTGCGTCCGTTCGGCGCGCTGGTGTTCGGCCGCATCGGCGACCTCGTCGGCCGCAAGTACACGTTCCTCATCACGATCGTCTTCATGGGTGCGTCGACCTTCCTGGTCGGCCTGCTGCCGACCTACGCTGCAATCGGCTGGGGCGCGCCGATCCTGATGGTGACGCTGCGTCTGGTGCAGGGCCTCGCCCTGGGTGGCGAGTACGGCGGCGCCGCGACCTATGTCGCGGAGCACGCGCCGAACGATCGCCGCGGCTACGACACGGCTTGGATCCAGACCACGGCGACGCTCGGCCTGTTCCTCGCGCTGGCGGTGATCTATCTCTGCCGCACGAACATGGACCCGAAGGAGTTCGCAGACTGGGGCTGGAGAATTCCGTTCTGGCTCTCGCTGATCCTGCTGGTGTTCTCGATCTACATCCGGCTCAAGCTAAACGAGTCGCCGGTGTTCCAGAAGATGAAGTCCGAAGGCAAGGGGTCGAAGGCGCCGCTCACCGACAGCTTCACGAAGTACCCGAACAATAAGTACGTGCTGCTGGCGCTTCTCGGTGCGACGGCGGGGCAGGGCGTGGTCTGGTACACGGGGCAGTTCTACGCCCTGTTCTTCCTGACCATCACGCTCAAGCTCGATTACGCCACTACGTACATCCTGATCGCGATCTCGCTGCTGATCGGCACGCCGTTCTTCATCTTCTTCGGCTGGCTGTCGGACCGCATCGGTCGCTTGAAGATCATCATGGCGGGCTGCCTGATAGCGGCGGTGACGTACTTCCCGCTGTTCGGAGCGTTGACACACTACGTGAACCCGGCGCTGGAGGCGTTCTCGCAGAAGACCAAGATCTCGGTCGCGGCCAACGCAAACGACTGCCAGTTCCATCTGTTCGTCGGCCCGTGGAGCAAGTTCTCGGATTGCGACCGCGTGAAGGACTTCCTCACCAAGCAGGGCTTGTCCTTCAGCTCGCTGCCCGGCGACGCCGGCAAGGTGGTCACGACCGTCGGCGACAAGAAGGTCGAGGGCTGGGACCAGAAGCAGCTCGCCGCGACGCTGAAGGAAGCGGGTGCGCCGCCGACGGCGGACAAGGCCAAGGTGGACTGGTTCATGACCGAGGTCATCCTCTTCATCATGGTCATCTACGTCACCATGGTGTACGGGCCGATCGCGGCCTTCCTGGTCGAGCTGTTCCCGACCGAGATTCGCTACACCTCGATGTCGCTGCCGTACCACATCGGCAACGGCTGGTTCGGCGGCATGCTGCCGCTGACCGCGACGGCGATGGTGGCGGCGACGGGAGACATCTACTACGGCCTCTGGTATCCGATCGTGGTCGCGGTGATGTCGCTGATCATTGGCACGCTGTTCCTGAGCGAGACCAAGGATCGCGACATCCGGACGTACAAGCACGCGTAAGCGCACTGCGCACCAAGAAAAGCCCGCCGGTACCAGGCGGGCTTTTTTATTGATCGCGCGCTAGAATTCGGCTCCTGCGGAGAGATGGCCGAGCGGCTGAAGGCGCACGCTTGGAAAGCGTGTAAGCGTTAATAGCGCTTCGTGGGTTCGAATCCCACTCTCTCCGCCAGCCTACTCGTGGCCGTCGCCCAGGCGGCCGTTCTTCATCATCCAGGAGAGCACGCCGAACACGGTGGCGATCAGGCCGAGGAACGCCCAGAACCAGCC
>DASXKY010000134.1:0-19313 GCA_036496555.1 Burkholderiales bacterium | reverse complement strand
CGAGCGGGCGCGGGAGTGGGCGCTGCAGCGCAAGCAGTTCGGCCGCCTGCTGTGCGAGTTCCAGGGCCTGCAATGGAAGTTCGCCGACGTGAAGCTCAAGCTGGACGCGGCGCAGCTGCTGCTTTACCGCGCGGCAGCGAATGCCGACCGCGGCTTCCCTTCGGCGGAGGAAACCTCGCTCGCCAAGCTGGCGTGCAACCAGGCCGGCTTCGACGCGGCGAACGAGGCGCTGCAGGTGATGGGCGGCCTCGGCTACAGCCAGGGCTCGCTGGTCGAGTACTGCCTGCGCCGCTGCCGCGGCTGGATGATCGCCGGCGGCTCGCTCGAGATGCTCAGAAACCGCATCGCCGAGGGCATCTTCGGGCGCAGCTTCCCTCAGCGCCCCGAGTAGGTTACTCGGGCTTGGCTCCCGAGAGCTTCACCGCTTCGGCGTAGCGCGCGATATCCTCGCGCAGCATTTTCGCGAACTCCTCCGGTGTGTTGGCCACCGGGTCGGTGCCTTGCTCCTGCAGCCGCTTGCGAAAATCGGCGTCGTGCGTGGCGCGCACCACGGCGGCGTTGAGCGCATCGATGATCTCTCGCGGCGTGCCGGCAGGGGCGAGCAGCGCGTACCACACCGGCATCTCGACGCCGTCGACGCCCGCTTCCTTCATCGTCGGCACCTCGGGCATCAGCGCCGAGCGCTTGGCGCCGACCACTGCGAGCGGGCGCAGGCGGCCGCTCCTCACGTGGCCGAGGATCGCCGGCACGTTGGCGAAGCTGAACTGCACCTCGCCCGAAACGACCGCGGTGAGCGAGGGCGAGGTTCCTTTGTAGGGCACGTGCACGATGTCGGTGTGCGTGCGCGCCTTGAAGAGCTCGCCGGCGAGGTGCTGCGAAGTGCCGGCGCCCGCCGACGAATAGTTGAGCGCACCGGGCTTCGCGCGCGCGAGCGCCAGCAGCTCGCCGACATCCTTCGCCGGCACCGCCGGGTTCATCACCAGCAGGTTCGGGCTCTCGCACAGCACCGACACCGGCGCCAGATCGCGCAACGCGTCGTAGCCGAGGTTCTTGTAGAGCGACGCGTTGATGGCGAGCGCCGAGGTGGTGAAGAGCAGCGTGAGACCGTCGGGCGCCGCCTTCGCCACCATCTCGGTGGCGACGTTGGTCGTCGCCCCCGGCCGGTTCTCGACCACGAACGGCTGCCCGAGATATTCGGAGAGCTTCGGCGCCAGCAGCCGGGCGTTGATGTCGGTCCCGCCGCCGGGGGTGAAGCCCACCAGCATCCTCACCGGCCGCGCCGGATAGCCCTGCGCCGCCGCGGCGGCGGCGGCGAGAGCGAGGACGGCCGAGAGGACGACCTTCAGCATTACTTCTTCTGCATCTTCTGCTGCGCGCGCTTCGTGTAGTCCTGGTAGGCCGGAATCGAGACGGCGGCGAGGATGCCGACAATGACGATGATCGGCACGATCAGCGCAAAGATCACCGCGAGCGTCGAGTTCGGCGGCGTCTTCGCGCCGAAGCGGTTCTCGCCTTCGGTGCCGGGAATGAACCAGAAGATCAGGTTGACGAGCGGGATGAGCACGACGAGCGACAGCCACCCGTCGGTGTCGAAGTCGTGCGTGCGCTGGATCGTCAGCATGAAAATGAGGACGAAGGTCAGGAGGTAGCCGATCCCCATCAGCACGGCCGCCGCCATCGGCGCGTTGGCCGCCGTGCCGATGAATCCGCCGGCGAAGCCGAACACCAGCATGATCAGGAACGGCAGGCCGACCGAGTACGCGATGTAGCGCACGCGCCCGATGCGGCCCGAGGTGGAGAAGATGCTCACCGGCTGGAACTGCTCCGCGGCGTCGGCGACGGCGGCCGACGGGGCGCGGTACGGATTTACGCTTGCCATATGCCTCCCCTTTAGAAGCGATACAGTTTTGCTGCGTTACCAGCGAAAAGTCAATCGACGACGATGTTGCCTTCGCGCGCCACGCGCTTCCACTTCTCGTAGTCGTCGCGCACGTACGCCGCGAACTGGGGTTGGCTCATCTCGATCAGGTCCACGCCCATTGCTCGATAGCGCTCACGCACTGTGTTGTCTTGCAGGGCCTTCCTGAGGGAGGAAGAAAGGCGATCCAGAGCGCCCGGAGGGATGCCGGAGGGCGCGAAGATTCCGGTGAAAGTGCTGGCTTCGTAGCCTTTCACGCCCATCTCGTCCAGGGTGGGAACGTCGGGAAGCGCTGGAGAGCGCTTGCTGGAAGTGATCGCGAGCGCGCGCAGGCGACCGTCCTTGATGTAGCCGATCGAGGCGGTGAGCTGGTCCATCATCGACTCGACCTGGCTGCCGAGGAGGTCGGTGAGCGCCGGGCCGCTGCCTTTGTAGGGGACATGCAGCAGCTTCAGGTCTGCCATGCGGATGAGCAGCTCGATCGCGAGGTGATTGGACGAGCCGCTGCCGGCCGACGCGATACTGAGCTGGCCGTCCTTCTTTTTCGCGAGGGCGACGTATTCCTGGTAGCTGGCGGCCGGCGTTTTCGGCGCCACGGTGAGGACGATCGGCACCGACTGGATGCCGCCCACCGGCACGAAGTCCTTCACCGGGTCGTAGCCGAGATTCCTGAACACCGCCGGGCCGGCGGTGATCGTGCCGGTGGAGCCGAGGAGCAGCGTGTAGCCGTCGGCGGCGGACCGGGCCACCGCTTCGGAGCCGATGCGTCCGGCGGCGCCGGCGCGGTTCTCGACGATCACCTGCTGGCCGAGCGCCTCACCGAGGGCCGGCGCGATGGCGCGCGCGGTGATGTCGACGTTGCCGCTCGGCGGCCAGGGCACGACGATGCGCACCGGCTTGCTCGGGAAATCCTGCGCCTGGGCGGCGAGCGCGAGAAACGAAACAAGGCAGGCGAGGAGTCTCATGTTTCTATAATAACCGCATGGCCCATCCGCTCGACTTGCGCGCCTGGCTCGCCGACGCCGAAAAGCTCGGCGAGCTGAAGACCGTGCGCGGCGCCGACTGGAACCTCGAGCTCGGCGCGATCAGCGAGCTCAACGTGAAGAAGGACGCGCCGCCGGCGCTGCTGTTCGACGAGATCGCCGGCTACCCGAAGGGCTTTCGCGTGCTCACCTGCAGCACCAGCAGCCCGGCGCGGCTCTCCTCGATCCTGCGCCTGCCGGTGCAGAAGACGCACAAAGGTTTGGTAGAGGCCCTTCGCGGCAAACCTGCCGAATGGCAGAAGCGCGCGGCGCAATACGATTTCGAGGCTACGAAGGAAGGTCCTGTACTGCAGAACGCGCAGGAGGGCACCAAGGTCGATCTGCTGAAATTCCCGTCGCCGCTGTGGCACGAGATGGATGGCGGCCGCTATATAGGAACCGGCTGCTCGGTCGTCACGCGCGACTTCGACTCGGCGTGGATCAACGTCGGCACCTACCGCGTGCAGCTCATCGACCGCAACCACGTCGCGCTCGACATGGTGCCGGGCAAGCACGGCCGCATCCACTACGAGAAGCACAAGGCGGCGGGCAAGCGCTTTCCGGTCGCGATCGTGCTCGGCTGCGATCCGCTCGCCTACCTGATCTCCGGCATCGAGATTCCCTTCGGCATGTGCGAGTGGAATTACGTCGGCGCCATCCTGGGCGAGAAAGTACAAGTCATCAAAACGGAAAAAACGGCAATGCCGGTTCCATCCGCCTCCGAAATCGTCATCGAAGGCTTCGTCGAGCCGAATGACGAGCGCACCGAGGGGCCGTTCGGCGAGTTCCACGGCTACTACCCCGGCAAGGCCGGAACCGCCCCGGTTGTAACGATAGAAAAAGTTCTCTTTAGAGATAACCCCATTCTTGTGGGCAGCCCGCCGGCGAAGCCGCCGAACGACTACTCCTACTCAAAGGCCGTGATGCGCTCGGCGCTGCTCGCTGATGCGCTCGCGGCAGCCGGCGTGCCCGACGTGAAGGCGGTGTGGGCGCACGAGATCGGCGGTGCGCGCATGTTCAACGTCGTCGCCATCAAGCAGCGCTATCCGGGCCACGCGCGCCAGGCCGGCCACATCCTCAGCCAGTGCGGCGTCGGCGCCTACATGTCGCGCTATTCGGTGGTGGTCGACGAGGACATCGACCCCGCCAACCTGCAGGAAGTGATGTGGGCCGTCGCCACGCGCACCGACCCCGCGCGCGACATCGACATCATCCAGCGCGGCGTCGGTTCGAAGAACGACCCGATGTTCATCGCCTACCAGTACGACGCGCCGCTCAGCTCCAAGGCGATCATCGACGCCTGCCGCCCGTGGGAGCACCTCGCCGACTTCCCCGCCGTCGCCGAGGCGAGCAGGGAGCTGCAGGACAAGACTCGGGCGAAGTGGAAGGACCTGCTCTAGAGGCAGACCGGGACTGCATTTTGCTAGTACATTACGGCCCCATGCACATCGAAACCGTGAAGACGGCCTACCGGCGCTATGCAGGTTTCTACGATGCGCTCTTCGGGCCGGTGCTGCAGCCGGGGCGACGCGCGGTGCTCGAGGCGCTGCGCCTGCGACCCGGTGAGCGCGTGCTCGAAGTCGGCGTCGGCACCGGGCTGTCCCTGCCGATGTACCCGCAGGCGGTAAAGATCACCGGCATCGACGTCTCGTGCGAGATGCTCGACAAGGCGCGGCTGCGTGTCGGGCGGCGCGGCCTGCGCAACGTCGAGGCGCTGCTCGAGATGGATGCCGAGGCGATGACCTTCGCCGACCAGAGCTTCGACAAGGTGGTGGCGATGTACGTGATGCCGGTGGTGCGCAACCCGGCGCGCGTGCTGGAGGAGTTCCATCGCGTGTGCAAGCCGGACGGCGAGATCTTCATCGTCAACCACGTCAAGTCGGACAACCGGGTGATCCGCGCCTTCGAGATGGGCCTCGCGCGCTTCTCCAACCAGATCGGCTTCCGTCCCGATTTCGAGCTGCGCGAGCTGGTCAACGGCTCCGGCGAGATCGACGAAGTCGCGCGCATCAACGTTTTCTGGCGCGTGATGCGCGTGCGCAACGGCGTCGCCCACCGCCGCCTCGCGGCGGGCGGACAGTAAGCAAACTCTAGCGCGGCAGGAAAGAGGGCAGGGCGATGTCCGCCTCGGGCGTCGCGCCCAGCTTTTGCAGCGCCTCCAGCGCCGCTGCCTGCAGGCGCCAGCACGTCGAGCGCAGCGCTTTCTGCGCCGCCTCGACGCTCGGCCGCGCGGCGAGCGCGCTTGCCTGCACCCCGCACGGCGCGGCGAGCGCGGCGCCCGCGCCGACTTTCGCGCCCGGCGGCGTCTGGGGCTCTTTCTCCACCGAGGCGCTTTCGGGCGGCCGCACTTCCGCGCCGGCGCGGATGAAGCGGCCGGCGCCCGCGTGCGAGAAGAGGCCCACGCCCGGCAGGCCGCGATACCACTGCGCGCGGCCCCAGTGCCGCTGGTCGCTGGCGGTGCTCATCTCCCAGGCATCGTCGCCCGAGAAATCGAAAAGAATGCCGATGCCGTTCGCGGTCGCGGTGCCTTGCGCCAGGATGCCCGCGCCGTAGCGGTCGTCGCCGGCGGCGTCGACGAGCACGCCGAGCGCCATGTCGAGGCCCATCCCCTGGCCGACGCCGTAGGAGAGCTCGTAGCGGTCGTCGCCGGCCTCGTCGCGCAGGATGCCGGCGGCTTGGTGCACGCCGTTGCCCTGCGCGTAGCGCACCGCGCGGTAGCGGTCGGCGCCTTCCTCGTCCCACAGCAGCCCGACGCCGTAGTAATAGCCGACGCCCTGCGCGAACATCTCGGCTTCGTAGACATCATCGCCGCGCTCGTCGCGCAGGATGCCGATGCCGCCGCCGAGATCCGGTCCGCCTTCCCCGCGGTAGCCGGAGGCCGCGCCTTGCGCGAAGCTCAGGCCCGCTTCGCGCCGGTACGGATCGGCGAAGCCCGCGGCGCGGTACTCGTCGTTGCCGCCTCGATCCCACAGCAGTCCGAGGCCGCCCGCGAGGCCGTAGCCCTGGCCGCCCGCCTGCAGGCGATAGCGGTCGTTGCCGCCGAGGTCGAGCAGCGCGCCGATGCCGAATGCCGCCGCGCCCTGGCCGAAGGTGCCGGCGGCGTAGCGATCGTCGCCCGATGCGTCGACCAGGATCGAGACGCCGCCGATCGCCGCGGCCAGGCCGGCGCCATGCATCTCGTAGCGGTCGTCGCCGCCGAGGTCGACGAGGGCAGAGAAGCCGCCGACCACCACGTCGGCGCCGCCATAGCGGTCGTTGCCGGCGAGGTCGACGATCACCGAGACCGCGCCGCCGCTGACCGGCGCGCGCTCGTAGGTATCGTCGCCGCCCGGGTCGATGATGAGCGCGGCTTGCGGCCCGTGATGGTCGTCGCCGGCGCTTCCCACCGAGACCAGGCCGATCGGCGACGGGAAGCTGCGCTTTTCCGGAAACTTCATGCCGGGCGCGCGCAGCTCGCGCACGAAGCGCGCGGTGGCCTCGAGGAACAGGCGGTTGGCCTGGTCGAGCGCGGCCGGGTCGAACGCGGCGCCGGCTGCCGCGAGCTGGTTCGAGGAGGGCAGGCCGGTGCGCAGGCGCCGCAACAGCGGCGCGGCATCGAAGGGCGCGCGCGCGGCGGCGGCGAACGCCTTCTGCGCCGTCTCCACGTCGCGCACGTATTCGCCCAGCACCTCATCGAAGGGCCTCGCCGCGGGGGCGGGCCCCTCCTCGGCGAAGCGCACGATCGACGCCGGCACCGCGCGCCGGAAGATCGCCGCGGCGTCGAGCGCCTGCAGCGGCTGCGCCAGCAGCTCGCGCGCGAGCGGGGCGGCGCCGGCGGGCGGCGCGGCTTCGTGGCGCAGCAGGTTGTCGGGGACGAGCAGCGCGTCGGGGCCGAGCCCGTTTTGCGCGAGCAGGAGCGCGATTGTCGCGGCGAGCTCCTTCATGACGCGGCCGCCCGACAGCCGGTCCGGGCGGACCAGCGCCGCCGGTGGATGGCCCCCCGGCGAGGGACTACAAGGTCTCCATGCGGAAAGCGCTCAAGCTGCTGCAGCGCCACCTCGGCCTCAGCGTGTTCCGGCTCCTCGAGCGGCCGCTCGAACAGCGCCCGGCGGCGGCGGCGGACGGCGTGCGCTTCGCGGAGCTCGGCGAGGAGGATCTGCTCGGCCACTGCGCCGACCCGGCGCTCGAGCTGTCGGGCGCTTCGGCGCGCGGCGCGTTCGCGCGCGGCGACCGCTGTGTCGGCGCGCTCGAGGACGGCAAGCTGCTCGGCTATGCCTGGTTTGCCTTCACTCCGACGCCGGAGAGCGGCGGCATGTGGATCGACTTCGGCGCCGACGCCGCCTACAGCTACCGCCACTTCGTGCGGCCGGACTGCCGCGGCCGGCGCATCGCCGGGCGGCTGCTGCCGGCGGCCGACTCGCTTTGCGCGGCGCAGGGCCGCAAGCGCTGCCTGATTCTCATCCACGAGCACAACGTGTCCTCGATCCGCGCCTCCGAGCGCAGCGGCGCGCGCACCGTCGGCCACGCGGTGTGCCTCACGCTTTTCGGCTGGCTGCTCTGCTGGCGCTCGCCCGGGACGAAGCGGCATGGCCTGCGCTTTTTCCGGCCTCAGTCGAACCTGAGGCCGCTCTCCGCCGCGATGCGGCGGCTCGCCTCGATACTCGCCGCAACCGATCTGCGGAACTGATCGGGCGCGTTGCCGACCGGCGTCGCTGCGACGGCGTCCAGGCGCTTCAGCGTGTCCGGCTGCTGCAGCGTGCGCACCAGCGCGGCGTGCACGCGCGCGGCGATCTCGGCCGGTAGCCGCGCCGGCGCAACCAGCCCGAACCACGACGGATCGTTGAGCAGCGGCAGCCCGAGCTCGGCGAAAGTCGGCACCTCGGGCAGCGCCGCCACGCGCTTGTCCGAGGCGACCGCGAGCGCGCGCAGCCGGCCGGCCTGGATGTGCGGCAGGGAGGAGGGCAGGTTGTCGAAGAGCACCTGTATCTGCCCGGCGAGCGTGTCGTTGAGAGCCGGCCCGCTGCCCTTGTAAGGCACGTGGACCAGGTCGACCTTCGCCGAGTATTTGAACGTCTCACCGGTGAGATGGCCCAGGCTGCCGATGCCGGCGCTGCCGAAGTTGAGCCTGCCGGGATTGCGCTTTGCGAAGGCGATGAACTCCTCCATGTTCTTGGCCGGCACCGAAGGATGCACCGAGACGACGTTCGGCACCGCCGCGATCTGGCTGATGAAGGTGAAATCGGCCAGCGCGTTGTAGCCGAGCGCGGCGCCGCGCACAACGGGATTGACGACGTGCGTCGAGACCGTCGCCACGCCGAGCGCATAGCCGTCGGGCGGCGCTTCGGCGATCGCTTTGGCGCCGATCGCGCCGCCGGCGCCGCCGCGGTTGTCGACCACGAAGGGCTGGCCGAGCTCCCGCGCGAGGCCCTCGGCGGCGATGCGCCCGACGATGTCGGTCGAGCCGCCGGGCGGAAACGGGATGATCAGCGTAATCGGCCGGGCCGGCCAGCCCTGAGCATGCGCCGCGTCGAGGAGCAGGCCGAGCAAAAGTCCGGCGAGAAATCGCATGTCGGGCATTCTAGCTTCGGTAGAATCGCGCCCCCGTGATCCGCCTCTCCAACGTTACCCTGCGCCGCGGCGTGAAAGTCCTCCTCGAGGGCGCCGACGTGGCGCTCAATCCGGGCGAGCACGCCGGCCTGATCGGCGCGAACGGCTCGGGCAAGTCGAGCCTGTTTTCGGTCCTGCGCGGTGAGCTGCACGCCGACAAGGGCGAGGTCGACTTCCCGCGTACGTGGCGGGTCGCTCATGTGGCGCAGGAGACGCCCGCCCTAGACAGGCCGGCGGTGGAGTACGCGATCGATGGCGATGCGGCCCTGCGGGCCCTTCAACAGCGCCTGCTTGTAGCAGAACAGCAAAATGACGGAAACCTCATAGGTGAGCTGCACGCGGCCTTGGGCGACGCGGATGTCTATACGGTGCAGTCGCGGGCAGAATCGCTCCTGCTGGGTCTTGGTTTTTCCTTACAACAACTTTACCAACCGGTTTCAAGCTTCTCCGGCGGCTGGCGCATGCGCCTCAACCTGGCGCAGGCGCTGATGTGCCCCTCCGAGCTGCTGCTGCTCGATGAGCCGACCAACCACCTGGACATCGACGCCATCATCTGGCTGGAGGACTGGCTCAAGCGCTACGCGGGGACGCTGATCGTCATCTCGCACGATCGCGACTTCCTCGACGGCGTGGTGAACGCGATCGTGCACATCGACCAGAGGAAGCTGCGGCGCTACGGCGGCGACTACTCGAGTTTCGAGGAGCAGCGCGCGCAGAATCTGGTTCTTGTTCAAAATCAGATCGAGAAACAAACCCGCGAGCGGGCACATCTGCAGTCGTTCATCGACCGCTTCAAGGCGCAGGCCACGCGGGCGCGCCAGGCGCAAAGCCGCATGAAGATGCTGGCGAAGATGGAGGACCTCGCGCCGCTGCACGTCAGCGCGCCGTTCTCCTTCGAGTTCCGCGAGCCGCTGCGCGCGCCCGACCCGCTGCTGGTGCTGGAGGACGTCTCGACGGGTTACGCCGACAAGACCGTCCTTTCGGAGGTGAATTTTTCCCTGCGAAATGAAGGCCGCTACGGCCTGCTCGGCATGAACGGCGCGGGCAAGTCGACGCTGATCAAGACCATCGCCGGCGTCCTACCGGTCCAGTCGGGGAGCGCGGTGTTCAACAAGGGCCTGCAGATCGGCTACTTCGCGCAGCACCAGGTCGAGATGCTGCGCGACGACGAGTCGGCGTTATGGCATCTCAAGAGAATTTCAGCCAACGTACGTGAGCAAGACCTGCGTAATTACCTCGGCAGCTTCAACTTCGCCGGCGACATGGCGACCGACTCGATCGAGCACTTCTCGGGCGGTGAGAAAGCGAGGCTCGCCCTTGCGCTGATCGTCTGGCAGCGACCCAATCTGCTGCTGCTCGACGAGCCGACCAACCACCTCGACCTCGAGACGCGCGAGGCGCTGGCGGTCGCGCTGGCGCAGTTCGAAGGTACGCTGGTGCTGGTGTCTCACGACCGGCACCTGCTGCGCGCGACTACCGACCAGCTCCTCATCGTGCGCGACGGTACGCTACAGGCGTTCGACGGCGATCTCGACGATTACCGCGACTCGCTGTTGAAGAAGGAGCAGAAGGTCGTCGTTGAAAAGAAATTGCCTTCAAAACCACAAAAGCAAAAAGCCCCGGCTGCACGCCTGCAGCGCCTCGAGAAGGAGATGGCGAAGCTGAACGAGCGCAAGGCGGCGATCGAGGCGAGGCTGGCCGACCCGGCGGTGTACCGGGACCAGGAAGCGGTGAAGGCGCTGCTGCTGGACCAGGCCTACGTGGTGAAGGAACTGGGCGAGGCGGAAGCGGAGTGGCTCGAATGGGCGGATTCGGCAGCGTAGCGGCCCTGCTGCTCGCCGGCTGGACTTTCCTCGAGCCGGCGCTGGCGTGGGCCTACCTCGCGGCGGCGCTCGCCTTCGAGCTGTGGCTGTCGTGGAAGATCGCGTCGGTCGGCCGCTACCCGACGGCGGCCGGCGAGCCGCCCTACCGCTTCAGCGAGGAGGAGGCGCGCCTGGTCGGCCGCTTCCGCATCTGGTTTACCGACCAGAAGCTCGCGCGCGGGCTCGGCTCGATCCTCTCCGCGCTCGGCCTGACCGCGCTGCTCCTCGCGCCCTGGCTCGCGTTCAAGCACCAGTTCGTCGCGGCCGCGCTGATCGGCCTCAACGTGTTCGGCCTGACTTATCTCACGCGCCGGCTCACGCCGATCGGCGACACGCGCGCGATTTGGGAGAAAATCCACGCCGGGAACGCATGAACCCGTCGACGATCACGCTTGAGCGAATCAAGCTCTACGCCGCGCGCAACGAGCGCACGCTCGACGTCGCCTTCTTTGTCGGCGGCTTCCTGTTCGACATCCTCACGCTCGGCCGCATCGACCACTGGCTTACGATCGGCCAGCACGCCGCGTACCTGACGGTGAGCAGCCTGATCCTGGTGCAGATGCTGCTGGCCCGGGGTCAGCCTCAGCCCGATGCGGCCGCGCTGCCGAGGCTGCGGCGCTGGTATCTCCAATACCGTACCCCGGCGCTCCACTTCCTGCTCGGTGCGCTGCTGAGCGCCTACACCGTGTTCTTCTTCAAGAGCTCGTCGCTGCTGGTCTCGTTCGGCTTCATGGCGGTGCTGGTGGGCCTGCTATTCGCGAACGAGTCGGCGCGCTTCAAGGCGCTCGGGCTGCCGTTCAAGTTCGCGCTGCTCGGCCTGTGCTGGCTGGCGTACTTCGCCTATGTCATTCCGGTGGTGATCGGCCAGACGGGGCTGTTCGTCTTTCTGGCGTCGATCGCCGTCGGCTGCGTGCCGCTCTTCGTCGCCGGCTTCTGGATTCCGAAGGAACGCAAGACAACGGTCTTCGTGCCGCTCGGCTGCGTGGTGATCGGGTTCCTGGCGTTCTACCTGTTCCGGCTGATCCCGCCGGTGCCGTTGTCGATCCCGTTCATGGGCGTCTACCACGACGTCGAGCGCAGCGATCTCGGCTACAAGCTCAGCCACGAGCGGCCGGCGTGGCGCATCTGGGAGAACGGCGACCAGCAGTTCCGCGCCCAGCCCGGCGACAAGGTGCACGTGTACTTCCGCATCTTCTCGCCGGCGCGGTTCTCCGATCAGATCCAGATGAAATGGTTTCGCGAGCAGGGCGGGCGCTGGGCCTTGCAGGACACCATCCCGATCAAAATCGTCGGCGGGCGCGAGGAGGGCTTCCGCGGCTACGGCCTGAAGAGTCACTACGATCCGGGAGAGTGGAAGGTGCAGGTGGAAACCAGCGATGGCCGCGAGATCGGCCGCATCTACTTCAGCTTGGAGACCGTGCCTGATTCCCCGCGCAGCTTCGTCGCCGAGCTCGACTGAGGATCTCTGGAAGCCGGTAACCGCCGCCGGGCTCGGCGGCGCTGCGGCGTTCGTGCTCTACATCTGCGCTTGCATGTGGTTCGGCGACGAAGGCTGGGTGCCGATCCTCGACAGCGCGAACCTCGCGATCCACGAAGCCGGCCACCCGATCTTCGGCCTGCTGAGCGAGCGCCTGGCCGTGTACGGCGGCACCCTCGCGCAGATCCTCTTTCCCGCAGCGTTCATCTTCGAGTTCGCCCGGCGCCGCGAGACGCTGGCGGCCGCCTTCTGCGGCATCTGGCTCGGCGAGAGCCTGCTCAACGTCGCGCGCTACATGGCGGACGCGCGCGACCAGCTGCTGCCGCTCGTCGGCGGTCCCGACGTGCTGCACGACTGGAACGTGATCCTCGGGCGCTGGCACCTGCTGCAGCGCGATATTGCCCTCGCGAACGGCTTGCGCCTCGTCGCCTGGTTGGGCATTGTGGCGGCGTTGGCATTCCTGATCAGGTCTTTCATCAAAGAGGAGGGAGAGTCATGAAATGGATCATCGGGGCGGCCGTCGCGGCCGTTGCAGTCGTCGCCGTAGCGCAGGCGCCGGGCTTCACGCGCAAGGTGTTGCAGGACCAGAACCTGAGCGCGCCGGACCGCCACGCGGTCGTGGCGCGCGCCGAGTTCGTGCCGGGGGGCGCGGCCGGGCGCCATACCCATCCGGGCGAGGAGCTCGGCTACATCGTCGAGGGCGAGCTCGAGCTGCTGATCGACGGCCAGCCGCCCAAGCGCCTGAAGGCGGGCGACGTGTTCTTCGTGCCCGCCGGCATGGTGCACGACGGCAAGAACGTCGGCAAAGGGAAGGCGGTCGTGCTCGCCACCTATGTCGTCGAGAAGGGCAAGCCGGTCGCTTCGCCGGCGAAGTAACTAGAAGGCCTTTGCGTACTCGTCCGGGTCGAAGCCGACCAGCAGCTCGCCGTCGGCTTCGATCACCGGGCGCTTGATCGCGCTGGAATTTGCTTCGAGAAGCTTGATCACGGCAGAAGCGGAAGGATTCCGTTTCTCCGCATCGGGAATCTTGCGCCAGGTAGGGCCACGCGTATTGGCGAGCTTCTCCCATCCGACCTTTGCGGCCCACGCCTTCAGCTTGCCGGGAGGCACGCCGTCCTTCTTGTAGTCGTGGAATTCGTAAGCGATCTTGCGCGCGTCCAACCAGGCGAACGCCTTTTTCATGGTGTCGCAATTCCTGATGCCGTAGATTCTCGGCAAGCTAGACTCCGTCATTCAAGGAGGAGAAGCAATGATAAGACTGACCATCGCCACGCTGCTGTCGCTGCTCGCGATCGCCGCGGGGGCGCAATCCTTTCCGAGCAAGCCGGTGACGCTGATCGTGCCGTTCCCGCCCGGCGGGTCGACCGACACGGCGGCGCGCCTGGTCGCCGAAGCGATGCGCGCGCCGCTCGGCCAGCCGGTGGTGATCGAGAACGTCGGCGGCGCCGGCGGCACGATCGCGATGGCGCGCGTCGCGCGCAGCGCGCCCGACGGCTACACCATCGACATCGGCCAGTGGGACACGCACGTCGGCGCGATCATCTATCCGATCAACTTCGACCTGCAGAAGGACTTCGCGCCGGTCGGCCTGATGTCGGTGAATCCGCAGCTGATGATCGCGCGCAAGGGCTTCCCGGCCGACGATCTCAAGGGGCTCGTCGCGCACATGAGGGCGAATCCGGGCGGCGCGGTTACCTTCGTCGACCAGAACGCGGCGGCGCGGGTGACCGGGGTGCTGATGCAGCAAGCCACGGGAACCAGCGTTACTTTTGTGCCGTTCCGCGGCGCGGGGCCGGCGATGACGGCGATGCTCGGCGAGCAGGTCGACCTGATGGTGGTGCAGGCGGCGGTGACGCTGCCGCAGGCGCGCTCCGGCAAGGTGAAGATCCTCGCCAATCTGTCGCCGCGGCGCTCGCCGGTGGTGCCGAACCTGCCGACCTCGGCGGAAAGCGGAATCCCCGGCCTCTACGCCTCGGGCTGGTTCGGCCTGTTCGCACCGAAGGACACGCCGCCGCCGGTCGTCGCGAAGCTCAACGCCGCGCTGGTGCAGGCGCTCGCCGATCCAAAGGTGCGCGAGCGCTTCGCCGATCTCGGCCTCGACATTGCGCCGCGCGAGCAGCAGTCGCCGGAGGGCCTCGCCGCCTTCCATAAGGCGGAGATCGAGAAGTGGTGGCCGGTGATCAAGGCGGCCAACATCAAGGTCGAATAGCCGCCGGTCGAGCAGAGCGGCGCGCGAGCGCGGCGTCGATCAGGCGCGACAGGCGGTCCGGCGCGATCGGCTTGGTGACGTACTCGTCGAAGCCGGCGGCGCGCGCGCGCCGCAGCGCGTCGGGCTGCGTGTAGCCGGTCAGCGCGATCAGTACCGCCGGGTCGGCGTCGGCGCGCAGCACCTTCGCCACCTGGAAGCCGTCGAGGCCGGGCAGGCCGACGTCGATGATCGCGACCTCGGGCTTGAACTCGCCGGCCGAGAGCAGGCCCGACTCGCCGTCGGCCGCCTCGAGCACCTGGTGGCCGTCGAAGACGAGCGCGGCGTGCAGGTTGCGGCGCGCCTCCTCGTCGTCCTCGATGAGCAGGATGCGGTGGCGGCGGCGCCCGGCCTCGGCGCGCGGCGGCGCGGCCGACTGCGGCTGCGCCGGCATCTCGATCGCGGGAATCGACACGGTGAACTGCGAGCCGCGGCCGGCCCCCTCGCTCGCCGCGGCGGCGTTGCCGCCGTGCAGCTCGGCGAGGCGCTTCACCAGCGCGAGGCCGACGCCGAGGCCGCCCTTGCCGGCCTGGCCCTGCACGAAGAGATCGAACACCCGCGCCGCGAGGCCGGGCTCCATGCCGATGCCGCTGTCCTGCACGCTCAGCACCGCGGCGCCGCGCAAGCGGCGCACGCTGACGGCGATGTCGCCGCCTTCCGGGGTGTATTTGACGGCGTTGCCGATGAGATTGGCGGCGATCTGCGCGACGCGCGCCTCGTCCGCGCGTACCCACGCCGGCGCGAGCTCGGCGCGCACGCGGTGCTTCGCGAGGCGTCCGGCGGCGCGCAGTTCCTCCAGCGCCTTGTCGACCGCCTGCGCAAGGTCGAGCGGCTCGCGGCTGAGCGTGACCTTGCCCTTGCCGATGCGGTTCAGGTCGAGAAGATCCTCGATCAGGCGCGTCATATGCTCGACCTGGCGCGAGATCGTCTGCGCCGTCTCGCGCTGTGTGAGGTCCTGCGTCGAGCGCCGCAGGAGGTAGGCCGCGGCCGACAATGTGGCGAGCGGGTTGCGCAGCTCGTGGCTGAGGATGGCGAGGAACTCGTCCTTCGCGCGCTCGGAGTCGCGCGCCGCCGCCTCGCGCGAGCGCACCGCGGCGGCCGCCTGGCCGAGCGCATCGGCAGCCTCGGCGATTTCGCGGATGCCCGCGTGCGCCGGCATCTCCACGCGCGCGCCGCTGACCAGCCCCCGCGCTGCGGTGGCGAGCGAGACCAGCGGCGCGGCGATGCGGCGGGCGAGGGCGAGGGCGAGAAGGAAGGCGAGACCGACCGCGGCGCCGACGCCGGCAGCCATCAGCCACACGGTCTCCTCGGTCGTCAGGGCGGAGGCGGGCAGGCCGGCGAGCAGCATCCAGCCGGCGATGCCGGCAAAGACGACGACGGGGAGCAGCGTGCCGAGGGTGAGCAGCAGCAAGTGAGCGCGAAGCGACAGCGGCCGCATCTGGCCGTCCTTTCTTGCAGCACCCCCTACAGCTCGCGCGATTGTAGGAGCTTCGTTGCTGCACCGCTACCTTACACTTCGGTAACCATCGGGTTACATTGGCGGCAGAGGAGGAGGACCCATGAAACGCTGGCTAGTAGTGGCTGCGGCTTTGCTCGCGGCTTGCACGAGCATCGACCATTGGATGGGCTGGACGACTGTGGTGGATGGCGAAAAAGGGCTGGAAAACTTCACCCGCGTCGGCGATGCCAACTGGCGCGCCGAAGGCGGGGCGATCGTCGCGGACAAGGCGACGCAGAACAGCTACCTGGTGACGAAGGATTCATACAAGGACTTCCAGATCCACGCCGAGTTCTGGGCCGACCCGCTCACCAACAGCGGCGTCTTCCTGCGCCTGCAGGACCGCACGAAGGTCGGCGCCGTCAGCGCGTACGAGGTGAACATCTACGACGCGCGTCCGGGACAGGAGTATTCGACTGCGGCGATCGTCGACTTCTCCAAGGTGCCGGTGCCCGGGCCCTACAAGGCCGCCGGCAAGTGGAACACGTTCGACATCACGGCCAAGGGATCCACGATCACCGTCGTGTTCAACGGCGTGAAGACCGCCGAGATGACCGACGCCAAGCTGCTGGAAGGCCCGTTCGCGCTGCAGTTCGGCCTGCACGGGAAAGGCCCCGGCGACATCATCAAGTGGCGCAAGGTGCAGGTGAAGCCGCTCTAGGCGAGGTGCGGGAAGGCGCTGAAGATTCCGGGCTCGGACACCAGCGGGCCCGGCGCGAGGTGCCGCGGGGTCAGCTCGGCATAAGAGGTGCAGCCGAGGAGGCCGAGGCAGACGCGGATCTCGTCCTCGAGGATCTCGAGCGCGCGCACCAGTCCGCCGACCCCGGCGGCGGCGAGGGCGAGACCCTGCAGGCGGCCGATGCCGACGCACTTCGCGCCGAGCGCGAGCGCCTTCACCACGTCGGTGCCGCGCATGAAGCCGCCGTCGACCCAGACCTCGGCGCGGCCGGCCACCGCCTTCACCACTTCCGGCAGCACCGCCGCGCTGCCGAGCCCGTAGTCGAGCTGTCGCCCGCCGTGATTCGAGACGTAGACGACCTCGACGCCGTGCTGCACGGCGAGCTCGGCGTCCTCCGCGGTGGCGATGCCCTTGAGGATGAGCGGCAGGTCCGGATACTTTTCCTTGAAGCGCGTCACCTGGGCCCACGACAGGCCGGCCTGGAACGGGGCGCCTTCGACCGCCTTGGCGCGCCACGGCTTCACGAAGCGGCCGATCAGGTCGCGCTCGCGGCGGCTGTAGGCGGCGACGTCGACCGTGAGGCAGAACGAGGTGTAGCCGTTGCCTCTCGCGCGGCGTACGAAATCGTCGACCCACGCGTCGTCGCCGCGCACGTAGAGCTGGAACGAGCGCAGGTTGCCGGCCGCCGCCGCGGTCTGCTCGAGCCCGGGCTGGCAGACCGAGGAGAGCATGTGCGGCACGCCGAACTGCGCCGCCGCGCGCGCCGCGGCCGCCGCGCCGCCCTCGACGATCGATTCGAGGCCGCCGATCGGCGCGAGCAGCACGGGTAGCCGCGCCGGTTGTCCGCGGAAGGCGGCGCGGCTGTCGATGCGGCTCACGTCGCGCAACACGCGCGGGCGGAAGGCGATCGCGTCGAGCGCCATGCGGTTGCGCCGCACCGTGGTCTCGGTCTCCGCTCCGCCGATGAGGTAGCTCCAGGGGCCGGGCTGCAGATTGCTGCGCGCCGCGGCGACGATTTCCTGCAGCGTGAGGAATTGCTGCTCTACGGGGGCGTTCACTCCGGCTCGATTCCCGCGTCCTTGAATCCCGCCGCCCAGGCGGCGAGCTGGCTTTGGGTGAAGGCGCGCAGCTCTTCGGGCGTCGAGCCGGCAAGGGCGAAGCCCTGCTTGTCGATCTGCTCGCGGATCGCCGGCCTGGCGATGATCGCGTTCAGCTCCCGGCTCAGGCGCTGCGCGATCTCCTGCGGCAGGTGCGCCGGCCCGTACAGCGCGGCGAAGAACTCGACGTTGATCGGCGGCATGCCGGCCTCGATGGTGGTCGGTACTTCGGGCAGCAGCGGCCAGCGCTGCGGCAGCGTCACCGCGAGCGCGCGCAGGCGGCCCTCGCGGACGTGCGTGAGGGTCACCGTCGGCGTCGCGAACACGGCGTGGATGCTGCCGCCGAGGATGTCGACCACCGAAGGCGCCTCGCCCTTGTAGGGCACGCGCAGCATGTCGACGCGCGCGTTCTTGACGATCTGCGCGTACGCCAGCTGGCTCGCGCCGCTGTAGGTCGCGAAATTGATCTTGCCGGGGTTGGCGCGCGCGTAGGCGACCAGCTCGCCGAAGGTCCTGACGCCGAGGTTCGGCGTGACCACCAGCAGGAAGGTGTAGCGGCCGACCAGCGACACCGGCGTGAAGTCGGCCAGCGGGTCGTAGGGCGGCTTCTTCTTCAGCAGCGGCACCTGCATCATCGCCGTGTTGGTGGCGATGAACAGGGTGTGGCCGTCGGGCGGCGCCTGCATCACCGCCGCGGCGGCGATCACGCCGTCGCCGCCGGTGCGGTTCTCGACCACGAACGGCTGGCCCATCGCGTCGCTCAGCGCCTGCGCGAGGACGCGCGTGACCACGTCGGTGGAGCCGCCGGCGGGGAACGGCAGGATGACGCGCACCGGCTTCGACGGGTACTGCGCCGCGGCCAGGCCCGAAAACAGAAGAAACACCAGCGGCAGGAAGCGCAAGGTCATTTCGCGAGCAGCTTCATGGCGCGCTCCAGGCCCGCGAGCGTGGTCGGGTACATGCGCCCGTTCATCAGCTCCTTGACGATCGAGATCGACTGGCGGTAGTTCCAGATCTCCTCGGGCTCGGGGTTGAGCCAGACGCAGCGCGGGTAGACGTCGACGACGCGCTTGATCCACGCTGCGCCGGGCTCTTCGTTGTGGTATTCGACCGAGCCGCCGGGCTGCAGGATCTCGTAGGGGCTCATGGTCGCGTCGCCGACGAAGATCACTTTGTAGTCGTGGCCGTACTTGTGCAGCAGGTCCCAGGTGCGGGTGCGCTCCGAGTGGCGCCTGCGGTTGTCCTTCCACACGAAGTCGTACATACAGTTGTGGAAGTAGAAGAACTCGAGGTGCTTGAACTCGGTCTTCGCCGCGCTGAAGAGCTCCTCGGCGAGCTTGATGTGGTCGTCCATCGTGCCGCCGATGTCCATCAGCATCAGCACCTTGATGGCGTTGCGCCGCTCCGGGCGCATATGAATATCCAGATAGGCTTTTCTCGCGGTGCCTGAAATCGTATTTTCGAGATCGAATTCGTCGGGAGCGCCCTCGCGCGCGAATTTCCTCAATCTTCTCAACGCAACTTTTATGTTGCGCGTGCCGAGCTCGACCGAGTCGTCGAGGTTACGGTACTCGCGCTGGTCCCAGACTTTCACCGCGCTGCGGTTGCGGCCCTTCTCCTGGCCGATGCGGACGCCTTCCAGGTTGTAGCCGTAGGCGCCGAAGGGCGAGGTGCCGCCGGTGCCGACCCACTTGTTGCCGCCCTGGTGGCGGCCTTTCTGCTCCTCGAGCCGCTGCTTCAGCGTCTCCATCAGCTTTTCCCAGCCGCCGAGCGCCTCGATCTGCTTCTTTTCCTCTTCCGACAGCGTCAGCTCGACCTGCTTCAGCAGCCACTCGAGCGGGATCTGCGCCTCGATGCCGGGGATGGTCTCGACGCCGTGCCAGAACTCGCCGAAGGCGCGGTCGAACTTGTCGAAATTCGCCTCGTCCT
>DASXKY010000133.1:0-1563 GCA_036496555.1 Burkholderiales bacterium | reverse complement strand
GCCGAGTTCGGGCCGCTCGACGTGCTCGTCAACTCGGCCGGGGCGGCGCGGCGCACCAACGCCGACGAGCTCAATCCGGCTGCGTGGCGCGCGGCGATGGACGCCAAGTACTTCACCTACATCAACGTGATGGACCCGCTGGTGAAGCGCATGGCCGCGCGCGGCCGCGGCGTGATCGTCAACATCATCGGCTCCGGCGGCAAGATCGCCTCGCCCATCCACCTGCCCGGCGGCTCGGCGAACGCGGCACTGATGCTCGCCACCGCCGGCCTAGCCAACGCGTACGCGGCCAAAGGCGTGCGCGTCGTCGGCATCAATCCGGGCCTCACCAATACGAGCCGCGTGTCCGAAGGCCTGAAGGCCGACGCCAAGCGCGAAGGCATCTCCGAGGACGAGGCACTCGCGCGCGCGAAGAAGAAAATGCCGCTCGGCCGGCTCGCCGAGCCAGAGGAAATCGCCGACATCGCGGTCTTCGCCGCCTCGGAGCGCGGCCGCTTCCTGACAGGCGCTAACATTTCCGCCGACGGAGTCTCCGTCCCCACTGTTGTGTAGTTCCTTGTTCCCGCCTGCGCGGGGACGCAAGCTAGGTGGATCATGCCGTCCGTGCGCTTTCGGCTGCAGCTTTTCTGGTACCGCTTCGACAAGGAGGCGTGCGCGGCCGCGCTGCTATTCGGGCTGCTCGTCGGCGGCCTCGCTTTCCTCGCCGCCTCGGTCTACGCCGGCCGCGAGCAGGCGATGAAGCGCCTCGAAAGCTTTCACGAGCAAAACATCACCTGCCTCGCGCGCAACATCTATTTCGAGGCGCGCGGCGAGCCGCTCGCCGGCCAGTACGCCGTCGCCGAAGTTACGATGAACCGCTTCGCACTCGCGCCGCAGCCGCGCACGGTCTGCAGCGTGGTCTACCAGAAGAGCGCCTTCTCCTGGACCGACCTCGCCGCGCTGCCCGAGCCGGAGGGCGAAGCGTGGGAGCGCGCGCAGCAGGTGGCCGAGGCGGTGTACTACGGGCGGCACGAGCCGAGGCTCGGCGGCGCGCTCTACTACCACGCCGACTACGTCAAGCCGGAATGGGCGAAGGAGAAGCGCCGCGTCGCCCGCATCGGCAGCCACATCTTCTACCGCTAGCGCATACTCGCGCCCGAGATGGGGGCCGAGCAGGCATTCGCATTCTTCGCATTCGCCGTCGTGGCGGCGATCACGCCCGGACCGAGCAACGTCATGCTGACGGCGGCGGGCGCCAACGCCGGCGTCCTGCGCGGCGTACCTGCCCTGCTCGGCGTCTGCCTCGGCATGGCGTCGATGATGTTCGCCGTCGCGTTCGGCTTGGGCAGCCTGATCCTCGATCACCCGGCCGTGCTGCAGGCGATGAAGTGGGCCGGCGCCGCCTTCCTGCTCTGGCTC
Source organism: Burkholderiales bacterium (assembly GCA_036496555.1). GTDB lineage: Bacteria > Pseudomonadota > Gammaproteobacteria > Burkholderiales > SG8-39 > SCGC-AG-212-J23. The sequence continues at coordinate 165 of DASXKY010000133.1, read as the reverse complement.
GCGTGGAAGATCGCCACCGCGAAGGGCGCCGGCGGCGGCGGCGTGGCGCGACCGGTCGGCTTTGTCGCCGCCGCGGCCTTCCAGTGGGTCAACCCGAAAGCCTGGCTCGCTTGCGCGAGCGCGGCCGCCACCTACCTCCGCGCGGACGCCGGCGGCGCCGTCGTC
>DASXKY010000132.1:0-6724 GCA_036496555.1 Burkholderiales bacterium | reverse complement strand
TGCCAGAGCTGGCCGAACATGGCCCAGCGCACGTGCGGCAGGTCGGTCTCCTCGGGCAGCAGGATGTCGACGTCGACCCCGCGCAGCGCGGCGGCGTTGAGGCATGAGATCAGGGTGCCGTCGGGAATGAAGTAGGGCGTGACGACGCGGATGGAGCGCTGCGCTGCGTTGATCGCGCCGATCATCGCCCAGCGCACGCGCTCGAAGGCCTCGTCCGGACCCGACTCGATGCCGCGCGCGAGCACCGACCCCGCGGGCGCGATGGCGGGGAACCATGCGTCGCCCTGCAGCCGCTCGCCCATGGTGAACGCCCAGTCATCGCAGAACACCTCGGCGAGATGAGACACCACCGGGCCGCGCAGGCGGAAATGCAGGTCGCGGAACGCGTGGTCGGGGCCGTCGCGCCAGTAGCGCCGCGCGATGTTCATGCCGCCGGTGAAGCCGAGCGCGCCGTCGACCACCATGATCTTGCGGTGGTTGCGCAGGTTGGCGGCGTGCAGCCGCGCCGGCACGAACGGCGCATTGAAGATGCCGACCTGGATGCCAGCGGCGGCGAGCGGCCTTGCCGCCGCATTGCGTGAGAACCGATAGCTCACGTCGTCGACCAGCACGCGCACCTCGACACCGCGCTGCTTCGCCTCGACGAGCGCGGCGACGAACTCTGCGCCGACGCCGTCGCCGTCGAAGATGTAGGAAGCGAGCATGATCGAGCGGCGCGCGTCGCGGATCGCCTCGAGCATCGCCGGGTAGGCCTCGGCGCCGTTGATGAGGGGCTCGACGGCATTGCCGGGGAGCAGCGGACGTCCTCCCACCTCGCCCACCAGGCGCGCGAGCGGCACGAAATGGGTGCCGGGCTGGCCGCCGAGCTGGCTGATCTGGCGATGGCGCGGCGTGCCGCGGCGCAGCTTTGCCGCCTTGCGCTGCACGCGGTTCACGCCGAGCAGGACGTAGAGCAGCACCCCGAGGGCCGGGATGACCCACATCACGATTACCCAGATCGCCGCCGAGCGCGATTCGCGCTTGTAAACCACCGCATGAGCCGAAGCGACCAGTGCGCCGAAGCCGGCGACGACGGTGAAGGCGAGGGCGAGGTCGTGGAGCAAGCGGGCGCAAGAATCGCACAAAGAGACCGGCGAAACTAATCCCCGTCCGCCGCGGTCAGGACTGTATGCGTGCCGTGACCAAGAGCCCAGGCGGGCCGGCAGCCTGCGGCTGGAAGAGCGCCCCGACCCGGTGCCCCGGGGCGGGGCAGGTCCTCGCGCGGGCGGCGGAGGCTCTACGAGCGCCGGCCGGATGACGTGAAGACGGTGCTCACCTTTGCGCATTGAGGACTACGCGCTGATCGGCGACTGCCACAGCGCCGCGCTGGTCGGCCGCGACGGCTCGATCGACTGGCTGTGCTGGCCGCGCTTCGACTCGCCGGCGTGCTTCGCGGCGCTGCTCGGCGGGCGCGACAACGGCCGCTGGCGCCTGGCGCCGCGCGGCAAGGCCTCGGCCGTGCGCCGCCGCTACCGTCCCGACACGCTGGTCCTCGACACCGAGTTCGAGACCGACGGCGGCGCCGTCACCGTGACCGACTTCATGCCGGCGCGCGGCGACCAGTGCAATCTCGTGCGCCTGGTCCGCGGTGTGCGCGGCAAGGTCGCGATGGAGATGGAGCTCGTGCTGCGCTTCGACTACGGCGCCTCGGTGCCCTGGGTGACCCGCATGCACGATGGGCTCGCGCTGCGCGCGGTCGCCGGACCGGACATGGTGGTGCTGCGCACGCCGGCGAGGCTCGAGGGGCACGATCTCGCCACCGCGTCGCGTTTCGAGGTCGCCGCCGGCGAGACCGTGCCGTTCGTGCTGAGCCATCGCGCCTCGCACCTCGAGCCGCCGGAGCCGGTGGAGGCGGGGCGCGCGCTGCGCGATACCGAGGCGTTCTGGGGCGAGTGGGCGGCGCGCTGCACGGTGAAGGGTGAGCTCGCGCCCATCATTCGGCGCTCGCTCATCACGCTGAAGGCGCTGATTTATGCGCCGACCGGCGGCATCGTGGCCGCTCCGACCACTTCGCTTCCCGAAATGATCGGCAGCGTACGCAACTGGGACTACCGCTACTGCTGGCTGCGCGATGCGACGCTCTCGCTGCTCGCCTTCATGAACGCCGGCTACTTCGACGAGGCGCGCGCGTGGCGCGAGTGGCTGCTGCGCGCAGTCGCCGGCAGCCCGGCGCAGACGCAGATCATGTACGGCCTCGCCGGCGAGCGCCGCCTGACGGAGCTCGAGGTGCCGTGGCTCGCCGGCTACGAGGAATCGAAGCCGGTGCGCATCGGCAACGCCGCCGCCGGACAGCTCCAGCTCGACGTCTACGGCGAGATGATGGATGCGCTCTACCAGGCGTGCAAAGGCGGCCTTGCGCGCCACGACCAGGCCTTTGCGCTGCAGCGCGCGCTGCTCGAGCATCTGGCGAAAGTCTGGGTGCAGCCCGACCACGGCCTGTGGGAGGTGCGCGGACCGGCGCGGCACTTCACGTATTCGAAGGTGATGGCCTGGGTGGCGTTCGACCGCGCGGTGAAGATGGCCGAGCACTTCGGCATGGAGGGGCCGGTCGAGGAGTGGCGCACGCTGCGTGCGCGCATCCATGGCGAAGTGTGTCGCGGCGCGCTCAGCGCCGCCCGCGGCTGTTTCGTGCAGAGCTACGGCTCGGAGGCGCTCGATGCGAGCCTGCTGCTGATCCCGCTCACCGGCTTCCTGCCGGTGCACGACCCGCGCGTGGTCGCCACCATCGAGGCAGTGCAGCGCGAGCTGAGCGTGGATGGCTTCGTGCTGCGCTACCTGACGCACCAGTCGATCGACGGCTTGCCGCCGGGCGAGGGCGCCTTCCTCGCCTGCAGCTTCTGGCTCGCCGACGCGCTGTGCATGCTCGGCCGTCGCGACGAGGCGCACGCGATGTACGAGCGGCTGTCGGGCCTCGCGAACGACGTCGGCCTGCTCGCCGAGCAGTACGACCCGGCGGCGCGGCGCTTCCTCGGCAACTTCCCGCAGGCCTTCTCGCACGTCGGCCTGGTCAACACCGCGATGAACCTCTACCAGGCCGCCAAGCCGGCCGAGCAGCGGGCAGAGAAGAAAGCCGCCTAGGTACTGGTGCTGCGGGTGCGCTGAAGCGGCGGGCGGCGGCGCGGTAAGATGCCGCCCAGGAGGAGGCCCGGATGGCACGCGTATTTGTCTTTCTCGCTTTTCTAGCGATTTCTCTCTCGACCGGCGCGCAGGCGCCCGAGCGAACCGTCACGCTGCTGGCCGGTTACCCGGCCGGCGGGCTGGTCGACATCGTCACGCGCCTCGTCGCCGAGGGCATGAAGCCGAAGCTGCCGAACGGCGTGGTGGTGGTGAACCGGCCCGGCGCCGCCGGCGCGGTGGCGGTGGCGGAGATGGTGCGCAGCAAGCCCGACGGCACCACCATCGTGATGACGCCGCACTCGGCGCTGGTCATCGCCGCGCAGATGCAGGACCTCGCCTACAAGACGCCCGACGACTACGACCCGCTCATAAACCTGGTGTCGTACTACCCGCTGATCGCCGTGCGCAGCGAATCGCCGTACCAGAGCCTGCAGGACATGATCGCCGATGCGAAGGCGAATCCGGGCATGCTGCGCGTCGGCTCGCCGGGCGAGGGCACCTCGAGCCACCTCAATCTCGAGGAGCTAATGCGGGTCAGCGGCACGAAGATGATCCATATCCCGTTCCAGGGCTGGGCGCAGTCCTCGCCCGCGCTGCTCGGCGGCCACATCGAGGCGGTGGTGGCGCAGCCGGCCGAGCTGAAGGGCCCGGTCGAGGGCAAGCGCATGCGCCTGCTTGTCAACTTCACGCCGAAGCGGCACCCGGTATTTCCCGATGTGCCGACCGCGCGCGAGCTCGGCTACGACGTGTCGAACGGGGTCTGGTACATGCTGCTAGTGCCGAAGGGCACGCCGTCCGCGCTGAAGAGCTACCTGCACGACGCCGCGAAGGCGGCGCTCGACGACCCGAAGTTCGCCTCCAGCATGGCGGGCCGGGGCGTCGACGTCGACTACCGTCCGGGCGAAGCGCTGCGCGCCGACCTCTGGCGCGAGTACAAGCTGCACACCGAGATCCTCGCGCGGATCGGCTTGATCAAGAAGTAGCCGCGACCTTCGCGCTGATCGGCGCCTTCGGCCGCCTGGCCTCGCCGGGCTCGATGACGAAAGTGAATTCCAGCGCGTAGGAAGAATCTTGTTCTTTCCTGTAGTTCCCGATCAGCGCCTTGGTGACGCCGAACTGCGAATCGGTCTCGAGGTACGGATCGTCCTGCACGTAGACCTGCGAGGCGATGGTCTTGTAGCCGGGCTTGTAGACCAGGAAGTGGAGATGCGCCGGGCGCATGTTGTGGCGCTTCTGCGCCTTCAGCAGCGCGCCGGCCGGGCCGTCGTTGGGCACCGGATAGCCGGCGGGCTTGACGCTGGTGAAGCCGAAGCTGCCGTCAGCCTCGGTGACGAAGATGCCGCGTAGGTTCATCTCGGGCTGCGACGGATCCTGGTTCTCGTAGAGGCCGACGGTGGAGGAGTGCCAGACATCCACTTCGGCGCCGGCAACCGGTTCTTTCTTTTGGTCCAGGACCCATCCGGAAAAAGCCAGCTTGGAACCCGGCGTAGGCGCTTGCAGCAACGAAGCACCGTTGGGCAGGCGCGGCGCGCCCTCGCGCCAGAACGGGCCGAGGTTGTTGGCCTGGGTCTGGCTGCGGTTGTTGATCAGGCAGACCAGGTTGGAGACGCCGAGGGCGCCGGCCAGCAGCATCGCTTCGTTGTGGCTCGGCGTGGTCGCCTTGCCGATCGCGTTGAGGTAGGCGACGGCGGCCTGGAATTCCTTCTCGGTAAGCTTCACCTCGCGCACGAAGGCGTGGAGGTGCTGCACGAGCGAGGAGAGGATTTCCTTGGTGCGCGCGTCGGGCGTGCGGTGCATCTCGCCCAGCACCGCGCGCGTCACGTCGTCCTGCGTTTCGATGATCATCGGGGACTCCTTGTCCCCGATGTTACCTAACCGCGATGGCCGCCGCCGCCGTGGCCGGCGCCGCCCATGCGCTGGCCGCCGCTCCAGCCGCCGCTGCGCGCCGGGCTGCCGTGCGAAGCGCTTTGGACAGCGCCGCCGTGCTGCTGCGGCGCCTGGCGCATCTGGCCCTGGTTCGACGCCGTGCGAGGCGCCTGTTGCCGCGAATCCGAGTAGCGCGTCGCCGCCGGCATGGTGTTGTTCGATGACCGGCGCTGCTGCGGCTGCTGCGATTGCCGCGCGTCGGCGCGCGGCTGGGACTGGCGTCCGTCCTGGCGCGGCTGCCACTGGCGGCCGTTCCACTGCTGGTGGTTCCAGTTGTTGACCTGCGCGGGCCGGTGGAAGTCGTGCACGACAACGTTGCGTTGCACGGCGACTGCCGGGCGAATGACCGTGCGCTGGATGTTCACCTGATTCACGACCACCGTGTGCGCGTGCCAGCTCGGGAAGCCCCAGAAGAAGCCCACGCCGACGAAGCAGGGGCGCACCACCCACGGCGACCACACCACGGGCGCGTAGCCCGGCCACCACCACGGACCGTACACGACGTATGGATCGTAGTAGGGCACGTACACGACTTCCGGATTGCGCGGCTGCACCACGACCGCGCCATCAGGCTCCTGCGTGACCGTGGTCTGCTCGTTGCTCTTGAGGGTGCCGCTCTGCTGAGCGCGCTTGCGCAGCGCCTGCACGGTGTCGAGCACGTGCGGCTCCTGGCTGGCGAAGGCCTGGCCGAGGTCCGCGGTCCACTGCGGGCTCTCGCCCATGCGGCCGAGGATCTCCGGGAAGGCGAGCAGCGCCTGGACGTTCGGATCCCATGACGGATCGGGCTGCGCGTCCTTCGGTAGCCGCGCGGCCGCGGCCACCTGGTCGGGGTGCTTGGCGGCTTCGAGGACTTGCGTCACCAGGCCGTCCGGGTAGAGCGCGATGGGCGCGAGCAGCGCGTCGAGCTCGGGCTGCGTGTAGATGTGCTGCTGCGCGTGCGCCGGCGCGCTCAGTGCGAGAGCCGAGATCAGCGCGAGGAGGAGCCTTTTCATGGCCTCCAATCTAGTCCCGAGGGGCATTACAGTCCGCGCCAATGTGTAACCAGATGTAGCGGCATGCTTCCTGCAAGTGTCTGTCGTATGAGGCTTTTTCTGTTTCTCCTGGCCCTCGCCGGCATGGCCCATGCGGACGAGCGCTTCGACAAGCTCGATTACAACCAGGACGGCAAGATCTCCAAGGCCGAGGCGGCCGGCAACGCCGACCTGATCAACGGCTTCGACCGCGCCGACCGCAACAAGGACGGCAAGCTCAGCCCGAAGGAATACGACGCGCTGCTGGCGCGCATCGAGCGGGCGCAGAAGGCCGCCGAAGCAAAGAGTTCCTCAGCGACGGGATCGACTGCGCCGCGTCGCGAGCGGCGACGATCGCCTTGATGGGCAGGTGATCGGAGGCGAGCGCCGCCAGCGGCGAGCGGTGCGCACTGTAGGCGAGGAGGGCGTGGCGCGGTCGCACCCACACGCGATCGAGCGCGAACAGCGGCCAGACGGACGGAAACGTGCGCTCCGCGGGCGAATGGCCGAGCAGCTCGTTCAGCCAGCGCAGCGGCCGCCCGAGCGGCAGCCACTCGTTGATGTCGCCCAGCACGATCAGGCGCTCGGAAATCGGGGCCTGTCCCAGTAGCTTCAATATTTGTCTTACTTGG
>DASXKY010000131.1:0-27252 GCA_036496555.1 Burkholderiales bacterium | reverse complement strand
CCTTACCGCGCTGCTGTTTGCCCTCGCGTCGTTCGGCGTGCGCGCGAACGAGGTCGAGGTGCGCGAAGCGCAACTCGAGGTGCTCGAGGAGGGGCTGATCCTCAACGCCGACTTCGCCTTCGACCTGAGCCAGCGACTCGAAGAAGCCGTCGTGAACGGCGTGCCGCTGTACTTTCGCGTCGAGTTCGAGCTCAGCCGGCCGCGCTGGTACTGGTTCGACGACAACGCGGTCTCGACGTCGCTTCAGTTGAGACTGTCCTATCATGCGCTCTCGCGCACCTACCGCCTGTCGACGGGATTGCTGCAGCAGAACTTCGCCACTCTCGAGGAAGCGCTGAACGTCATGAAGCGCGTGCGCAACTGGCTCGTCGCCGACCGCACGGTCACGTTCTCCGACGCCGACTATGAAGCGCGGGTGCGGCTGCGCCTCGACCCGGCGATGCTGCCGAAGCCGTTCCAGCTGAGCGCGCTCACCAGCCGTGAGCTGCAGCTCGAATCGCCTTGGAAGCGGTTCATAGTGCGGCCGCGGCAGCTGCCGGCGCCGGTGGAAGCGCGCCAGCCGCGGAGGCCGCAATGAGGCTGCTGCTCATCGTCGGCAGTGCAGTCGCGGCGGCGGGCGTCTTCCTTCTGGCGACCGCCAGCTCGGAGAACGCGCTGCTCGGCATCCGTTACCCCGTTCTGCTGCTCCTCAACGCGGCGCTCGCAACGCTTCTTGCTGCGCTGGTGGTCTACCAGCTTGTCGTGCTGCTGCGCCGCTACCGCGCGCGCGTGTTCGGCGCGCGCCTGACGCTTCGCTTGCTCGGTCGCTTCGCGGTTCTCGCGGTTGTCCCGGGGCTGCTCGTCTACGCGGTGTCGGTGCAGTTCCTTACCCGGTCGATCGAATCCTGGTTCGACGTCAAAGTCGATGCGGCGCTGGAGGGCGGGATGAACCTCGGCCAGCAGGCGGTCGACCAGATGATGTTGGAGATGCAGGGCAAGGCGCGCGCCATGGCGGCCGATCTCGCCGACCGCTCGCCCTCGCAGATCGTCGCGCGCATCGAGCGGGTGCGCGCGCAGGTGGGCGTGGAGGAGGCCGTCGTGGTGAGTTCAAACGGCCGCCTGGTGGCGAGCGCAAGCGAGGACATGAGCCGGCTGGTACCCGACCTGCCGAGTGCGCAGGTTCTGCGCCAGGCGCGAGCGAACCGCGGCTATTCAGCCATCGATGCGGCGGCGGGCATGCCCCTTTCGCTGCGCGTGCTAGTGCCGCTCGAATCGCGCGGGATTGCCGAGGAGCCGCAATTCCTCCAGGTACGCTCCAACGTGCCGGCGCCGCTCGCGCGCAACGCCGAGGCCGTCGAGACCGCCTATCGTGACTACCGGGAGCTCGCCATCTCGCGCGACGGCCTGAAGCGGATCTATGTCGTCACGCTCAGCTTCGCGCTGCTGATGGCGCTGTTCGTCGCCATCGCGGTCGCGGTGACGCAGTCGAACCTGCTCGCCGAGCCGCTCGCCAACCTCGCCCAGGCAACGCAGGCCGTGGCGCGCGGCGACTTTTCCCGCCAAGCGCCGGTGACCAGCCGCGACGAGCTCGGCGTGCTCACCGAATCGTTCAATTCGATGACGCGCCAGCTCGCCGAGGCGCGCCGCACCACCGAATCGAGCCGGCTCGCCCTGGAGGCGGCCAAGTCGCATCTGGAGAGCATTCTCGCCAATCTGTCGGCCGGCGTGCTGGTGTTCGATCACCAGTTCGCGCTGACGGCCTCGAACCACGGCGCGGCGGCGATTCTCGGCACCGAGCTGGAGGCCTTCGCCGGCCGCATGCGCGAGCATTTCCTCGCCCATGGCGAGGAGCATTGGGAGCTCGAGCTTGCGCTGAAGGGCACCGGCAAGACGCTGCACGCGCGTGGTGCTCGCCTGCCGCGCACCACCGGCGGCGGCTACGTGGTCGTGATCGACGACGTCACACAGCTGATTCAGGCGCAGCGCGCGACGGCTTGGGCGGAGGTCGCCCGGCGCCTCGCGCACGAGATCAAGAACCCGCTCACGCCGATCCAGCTCTCGGCCGAGCGGCTGGAAATGAAGCTCGCCGAACGTCTCTCGCGTGAGGATGCCGAAACGCTGAAGCGTGCGACCGGCACGATTGTGAGCCAGGTCTCGGCGCTAAAGGCGATGGTCGACGATTTCCGCGACTATGCGCGCCTGCCAGCGCCCGCACCCGCGCCGCTCGACCTGAATGCCCTCGTGCGCGACGTTCTCGCCCTGTACGAGACCTCGCGCATCCCGATCGGCTCGCGCCTGGCGCCGGGGTTGCCGCCGGTCTGGGCCGACGGCGCGCAGATCCGCCAAGTGATCCACAATCTCGTGCAGAACGCTCAGGATGCGCTGGAGAACGGTCGCGATCGCGACGGCAACGCCGGCCTCAGCCCGGCGATCGAGGTGCGCACCGAGCTCGCCGGCGACCGGGTGCGCCTGGCGGTGTCCGACAATGGCGGCGGTTTCCCGGAAGAGCTGATGGCGCGCATTTTCGAACCCTACGTAACCACCAAGCCGCGCGGTATGGGCCTCGGCCTCGCGATTGTGAAGAAGATCGTCGACGAGCATCACGGCAGCGTCGCGATCGAGAACCGGCCGAGCCGCGGCGCTTCGGTGAGCGTGCTGCTGCCGCTCGCAAAGGCGGCCTAGCCATGGCGCAGATCCTGGTCGTCGACGACGAGGTGGGCATCCGCGAGCTGCTGTCGGAGATTCTCGCCGACGAGGGCCACCAGGTGGTGCTCGCCGAAAGCGCCGGCGAGGCGCGCCGGCTGCGCGAGCGCTCGCGCCCCGACTTAGTGCTGCTCGACATCTGGATGCCGGACACTGACGGCATCACGCTGCTGAAAGAGTGGGCGGCGAACGGCCAGCTCACCATGCCGGTGGTGATGATGTCGGGCCACGCCACGATCGAGACGGCGGTGGAAGCGACGCGCATCGGCGCCCTCGACTTTCTCGAGAAGCCGATCGCGCTGCAACGCCTGCTCGGCACCGTCAAGCGCGCGCTGCGCCATCCCGAGGCGGCCGGCGCCGCGCCGCGGCTCGCCCTCACGGCGCTCGGCCGCGCGCCCGCGCTCGCGGAGGCAAAGAAGCGCTTGGGACAGCTCGCCCAATCCGCCGCGCCGCTCCTCCTGCGCGGCGAGCGCGGCATGCATCCCGAAATGTTCGCGCGGCTGCTCGCGCCGGCGGCGGCGCCCTTCCTGTCGGGCGCCGAGCAACTCGCCGAAGCCTCGAGCGAGCTCCTCGGCCGGGCGGCGGGCGGGGTGCTGTTCGTTCCGGATCTGTCGCGGCTCGGCCGCACCGAGCAGCGCAACCTCGACTTCCTGCTGGCGCGCGCGGAAAAGCACAAAGTGCGCATCGTTTCGTTCTCGCCGCTCGATATGCGCGCACTCGCCGAGAAGCATGAATTCGATCCCGACCTCGGCGTGCGCCTCGGCGAGCTCACCTTCCGGCTGCCGGCGCTGCGCGAATTCGCCGAGGACATCCCGGACCTCGCCTCGCTGATGCTCGCGCAACTCGTCGAGGGCCGCTTCTGCCCGCGCCGTCGCCTCGCCATCGCGGCGCTGAATGCGTTGCGGCACCACGCCTGGCCGGGGAACCTCGCCGAGCTCGAGAGCGCGGTGAAAGACCTCGCGCTCACCTCGCTCGAAGAGGAGATCCAGCTCGAAGACGCCGAGCGGGTCCTCGCCGCGCGCGGCACCCACGCCGGCGTGCCCGATATCGCCTTCGACCGTCCTTATCGCGAGGCGCGCGAAGCCTTCGAGCGCGTCTACTTCGAGCAGCTGCTCGCGCGCGAGCACGGCAGCATGTCGCGCGTCGCCGAGCGCTCCGGCCTCGAGCGGACGCACCTCTACCGCAAGCTGAAGGCGCTCGGCCTGCCCGTCGGACGCCGCGAGGAAAGCTAGAGCTTCGCTGCCGCGGCCGCGAAGGCGAGCCAACCGAGGATGAAGGCGAGACCGCCTAGCGGCGTGACCAAGCCCGCCTGTTTCGGTGCGCCGAGCGCGAGCGCGTAGAGGCTTCCACAGAAGAGCACCAGGCCGGCGATGAACAGCCAGCCCGCGGCGCGCAGCCAGGATTCCGCCGCGTGCGGCCACGCGAGCGCCACGCCGACAAGCGCGAGCGCGTGCCAGAAATGGTATTGAACGGCCGTGTGATAGACCGCCAGAAGCTCCGGCGTCAGCCGCGCCTTCAGCGCGTGCGCGCCGAACGCGCCCAAGGCCACTGCCACGGCTCCGGCCAGCGCGCCCAGGACGAGGAATAGCTTCAGCGGACTTGCTTGGCCTTCTTCTTCAGTCGCTGCGGGCGCTTCTTGCCGTAGCTGCCCTTGTAGATCTTGCCGCGTCGCGTGCGTTTGTCGCCTTTACCCATACGCGAAATTATAGCGTCGTTGCCGGCTCGGGCTCGTAGTCGAGGTAGGGGGCGAGCCATTTCTCAGTTTCTGGTACGGTCATGCGCGCGCGACGGGCGAAGTCGGCAACCTGGTCGCGCCCGATCTTGCCGACCGCGAAATAGGTCGAGTCGGGATGGGAGAGATAGAACCCCGAAACCGCCGAGACCGGCAGCATGGCGAAAGCGTCGGTGAGCCGCATGCCGGCGTTGCCTCCGGCGTCGAGCAACTCGAAGAGCGGGCCTTTCGCCGTGTGATCGGGACAGGCGGGATAGCCCGGCGCGGGGCGGATGCCGCGATAGGCTTCGGCGATCAGCTGCGCTTTCGTTAGGCGCTCGTCGGAGGCGTAACCCCAGAATTCGCGGCGCACCCGTTCGTGCAGCCGCTCGGCGAAGGCTTCGGCGAGGCGGTCGGCGAGCACCTTCAGCATGATGGCGTTGTAGTCATCGTGGCGCGCCTCGAGGTCGGCGACCCGCTGCTCGATGCCGCCCGCGCAGACCGCAAAGGCGCCGGCCCAGTCGCGCATCCCGCTCTCTCGCGGCGCGACGAAATCGGCCAGGCAGAGGTTGGCGCGGCCGGTGGGCTTCTGGTTCTGCTGGCGCAGGTTGTGCCAGGTCATCAGCCGCTCGCGCCGCGCGTCGTCGTGGTAGAGCTCGATGTCCTCGCCGTTGGCCTGCGCTGCCGGGAACAGGCCGAAGACGCCGTTCGCCTCGATCCACCCGCCACGCACGATCTGCGCGAGCATTTCCTGCGCTTCCGCGAAGAGCTTGCGCGCCGCGTCGCCGACGACGGGGTCCTCGAGGATCTTCGGATAGGGGCCCGACAGCTCCCAGGCCTGGAAGAAAGGCGTCCAGTCGATGTAGTCCACCAGCTCGGCAAGCGGATAGTCGCGTAGCACCGTGATTCCCGCCTTCGAGGGGACGGGTGGCACATACCGGCTCCAGTCGATCTTATGGGCGTTGGCGCGCGCCGCTTCCAGCGTCAGCAGCGGGCCGGACCCCTTCTTGTCGCGATGCTGCGCGCGGATCTTCTCGTAGTCCGCGCGGATCTGCTCGACATACGCGTCGCGGCCGCTCGCCGAGAGGAGGCTCTGCATCACCGGCACGCTGCGCGAGGCGTCGGGCACGTAGACCACCGGCGACGAGTACGAGGGCGCGATCTTCACGGCGGTATGCACCCGCGAGGTCGTGGCGCCGCCGATCAGCAGCGGCGTCTTCATTCCCGCGCGCTCCATCTCCCGCGCCACGTGCGCCATCTCCTCGAGCGACGGTGTGATGAGGCCCGACAGACCGACGATGTCGGCTCCCTCACGCTGCGCGGTCTCGATAATGGTCTGCGCAGGTACCATCACGCCGAGGTTGAGCACCTCGTAGTTGTTGCACTGGAGCACTACCGAGACGATGTTCTTGCCGATGTCGTGCACGTCGCCCTTCACGGTAGCGATGACGATGCGGCCCTTGGCGCGGCCGGCCTGGCCGCTCTTCTGCTTTTCGGCCTCGATATAGGGCACGAGGTGCGCCACCGCCTGCTTCATCACCCTCGCCGACTTCACCACCTGCGGCAGGAACATCTTGCCGGCGCCGAAGAGGTCGCCGACGACGTTCATTCCGTCCATCAGCGGACCCTCGATCACCTCGATCGGCCGGGCGCACTTCTGCCGCGCCTCCTCGGTGTCGGCGATGATGTGCGTCGAGATGCCGTTGACGAGGGCGTGGCTGAGGCGCTCCCCGACCGGGCGCATGCGCCAGGCCTCGTCCTTCGCCGCTTCCTTCGCCCCGCCTTTCACGCGCCCGGCGATCTCGATCAGGCGCTCCGTGGCCTCGGCCCGCCGGTTGAAGAGCACGTCTTCGACGCGCTCGCGCACCTCGGGGTCGAGCTGCTCGTAGACGCCGAGCTGGCCGGCGTTGACGATGCCCATCGACATGCCGGCGCGAATGGCGTGGTAGAGGAAGGTGGTGTGCATCGCCTCGCGCACCGGGTCGTTGCCGCGGAACGAGAACGACAGGTTCGACACGCCGCCGGAGACCCTGACGTGCGGCAGGTTGGCGCGGATCCAGCGCACCGCCTCGATGTAATCGATGCCGTAGGTGGCGTGCTCCTCGAGGCCGGTGGCGACAGCGAAGATGTTCGGATCGAAGACGATGTCCTCGGGCGGGAAGCCGGCCTCGCGCGTGAGCAGCTCGTAGGCGCGCCGGCACACCTGCGTGCGCCGCTCCAGCGTATCGGCCTGGCCCTTTTCGTCGAAGGCCATCACCACCACTGCGGCGCCGTACTGCCGGCACAAGCGTGCCTGGCGCAGGAATTCCTCCTCGCCCTCCTTCATCGAGATCGAGTTGACGATCGCCTTGCCCTGGACGCACTTCAGGCCGGCTTCGATCACGCTCCATCTGGAGCTGTCGATCATGACCGGCACGCGGGCGATGTCCGGCTCGACGGCGACCAGGTTGAGGAAGGTGCTCATCGCCTGCTCGGAGTCGAGCATCGCCTCGTCCATGTTTACGTCGATGACCTGCGCGCCGTTTTCCACCTGCTGGCGCGCGACGGAAAGCGCGCCGGCGTAGTCGCCGCCGAGGATGAGCCGGGCGAATGCCTTGGACCCGGTGACGTTCGTGCGCTCCCCGACGTTCACGAACAGCGACTGATCCCCGACGTTGAAGGCTTCCAGGCCCGACAGCCGCAGCGCGCGCGAGCGTTCGGCCGGCCGGCGCGGCGCCAGGCCGCGGACCGACTCCGCCATGGCGCGGATGTGCTCGGGCGTCGTGCCGCAGCAGCCGCCGCAGATGTTGAGCCACCCGTTCTTCCCCCACTCGTGCATGTGCCCGGCCATGGCTTCGGGCGTGTCGTCGTACTCGCCGAAGGCATTGGGCAGGCCGGCGTTCGGGTGGCAGGAAAAGCCGGTCTCGCTCACGCCGGCAAGCTCCTCGACGTAGGGCCGCAGTTCCTTTGCGCCGAGCGCGCAGTTCAGGCCGACGGCGAGCGGGCGCGCGTGCCGCACCGAGTTGTAGAACGCTTCGGCGGTCTGGCCGGAGAGCGTGCGCCCGGAGGCATCGGTGATGGTTCCGGAGATGATCAGCGGCAGGCGAGCTCCGCGTGTGGCGAACGCGCGCTCGATCGCCACCAGCGCCGCCTTGGCGTTGAGAGTGTCGAACACCGTCTCCACCAGCAGAAGATCGACGCCGCCCTCCAGCAGACCCTCGAGGGCCTCGCCGTAGGTAAGCACCAGATCGTCGAAGCTGACGGCGCGGAATCCCGGATCGTTGACGTCGGGTGAGATCGAAGCGGTCTTGTTGGTCGGGCCGAGCACGCCGGCGACAAACCGCGGCGAGCCGGGATTGCGCGCAGCGAACTCGCGCACCGCATCCTTTGCCAGGCTGGCGGCGGCGCGGTTGAGCTCCCGCGCAAGGCCTTGCATACCGTAGTCGGCGAGCGCGACCGAGGTCGAGTTGAAGGTGTTGGTCTCGAGGATGTCGGCGCCGGCCCGTAGGTACTGCAGGTGGATGTCGCGGATCAATCCCGGTTGCGTAAGCGCGAGGAGGTCGTTGTTGCCGCGCAGCTCGCGCTCCCAGGCGCGGAAGCGCTCGCCGCGATAGTCCTCTTCGGCGAGCCGCGCGCGCTGGATCATGGTGCCCATGGCGCCGTCGAGCAGCAGGATGCGCTCGGAATAGAGTTGCTCGAGGCTGTTGTGCGGCTTGGAACTCACGGACCCGATCGGCGAAAAAAAAGCCGTTCAGCTTTCGCAGAAACGGCTTTCTTGGCGCGTCTCTTTAGCAGCATTTATAACGCGCCCGCAAGCTGAACCATCAAATCGGCGCGAGCGTGGGATTCTGCCCATCAATCCCTATAGTGTCAACCGCTTATAATCGTTGCCATGGATCAGGGCGCCGCGCAGAAAGCACACCAGGACGAGCCGTTTCCCTCCAAGCTCGCGCGCTTCGCGACGCAGGTGCAATGGGGCGACTGCGACCCGGCCGGCATCATTTTCTATCCGACTTACTTCCGCTGGATGGATGCTGCGAGCTGGGCGCTGATGGAGACCGTCGGCGGCTTCAGCCCGAAGCGCATGCGCGAGGAGCATCTTGCGATGCCGCTCGTATCGGCCGAGTGCCAGTTCATCGCGCCGGCGCTGCATGGCGATCGCTGCGAGGTCCGCTCGCGCATCACGCGCTTCGGCGGCGCCTCGTTCGTGGTGTCGCACGAGATCGTGCGCGACGACGGCACGGTGCTCGCCAAGGGGAGCGAGACGCGCGTATGGGGGCGCTTCGCCAGCGGTCCTGGCACGCCGATGAAGGGCGAGAAAATCCCCGACGCGGTCAAGGCGCTGTTCCGCGCCTAGCCGCGGCCCACTCGGCGAGCGCCGATTCGATCATCGCGCCGGCCGCGCCGAACGAGTCGTGCGCGTGGTCCTTCAGCAGGGATTGGAGGTTCTTCCGCATCGCCTGCTCGTCCACTTCGAGGCCCTCGAGCACATCGGCCATCGCCGCCGTGCCGCTCGCGGTCGCGCAGGCGAGCTCACGCAGCGTGAACCACTGGCTTTGCCACTGCCCGAGGCCACGCTCGTGCTCGGGAGTCAGCTGAACGAGGAGCGTCGCCGCCAGCCCGGGCGCGCGCTGCGCCGCTTCGAGCGCGAGCATTGAAAGCGCCGGGTTGCGCTTGTGCGGCATGCTGGATGAGCCGCCACGGCCTGCCGCCGCAGCCTCGGCCGCCTCGCCGACCTCGCGCTGCATGAGCAACGACACGTCGCGGCCGATCTTGCCCGCTGCGCCCGCGAGGATGGCGAGCTCGGCGCCGAGGCGCGCGAAGCCGTCTCGTGCGCTGTGCCACGGCACCTCGCTCGGCGGCAAGCCCAGCTGTTGCGCGAGCGTCGCCGCCACGGCGGCGCCGTGATCGCCCAGCGACGCGAGCGTTCCGCTCGGTCCGCCGAACTGCAGCACGCAGGCGGCATCCGCCGCGCGGCGCAGGCCCGTGACGCTGCGCGCCACCATGGATAGCCAGACGGCGGCTTTCCAGCCGAACGGGACCGGAAGCGCCGGCTGCAGCAGCGTGCGCGCAGCGATCGGTATCTTGGAATAGCGCTGGGCGAGCTTGCTCGCCGCGTCGCCGAGCCGCACTGCGAGCTCGAGCACGCGAGCGCACGCCGTTTTGAGGCATAGCACCGCCGCCGTGTCGATGACATCCTGGCTCGTCGCACCTTCGTGAACGTGCTTCGCCGCGTCGGGCGATGTCGCAGCGACCTGCGCGGTAAGCTGCTTGACGAAGGGGATGGCGAGCGTTCCCGTACGGCCCTCGCGCGCGAGCTTCGAAGCGTCGAAGCGCGCGGTTTCGCATGCGTGCGAGATCGTCCGCGCATGGGCGGCGCTCAACAAGCCATGATGGCCGGAGGCACGGGCAAGCGCTCCTTCGAAGCGCGCCATCGCGGCGAGCAGACTTTCGTCCGAGAGGAGTTCGGCGCAGACCTCGTCGGCGAACAGCAGCTCGAGGCTCAGGGGCCGCTCAGTAGTCGAAAAAGACGGTTTCGTTGTCACCCTGGAGGAAGATGTTCCACTCCAGGACATTGCCCTTCGGCTCGGGAATCAGCGTCGCGCGGCGCTCGGCGGGCACCAGCGCGAGAATGGGGTCCTGGTCGTTCGCTTCGGGTTCGTCGGGAAAGTAGATGCGCGTAGCGAGGTGCTTCAGCATGCCTCGCATGAAGACCGACACCACGAGATGCGGCGCCTGCGGAGCGCCGTCCGGCCCTGGCACGCGCCCGGGCTTGACGGTCCTAAAGCGAAAGCCCCCCTTGGCGTCAGTCGGGATGCGGCCAAAGCCGCGCCAGCCCTTCTCGATCGGTTTCTTCTGCGGGTCTTCGGGGTGCGCGTACTTGCCGGCCGCGTTCGCCTGCCAGATCTCGATGAGGCCGTCGTTCACGCCCTTGCCGTCACCGTCGATGAGGCGGCCCTGGATGGTGACGCGCTCGCCCTTGATGCCGCGCCCGGCGAGGTCGCGCGTGACGAGCCAGTTCAGCCCGATGTGCAGGTAGGGGCCGACGGTCTGGTTGCCGGTGGCGAAGAGGCTCATGGCATTTTCTCCATCGGCGTTTCTTCGCGGCCGCGGAGCACGACGTCAAAGCGGTAGCCGAGGGCTTGCTCGGGGATGGTGTTCTCCCAGTCGAACACCGAGACCATGCGGTTGCGCGCGGCTTCGTTTGCGAGGCAGGTGAACATCGGGTCGTATGGCAGCAGCGGGTCGCCCGGGAAATACATCTGCGTCACCATGCGCGTGAGAAACGCCTGCCCGAATAGCGAGAAATGAATGTGCGCCGGACGCCACGCGTTGTAGTGGTTGCGCCAGGGATACTCGCCCGGGCGGATGGTGATGAAGCGGTAGCGGCCCTCGGCATCGGTAACCGTGCGGCCGGCGCCGGAGAAGTTCGGATCGATCGGCGCGTTGTGCTGATCGGTGGGGTGCGGATAGCGACCCGCCGCGTTCGCCTGCCAGATCTCGACCAGCGTGTTCGGTACCGGCTTGCCGTTCTCGTCGAGCACGCGGCCGGAGACGACGATGCGCTCGCCGAGGGGGTCGCCGCGGTGCTGGCGCGTGAGATCGTTGTCGCTCATCTTGACGTCGCCGTAGCCGAAGATCGGCCCGGTGATCTCCGAGAGGGTCTGCGGCGGCAGGACCAGCGGCTGCGTCGGGCAGCGTTTCTGCGTCGAGGCGTAGGGCGGGTAGTTGTAGTCGGGTTGCGTGCCCGGCTGGTATTTGCGGTAGCCGATGAGCTTTTTCATTCTGCGTCCGGTTGCTTCGAGGGCTGCGCCCGATCGAAGGCGTCGAGCTTCATGCACTCGCCGAAAACGCGCATGGTAACCGCATACGGCGCGAGATCGCATTGGTAGCGCTGGGCATTGAAGATCTGCGGGACAAGGCAGCAGTCGGCCATGGTGGGAATGTCCCCATAGGAGAACCTGCCTGCGCCGTGGGCGAGCTCGGCCTCGTACTTGGCGAGGCCGTCTGCCACCCAATGGCGGTACCACGTGTTGATCTGCTCCTCGTTCTGTCCCACCTGCCGCTTCAGATACTGCAGCGTGCGAAGATTGTTGAGCGGATGAATCTCGCAGGCGACGAGCAGCGAAAGCGAGCGCACGCGCGCACGGCCCTTCGCCTCCCTCGGCAGCAACGGCGGCTGCGGATGGACCTCGTCCAGGTATTCAATGATGGCGAGCGACTGGGCGAGGTGATCGGCGTCATCGAGGACCAGCGTGGGCGTCAGCGCCTGCGGATTGACTTCCGAGTAGGCGGGCGAGCGGTGCTCGCCTTTCGGCAGGTGCACGAAGCTCGGCTCGTAGGCGAGCCCCTTCAGGTTGAGCGCGATGCGGACGCGGAACGACGCCGAGCTGCGGAAGTAGGTGTAAAGCCTCACAGCTTCACAGCGCAGGAACGATCTTCACCTTCAGCTCGCCGACACCGTCGATGCCGGCGTGCAGCTCGTCGCCCGGCTTCACCGGGCCGACCCCCGCGGGCGTGCCGGAATAAATCAGATCGCCGGGTTCGAGCGTGTAGTACTCCGAGAGATACGCGATCTGCTCGGGCACCGACCAGATCATGTCCGAGAGGTCGGCCTTCTGGCGCTGCTTGCCGTTGACGTTGAGCCAGATCGCGCCCTTCGACGGATGGCCGATCTTCGCCGCCGCGGCGAGTACGCCGCAGGGCGCGCCTTCGTCGAAGTCCTTGCCGAAGTCCCAGGGGCGGCCGTGATCCTTGCCGATCTGCTGCAGGTCGCGCCGCGTCATGTCGAAGCCGACCGCATAGCCGAAGATGTGTTCGTTCGCTTTTCTGGCTTCGATACGACGGCCACCCTTGCCGATTGCCACCACCATTTCCGTCTCATAGTGGTAGTTGGACGTCTTCGGCGGGTAGTGCACGTCGCCGCCGCGCGACACGAGCGTGTGCGCTGCCTTCAGGAAAAAGAAAGGCTGCTCGCGGCCGTCGCCGCCCATTTCCTTCTGGTGCTCGACGTAGTTGCGGCCGACGCAGAAGATGCGCCGCACCGGAAAGGTGTTGTCGGACCCCGCGACCGGCAGCGCCGGCTGGGGCCAGAGGGGAATCGCGTAAGCCATGCGAACCTCGGAAAAAGCGGATTCTAGTCCTTCGACTCGAGCTCGCGCTCCAGGATTTCGCGCAGCTTGTAGCGCTGGACCTTGCCGGTCGCGGTGCGTGGCAGCTCGTCAACGGTCCGCACCCACTTCGGCCGCTTGTACCGCGGCAGGGCCCGCTCACAGGCTTCCAGCGCGGCGCGCAGCGCCGCGGCAGCATCGCCGCGCGGTGTGACGAAGAGGGCCAGGCGCTCGAGTCCATCGGCATCGTAGACCGGCACGCAGACGGCTTCGCCGACCGCGGGGTCGTGCGCGGCGACTTCCTCGAGCTCCGCCGGCTGCACCCACTGGCCCGCCACCTTGATCAGCTCGTCGGAGCGCCCCTGGTGGATGTAGTAGCCCGCCGCGTCACGCGTGAAGAGATCGCGGCTGCAGAACCAGCCGTCGCGGAATTGCGCGCGCGTTTCCTCCGCCAGACTAGCGTAGCCGTCGGCCTGGGCCGGGTGGCGCAGCCAGAGAACGCCGGGCTCGCCCGGCGCCGGCTCGCCGCCCTGCGCGTCGAGAAGGCGCACCTCGACGCCTGGAAGCGGCTTGCCGGTGCGCAGGCCGTCGGATCCCCCCGGCGGCGTCACCATGCAGGCGCAAAAAGTCTCTGACATGCCGTAGAGGTTGAGGATCTCGGTGCCGGTCGCCTTGTTCCATTGAGCGCAGAGCTGCGCGGATAGGCGCTCGCCGCCCGCGACGAAGCGCCGCATTGCGCCGAACGCGGCCAGGCGCTGCGGAGCGTCGGCCAGCAACCGCCGGTAGACCGTCGGCACGCTGAACATCGCCGTCGGCCGGTGCCGCTCAACGATGTCGACGATCGAATTCGTGTCGGGCCAGTCGGCGCAGAGGATCGCGGTCGCGCCGAGCGCGAGCGGCGCGAGCAGGCCATGCTCGATGCCGTAAGCGAAGAAGAGCCGCGAAGTCGTGAATACCCGGTCATTCGCGCCGACTCCCAGCTCGCGAAACGAGGCGCCGACCCAAGCGATGCTGCGATGGCGGTGCAGGATCCCTTTCGGCCGGCCGGTCGTGCCCGACGAGTACAGCTCGAGGGCCGGCGTCTCGGCGCTCGCCGGAAATGCCGCCGGCGCCGCCGCAGTGGCGAGCGCGTCGCGCCATTCACGCGAGCCTACCAGGCGCACGTCGCCCGCGATCGCACTACCCTCCGCCGCGAGCGCGTCGTCCACGAGCGCGAGCTGCGCCGCGCTGTCTCGCACGACATGGCGCAGATCCGCCGGGGCAAGCTTGCTGTTTAGTGCGACGGCGACGGCTCCCGCCCACACGGCCCCGAGCCACGCGGCGGCGAACTCGGGCGTGTCGCGCATCATGAGCAGGATACGGTCGCCGGGCCGCACGCCGAGCGCCTGCAGCGCGCCGGCGGAGCGCGCAGTTAGGCTCGCGAGCTCGGCGTAGGTGAGCGCCTGCTCTCCACACAACAGCGCCGTCTTCCCGCCGTGGTGCGCGAGCGCCGCCTGGCCGAGGAGCTGTTCGGCCGCGTTCATCCGGCGTATTCAGGCGCGATGTGAATCACCAGCTCGCCCACGCCCTGGATGCCGGCGCGGATCTCGTCGCCGGGCTTGACCGGGCCGACGCCTTCAGGCGTGCCGCTGAAGATGAGATCGCCGGGATGCAGCGTATAGAAGCTCGTCGCGTATTCGATGAGCCGGGGGACGTCGTAGACCATGCGCCGCGTATTCGATTTCTGGCGCGACTCGCCGTTGACGGTGAGCCACAGGTCGAGCGCGCCGGGATCGGCGACCTCGTCGCGCGTGACGAGCCAGGGGCCGAGCACGCTGTAGGTGTCGATCGACTTGCGGAAGCTCGGCAGCTCGGGGCCGCGCAAAGTCATGTCGAGGCCGATCGAATAGCCGCAGACGTAGTCGAGCGCGCGTTCGCGCGGCACGCGGTTCGCCTCGCGGCCGACTATCACTGCGAGCTCCACCTCGTGGTCGTTGCGCCGCTCGGCGAAGCGCAGGCGGATCGGCTCGCCCGGCCCCACGAGCGAGCTCGGCGCTTTCAGAAACAGGCCCCAGTCCGCGATGGTCTTGATCTCGCGGCCGTGCGCGATGCCTTGGTCCTTCTTCGCCTCTTCGATGTGCGCCTGGTAGTTGATGGGCGCGTTGACGATCTTGGAGGGATTAGCGACCGGTGCGCGCAGGGTCACCTGGTCAAGGCGCCGACGCGCCGCGAGCGCCGCGAGCCCCTTCGCCCGCTCGATCACCGCGGGCAGGTGCGCGATCAGCGCGTCGCCGTGACGGTACGGCCATTTCTGCAGTGGGATCGCCGCAAGCGCCTCAGTCACGTCGAGGACATAGTCGCCCTCGACTAGCCCCAGCTTGTCGTCGTCGAATCGGCAAAGTTTCATCGGTTCCCCGGAAGATGCACGAAGAGCTTCAGACAGCGATGCGCCGCACTATCGCGTCTTCCTGGAGTTGCGTGCGGCAGGCCAGGACGATTCCTTTGGCGCGCTCCTCCCGCGTGAGCACGTGCTCCGAACGCTCGAGCTCCAGGACCTCGCCGGAGATGAGCTCGCACTTGCATGTGCCACAGGTCCCCGTCTGGCAGGAGAAGGGAAACCGCACTCCTGCGCGCAAGAGCGAGGCAAGGATCGTGTCGCCCGCCGTAACCGGGACCGGCTCGGCGTGGCCTTCCAGAGTGATTTGCATGCGATCTGCGAGCGGCTTACGATGTTATCAGACTGTTTGGAGGCCAAACAAAATGACGCGCGACCGGCCGCTGCGGCCCGGCAGCCTGCCGGCGCTGCTCGGCTACCGGCTGCGCATCGCGCAGCAGGCGGTGTTCCGCGACTTCGCCTCGAGCGTGGGCGAGATCTCTCCGGGCCGGGTCGGACTGCTCCTGCTGATCGAGGCGAACCCCGGGGTGACGCAGAGCCGGCTCGCGCGCGCGGTGCACCTCGACCGTTCCACGATGGTCGGCGTCATCCACGCGCTCGAGGGCGAGGCGCTGGTTGAGCGGCGCCGCGGCGAGGATCGTCGCACCAACGGCTTGTGGCTCACCCGCGGCGGCCGTGCTTTGCTTGCGCGCCTGAAACGCCGTATTGAACTGCATGAGCGGCGCATCGCGGCGCGGCTGACTGAGAGCGAGCGCGTCCAGCTCATCGCGCTGCTCGAGAAGCTTTCCGCGTAGAAAAAGAGAAAGAGCGCCGAAGCGCCCTTTCTCGTCGAACCACAGAGAGTGCGGTTAGTAGTTGTAGGCCTTTTCGCCGTGATCGGCGAGGTCAAGACCCTCTTCTTGCGCCTCGTCGCTCGCGCGGATGCCGATCGTGAACTTGAGCACCAGCAAGATCACGAATGCGACGGTACCCGACCAGACCAGCGTGACGCCGATGTCCCAGAGCTGTGAGACGATCTGCGCGGCTGCGTCGAAGTCGCCCACCTTGTTGGCGACGTAGTCGTAGACGCCGGTGCCGCCGAACTTCGGATTGACGAACGTGCCAGTGCCCAGAGACCCGATGATTCCGCCGATGCAGTGCACACCGAAGGTATCGAGCGAATCGTCGTAGCCCAGCCATGCTTTTACCTTGGTAACGGCGAAGAAGCAGACGACTCCGGCGATGCCGCAGGTTATGAACGCTCCGACAGGCCCGACAAAGCCGGCGGCCGGCGTGATTGCCACGAGGCCCGCCACGATGCCAGAGCAGACGCCCAAGAGGCTAGGTTTGCCCTTGAAGATCCACTCGGTGAGCGCCCAGGAAACACCGGCAGTTGCAGTGCCGAACAGCGTGTTGAAGAACGCAATTCCGGCGCCGCCGTTGGCTTCCAGAGCCGAGCCGGCGTTGAAGCCGAACCAGCCCATCCACAACATGCCGGTGCCGATGGCGGTCATCAAGACGCTGTGTGGGGCCATCTGCACCTTGCCCAAGCCATTGCGCTTGCCGAGCATCAGTGCACATACGAGCGCGGCGATACCGGAGTTGACGTGCACCACGGTCCCGCCTGCGAAGTCGAGCGCGCCCTTCTGGAAGAGGAAGCCGGCGTGCATGTTGGCCTCTTCTGCCGCCTTCGCGGTCGTATATGCATCCGGGCCGTCCCAATACCAGACCATGTGCGCGATCGGCAGATACGCGAAGGTGAACCACAGGATCGCGAACAGGATCATCGCGGAAAACTTGAAGCGCTCCGCAAAGCCGCCTGCAATCAGGGCCACCGTTATCGCAGCGAAGGTCAGCTGGAACATGCAGTAAACGAAGTCCGGCAGGTACTGACCCTTGCTGAACGTCGCGGCGACCGCTGTTGCCGGATCCTCGCCGAGCATGAACAGCTTGTCCCAAGAGCCCCAGAACGGGTTGCCGGCGGTGAAGGAGACGCTATAGCCGTAGATGACCCACAGCACGGCGATGACACAGAAGATCGAAAAGCTCTGCATCACCGTCGACAGCGCGTTCTTCGTGCGGGTCATGCCGGCGTAGAACAGCGCGAGCCCCGGCACGGTCATGAACAGCACGAACGCGGTCGAGGTCATCATCCAGGCGACATCGCCCTTGTTGCAGTCGAATCCCTTGTCGCCGCATTTCGGCACGGCTGGCGCCGCAGCCGCTGCAGCAGGCGCCGGCGCCGTCGGCTTGGCGGCTTCGGCCGCGGCCGCAGGCTTTTCCGGCGTGGCCGCCGGTTTGTCCTGCGCCAGCGCGGCACCGCCAAACGCAAGTGCGGCGACAAAGGCGACTAATCCCAATAGTCTTTTCATTGCATTCCCCTTAGAGCGCGGCCGCATCGGTTTCGCCGGTGCGGATGCGGATGACCTTCTCGAGGTCGAACACGAAAATCTTCCCGTCGCCGATCTTGCCGGTGTTAGCCGATTTCTCGATCGCCTCGATCGCCTGCTCCAGCATCTCGGACTTGACCGCGGCCTCGACCTTAACCTTCGGCAGGAAATCGACCACGTACTCGGCGCCCCGGTACAGCTCGGTGTGCCCTTTCTGCCGGCCGAATCCCTTCACCTCGGTGACGGTGATCCCCTGCACGCCGATCGCCGACAGCGCCTCGCGCACCTCGTCGAGCTTGAACGGCTTGATGATTGCGGTAACTAGTTTCACGCGGATCTCCCTGAGCAGCCGCCGCATTGCTCAACGCGGCGGCCCGCTCTGTTGGGTTCAGAACGTCTTGCCGATGGACAGGACCACGGTGCTGTCGCCGGAGTTCTTGTTACCCTTGGCCCCGCCCGTGTAGTACCAGTCCTTCTTGGCGTCGGTGTCGATGTAGGAGGCGCCCAGCGTCCAGCCGCTGAGGTCATACGTCACGCCGAGCTTCCAGTCGTTGTAGTCGAGATCGTTGTAGGTCTTGACGTCCAGGTGGCCGTAGTGACCGATGATGTTGAGCTTGTCGTTCACCGGGTACGTCGCCGTGAGGTCCAGGTAATACGTCCCCTTGGATTTGCCCAGTGTCCCGCTCGGATCGAGCGCAGCACCGGTAGTCTGATTGACCCAGTAGCCGCCCGACGCCTGCTGCGTATTCAGGCCGAAGTAGTCGCTGATCGCATAGTTGAGCTTGGCCGACAGCCACTTCCACGAGGCGCCGATGTACACCTCCTCGTTGTTGAACTTTTTGCTCATGAATTCGGCGTTGTGGTAGTAGTAGTAGATAAATCCGACATCCATGCTGATGTCGCCGAAGGCCTTCTTGTAGCCGCCGTAGAAATCCATCTCGATACCCGAGCCGCCCGTGTAAACCTGGCTGGCGACGTTCGAGTTCCAGTTGCCGACGTAGAAGCCGCTCGGATGGGCGTAGTCGATGCCGCCTTGGATGGCCGGTCCGAGGTAGGTCTGCGAGATGCCGCGGAACCGGTAGTCGCTGGCGATCGTCATGTTGCCGGTAACGGGCGATGGCGCGGGCGCCGCTGCCGGGGCTGTCTGAGCGGCTGCAAAGCCTGGGGCTGCAAGAGCCGCCGCGACGGACAGGGTGAGAATGGACTTACGCATCGAAAAATCTCCCTTGAGGGTTGGAAATTAAGTATTGCGGACACTCAATTAGCATCTCCTATGCCATGGTGCTTTCCAATTACGGATCAATCGCCTAGAGTTGACGCATCCGATCAGCGCACCGATCGGGTGCGCGCTGGAGAGCAAAACGCTCAGGCTTGGTGCGCTGGCTGGAGTGCTACCTTCGCCGCATGATCGATCCGAAGTTTCTCGAAGAACTACGCCGCCGCATCGAGGGAGTGATGCGCGACTCGCCGGCGCAGGACATTGAGCGCAACCTGCGGGCCGTGCTCGCGGGATGGTTCGATCGGCTGGATCTGGTCCTGCGTGAGGATTTCGAAGTTCAGAGGAAGCTGCTCGAGCGAGCCCAGACCAGACTTGCCGAACTCGAGGCGCGGGTCGCCGAACTCGAAGCGCGCGCAGCGCGCAGCCGGTAAACGATTTCCCGGATCGACGCGTTTCTCTCCGCGGGAGATCGTGGAGGAGATCGCTTGTCGATAGCTACCGTTGCCAGCCGTGGGCTTGCGGGTATTGATGCGCCCGAGGTGACGATCGAAGTACACCTCGGGCCCGGACTACCCGCGTTCCATATTGTTGGACTGCCGGATGCCGAGGTTAGAGAGGCGCGCGATCGCGTGCGCGCCGCTCTCAACCATGCTCACTTTGAATTCCCGGCAAGGCGGATGACGGTGAATCTGGCCCCCGCCGAGCTGCCGAAGGATTCCACCCGCTTTGACTTGCCTATCGCCCTTGGCGTCCTGGCGGCAAGCGGTCAACTGCCTGCCGCTGCGCTGGCGGGTCATGAATTCGCCGGGGAACTGTCGCTCACAGGCGATCTGCGCACCGTGAGAGGCGCGCTCGCCATGGCGCTCATGGCTCGCGCCGCCGGGCGTGCCTTCGTCCTGCCGGAGGGAAATGCACCTCAGGCGGCG
This sequence comes from Burkholderiales bacterium, assembly GCA_036496555.1. Taxonomy (GTDB): domain Bacteria; phylum Pseudomonadota; class Gammaproteobacteria; order Burkholderiales; family SG8-39; genus SCGC-AG-212-J23. The sequence continues at coordinate 7,881 of DASXKY010000131.1, read as the reverse complement.
CTCGCGGAAGGTGCACGGATTCTACCGGCCCGCACGTTGCTCGAAGTGGTAGCGCATCTTGCCGGCGAAACGCTGCTTCAGGAATACAAGGGCGGCGGCGCCATAGTGGCGCCCTCTTATCCGGATTTCATCGACGTCAAAGGACAGCAACAGATCAAGCGCGCACTAGAGGTCGCCGCGGCGGGCGGCCATAGCGTGCTGATGGTGGGACCGCCCGGCACCGGCAAATCCATGCTCGCCGCACGCTTTCCGGGAATCTTGCCGGCACTCTCGGAGGCCGACGCCCTGGAAGTCGCCGCCATTCATTCCGTATCGAGTGCCGGATTCGAGGCAATGCGCTGGGGCGAGCGGCCTTTCCGCGGCCCTCATCACAGCGCCTCGTGTGCCGCACTGGTCGGCGGCGGAGCCCTACCGCGCCCGGGCGAAATTTCGCTCGCGCACCATGGCGTTCTGTTCCTCGACGAGCTGCCCGAGTTCGACCGCGATGTCCTCGAGGCGTTGCGCGAGCCACTCGAGTCCGGCCGCGTTTCGATTTCGCGCGCCGCGCACCAGGCCCAATTCCCGGCGCGCTTTCAGCTCGTCGCGGCGATGAATCCCTGCCCCTGCGGCCACTGCGGTGATCGGGCCGGGCGGTGCCGTTGCACCCCGGAGCGGATCGCCCGGTACCGCGGGCGCGTTTCGGGTCCGCTCGCCGATCGGATCGATATCAAGCTCGAGGTGCCCGCTCCGCGCGAAAGCGACCTGCTCAACGCGGCCGACGGCGAACCTTCGGCGACGATCAAGGGCAGAGTGGAGAAGGCACGGGAGCGGCAGCTGGCGCGGCAAGGTAAGCCGAACGCGCTGCTTGGCACCCGGGAAATCGATCGCCATTGCGTTACCGACCGCGAAGGCGACCAGCTCCTGCGCCACGCCTTGGCGCGCCTGTTGCTCTCGGCGCGCGCTTACCACCGCGTCCTTAGGGTAGCGCGCTCGATCGCAGACCTTTGCGGACGGAGCGTGATTGCCGCCGAGCACGTCGCCGAAGCGATACAGTATCGACGGCTGGACGCCAGCTTCTGAGGAAAGCACGGATTGCAGAGGATGCGGAGCGACGCGGTCGTTCTAGGAGCGGGTATTGTGGGTATCTGCGTCGCACTGCACTTGCAAAAGCGCGGGCGCGGCGTCGTGCTGGTGGACCGCAGGGGTGCCGCTGAAGAAACTTCGTCCGGCAATGCCGGGCTGATCCAGCGCGAAGGCGTCTATCCGTATGGATTCCCGCACGACTTCGGCGCGTTGCTGCGCTATGGCTTTAACAGGACCATCGACGCGCACTACCATCCCTCCGCGCTGCCGACGCTGGCGCCGTTCCTTTGGCAGTATTGGCAGCATTCGCGTCCTGCGCGGCATGCCGAAGTCGCGCGGCGCTATTCCAAGCTCATAGAGCATTGCGTTAGCGAGCATCAGGCGCTTGCAGTCGAAGCCGGTGCGACCGGCTACCTGCATGCCGGCGGCTGGCTGAAAGTATTCCGTACCGCGCGCGAGCGAGACCGCCGCTTCGCGGAAGCCGAACGATGGAAGCGCGAATTCGGCATCAACTATCGGGCGGTTGATGGCCATGCGCTGCAGGAAATGGAACCGCATGTCGCGCCGGTGCTGGCCGGCGCACTGCACTGGACCGATCCGGTCGCTGTCGATGATCCGCAGGGCCTAGCCTTGTCGTACTTGCGCGCCTTCGAGCGGCTTGGCGGAAGGTTCGTGCAGGGGAACGCTGCCAGCCTCGAGGTTGAAGGAGACGGCTGGCGGCTGCGCACGACACAGGGGTCCCTCACGGCCGCAAGCGCCGTCGTGGCGCTCGGACCCTGGGCGGACGTGCTCACGCGCGCGCTGGGATATCGCCTGCCGCTCGCGGTGAAACGCGGCTACCACATGCACTACCGGGCCGCCGGCGAGGCGAAGCTCAACTTGCCGATGCTGGACACGGAGCGCGGCTACTTTCTCGCGCCCATGCGCCGCGGTATCCGCCTCACTACCGGGGCTGAGTTCGCACGGCGCGATGCGATCCGTACACCGGTGCAGTTGGGCCGCGCCGAGCCGATCGCACGCGATCTCTTCCCGCTTGCCGAGCGGCTCGACAACGAGCCCTGGATGGGGGCACGACCCTGCACGCCGGACATGCTGCCCGTCATTGGCCCGGCGCCGCGGCATCGCAATCTCTGGTTCGCCTTTGGCCACGCGCATCACGGATTGACCTTGGGCGCAGTGACCGGGCGTCTTGTGGCCGAGCTTGTGACGGGCGAGGTGCCTTTCGTCGATCCGGCCCCCTATTCCGCTGAGCGCTTCGGCTGATGGCGACCTACGCGATCGGCGATATTCAAGGCTGTTACGACGAACTGCAGAAGTTGCTCGTCGAGTGCGGCTTTTCCAGGAGAAAAGACACGCTGTGGTTCGTGGGTGACCTCGTCAACCGCGGGCCCAAGTCGCTCGAAGTGCTGCGCTTCGTGCGCGATCTGGGTGAGCGCGCGGTCGTCGTGCTCGGCAACCACGACCTTCATCTGGTGACGCAGTACGAAGGCTTCGAGCGAACGCGCAAAGACGACACGTTCGGCGACGTGCTCGCGGCGCCGGATGCGAAGGACCTAGTCGATTGGCTTCGGACCCGGCCGTTGATTCATTCGGACGATGGATACGTCATGATCCACGCCGGTCTGCTGCCGAGCTGGACCGTCGCGGACGCCCTGGTGCTCGGCGCTGAGGTCGAGCGAGCTCTGCGAGCGCCGGACTACCGCTCATTTCTGACAAACCTGTATGGCAACAAGCCGGACCGGTGGAATGAGAGCCTGACCGGCTGGGATCGGTTGCGCGTCATCGTGAATGCCATGACTCGGATGCGGTTCTGCACGCAGGACGGCAGGATGGAGTTTCAGGCCGAGGGCGCGACGCCGCCTGCGGGCTTCCTTCCCTGGTATGAAACCCGATCGACTAGCGAGCCGCCGATCGTATTCGGCCACTGGTCAGACCTTGGGCTGCGGCTCGATCACCGCGCTTCGTGCCTGGACAGCGGCTGTGTCTGGGGCGGCTTCCTCAGCGCGCTCAGACTCGAAGATCGCGCGCTCGTGCAAGTACCATGCAGCGGCTATCTTATAAAAGCGCGCGGCGGTCAGTAGTAGCTGAGTGCGTGTTCTGCAGCATGGACCTCGGCTAGGTGAACCCCAGTCTTACTTGGCCGATGAAGAACCAGCTGAAAGAAAAACTAGAAGAATACGCAGCGAAGGTCCGCGTTCACTTCCAAGGCGAATAGCCGAACGCACGCTTGAAGCGCGCTTCGATGTCCGCGCGGGCCGGACGGTGGTTCTGCGCGCCACGCTGCGCGATTTTGATCGCGCCCATCACCGAGCCGAGCCGGCCGATCGAGGGCCAGTCCCAGACGTGCGCGAGACCGTGAAGCAACGCGGCGCGGTACGCGTCGCCGCAGCCCGTGGGATCGACCACCGCGTCGGCCTGAACGATGGGCACTTCGTGACGCTCTCCTCCGGCGAAGATGAGCGAACCCTTCGCGCCGAGCGTGCAGACCAGGGCTTTCACGCCATTCGCGATGTCCTCCAGCTTGCGGCCGGTCTTTTCCTCGAGCATCTTGCCTTCGTAGTCGTTGAGCGCGACGTAAGAGGCGTTTTTCAGGAACTCGCCGAGCTCAGCGCCGGAGAACATCGGCAGCCCTTGCCCGGGATCGAACAGATAAGGTACCCCGGCGGCCGTGCATTCGCGCGCGTGCTGCAGCATTCCCTCCTTGCCGTCGGGTCCGATGATCGCTAGACCGGCTCCCAGCTCGCGCCCGATGTGGTTCTCGTGCGAGTGATTCATCGCGCCGGGATGGAACGCCGTGATCTGGTTATCGTCGAGATCGGTCGTAATGAACGCCTGTGCGGTGAACTGCCCAGTGACCCGGCGGAAAAGGCGCGTGCCGATGCCGAGGCCGGCGAAGCGCTGCACGTAAGGCTCGATGTCTTCGCCGACCGTCGCCATCACCAGCGGATCCTCGCCGAGCAACTTCAGGTTGTATGCGATGTTGCCTGCGGTGCCGCCGTATTCGCGGCGCATTTGCGGCGTGAGGAAGCAGACATTGAGGATGTGCAGCTGGTCTGCCAGCAGGTGGTTCTTGAAGCGGTCGGGAAACACCATGATGGTGTCGTACGCGATCGAGCCGGTGACAAGGATTTTGTTCATGGATAAAAGAGGTATAGGCGGTAGCCGGTTGCGCGCATTCGCCCGGTATCGAGATACAGACGAAGCGGAACTTCGGCGCCGCTCGTCATTCCTTGCTCGATGGCCCGGCCGGCATCGAGATACTCGGCCGGGGCGAGCACCCGTCGCAACACCGGACGTCCGGCCTCGTCGGTGAGCGTGAGCTCGAGCGCGGGATATTCCTGAGGCGACAGCGCACGGTTCTTCAGCAGCGCGTTCAGCACGATTACGCCCTCGCGGCGGCCGTCCGCCTGCAGGTCCGAGGACTCGATGTTCATCTCGCTTGCGCGCCGCGGCAGCAGGACCTGGCAGCCGATCGAGCGGCAGGCCGTGGCGAGCGCATCGCGCATGCCGGGAAACTGCGCCGCCAGGTCGCTGCGGGTGCGGTGGACGATCTGCGCGCCGAGTACGAGGAGCGCGACGAGGGCGAGCGCACCCCACAGCAGGGCCATTCTGCGTGCCGGCTCCTCGTCCGCCATGAACGCGGGCAAGGGCGCTTCCTCGTCGACGACCGAGGCCCGCCGCGAGCCGTCGAACAGGCCGAGCTGCGGGGACGGTTCGGCGCCAAGCGGCTCAGGGCCCTCCTCGACCAGCGCGGCAATGCCGTCGAAGATCTGGCCGCATTTGCCGCAGCGCACCTTGCCGCCGCGCGCCGCAAGCTGCGTGCGCTGCACGCGGAACGCCGTGGCGCAGACCGGGCAGCGCGTGACGAGGCTCACCGGCGCGCCCCTTCGAGCAATGCCCAGCCCTCCTCCGTCTGCCTCGTCGCCATGTCGAACTGGCGGACGTACGCGGCCTCGACTTCATCGGCCTGCGACTCGAGTATTCCCGAGAGGGCAATTCTTCCTCCGGGTGCGACGCGCTCGCCGAGTAGGGCGGCGAGTACGATCAACGGCTGCGCGAGGATGTTTGCCACGACGATGTCATAGAGTCCGGCGGGCAGCGTGTCGAGCATGAACAAGTCTACCGACGCGGCGTTTGCGGCTGCGTTCGCGGCCGCTGTTTCCATCGCCGCGGCGTCGATGTCCGTGGCGCTGACCTGCCGCGCGCCGAGCTTCGCTGCGGCGATCGCCAATATACCGGAGCCGCAGCCGTAATCGAGCACCCTCTCGCCTCCTCGCAAGCGCATTTCCAGGAAGCGCAGCGCGAGACGCGTGGAGGGATGGCTGCCGGTGCCGAAGGCGAGCCCCGGATCGAGCCTGACGACAGCCGCGCTCGTCGGTGCGTCATGCCAGCTCGGCACGATCCACAGCCGCTCGCCTATTCGCAAGGGAGGAAACTGCGCTTGCGTACGCCGCACCCAGTCGGCGTCTTCCAGTCGCTCCAGCCGATAAGCGGGCGGCGGCACGCCGCATTCCTCGGCCGCCTCGGCAATCAGGCCACGCACCCCCGCCGTCAAGGGAAATAGCGCCTGCAGACTCGGCAAAGGGTCGTCAGGGTGATCGAGCGACACCGACTCGGCACCTCTCGTGAGCAGCGCGTCGCCGAACGCCTCCACCAGTCCGGCGTCCAGCTCGAGCGTGACGGCATGCCAGGGCATTACTTCTTCTTTTTCTGTTCCTGGGCCAGCTTTTGCTCGAGATAGTGGATCGAGACGCCGCCGCGAATGAAGCGGGTGTCGTTCAGCAGGTCACGGTGCAGCGGAAGATTGGTCTGAATGCCTTCGACGACCATCTCCGAGAGCGCGATGCGCATACGGGCAATGGCCTGTTCGCGGCTCGCGCCGTAGGCAATGACTTTGCCGACCATTGAGTCGTAGTTCGGCGGAACGCTGTAACCCTGGTAGACATGCGAGTCGACCCGAATGCCGGGCCCGCCCGGCGGGTGATACGAGGTGATCTTTCCCGGGGACGGCGTGAAACGATAGGGGTCTTCCGCATTGATGCGGCATTCGATGGCATGGCCGCGCAGCTCGATGTCTTTCTGGCGCATCCGCAATTTCTCACCGCTCGCGATATGGATCTGCTCCTGGACGATATCGATGCCAGTGATCATCTCGGTGACCGGGTGCTCGACCTGGATGCGGGTGTTCATCTCGATGAAAAAGAACTCCCCCTCCTCGTACAGGAACTCGAACGTCCCGGCGCCGCGGTAGCCGATCTTCTTGCAGGCGTCGACGCAGCGCTCGCCGACCTTCTCCCGAAGCTTCGCCGGCAAGTCGGGCGCGGGAGCCTCTTCGATGACCTTCTGGTGCCGGCGCTGCAAGGAGCAATCGCGCTCGCCGAGGAAGACCGCGTTTTTCTGCCCGTCGGCGAGCACCTGAATCTCGATGTGGCGCGGCTGCTCCAGATAGCGCTCCAGATAGACCACCGGGTTGGCGAAAGCGGCCTGCGCCTCCGTGCGTGTCATGTTGACGGCGTTGAGCAGGGCGGCTTCGGTATGCACCACGCGCATGCCCCGCCCGCCGCCGCCGCCAGCGGCCTTGATGATTACCGGGTAGCCGATCTTGCGCGCGATGCGCACGATCTCTTTGGGATCCTCAGGCAGCGCGCCGTCCGAGCCGGGGACAGTCGGCACACCGGCCTTGCTCATCGCCTGCTTGGCGCTGACTTTGTCGCCCATCAGCCGGATGTTCTCCGGATGGGGCCCGATGAACACAAAGCCGGAACGCTCGACCTTTTCGGCGAAGTCCGCGTTTTCGGCGAGGAAGCCGTAGCCCGGGTGGATCGCCTCCGCGTCGGTGACCTCGGCCGCGCTGATGATGGCGGGAATGTTGAGGTAGCTCGCAGCGGCCGGCGGCGGGCCGATGCAGACCGACTCGTCCGCGAGCTTGACGTACTTCGCCTCGGTGTCAGCCTCCGAGTGGACGACGACGGTCCGTATTCCGAGCTCGCGGCATGCGCGCTGGATCCGCAGCGCGATCTCGCCGCGGTTCGCGATCAGGATCTTTTCGAACATCTAGCCGAGGATGAAGAGCGGCTGGCCGTATTCCACCGGTTGCCCGTTCTCGACCAGGATGGCCTTCACCACTCCGCCGGCGTCCGCCTCGATTTCATTCATCAGCTTCATCGCCTCGATAATGCAGATCGTCTGTCCCTCCTTGACGCTTTGACCGACCTCGACGAAGGCCTTGGCATCCGGCGAAGCTGAGCGGTAGAAGGTGCCGACCATGGGTGCCTTGACGACGTGTCCTTCAGGACCGGCGGGCGCAACTGCGCTCGGCGCCGGCGCGGCGGCAGCCGGTGTTGCGGGCCGCGGCGCCTCGGTAGCAACGGCGGCCGCTGACGCCGCTACCGGGACGACACTGATGCCGCCGCCTTTGACGATCTTGACCTTCTCCTCGCCCTCCGTGATCTCGAGCTCGGCGATGCCGGACTCTTGAACGAGGTCTATGAGCTTCTTGAGCTTACGCAGGTCCATCCACCCTTCCTCCCGAGGTTGTTTTCCCGGTTTTTCGGCGAAGAACCCGGCATTTTAGCGCACTAAGACAGCACGGCCGTCCGTGGCATCCGGGCTCGGCTGGAGACGCCCCAGATGGGCCGCGCACTCGTGAACAATCGGGTCCATCCCTTCGTTAGCGTGTCTCCAAGGAGTAAATGCTGTTAACGGATTTTGGCTGCAATTAGCTGCCAGATCTCTGCAATAAGGCAGCAACTTCGGAGAGCCCGGCTCGGTCTTGGGGTCGCCCTGCCTGGGTGGTTTTAAGCGAGACGCGCTCATCAC